>JBCBXF010000009.1:6203-25657 GCA_039816705.1 Pseudomonadota bacterium | reverse complement strand
GATCATCCTCGGATGGATCTCGGCACGGATCGGTCTTCTGGATGAAGCCGCAGATCGTGGCCTCGCAAGTTTTGTCTTCACGATCGCGATGCCGGCCCTGTTGTTCCGAACCATGGCAACGGTTCGCATGCCGGAAGGGTCATCAATCGACCTGTTGATCGCATTCATGGGCAGCGCCGCGATCACCTGGTGCGCCGCAACGTTCGCCACGACGGCCCTGCTCAAACGACCCGGCACCGACAGCGCTTCTATCGGTATGGGTGCAACTTTTGGCAACACGGTGATGATGGGTATTCCACTGGCTGTGGGCTATTTCGGGGATGCTGCCGTCGGCCCACTTGCGGTGGTTGTCGCCGTCCATGCGCCGGTGATGTGGATCGTGGCGACCCTTCAAAACGAGGCGTTGCGCAGCAGCGGCAACGCGCAGCACGGTAGCACCGCGCGCAACCGGTCGGACGTTCTTCGCGGGCTGGTCGGCGATTTGGCGCGCAACCCGATCCTAATCGGGATCGTTTCCGGGAGCGCTTGGCGGGCGACTGGTCTGGAAATTCCCGAAACGCCGGATCGGATTATCAGCTATCTCGCAGCCGCCGGCATCCCGGGCGCGCTTTTCGCGCTGGGCCTTTCGCTCGCCAAATATCGCATCACCGGCCAGGGTGCGACGCTGGTGACAATGACAATCCTCAAGCTGCTGGTCATGCCGCTTGCCGCGTGGGCCATTGGCGGACTTCTGCTCGACTTGCCGCCGCTTTGGCTCGGTGTCGCTGTGATCCTCGCCGCGGTTCCAACGGGAGCCAACGCGTTCCTCTTCGCAAGCCGCTACGAGAGCGCCGTCGCATCGGTCTCCGGCACTGTCGCGCTCAGCACCTTGCTCTCGATGATGACGATCACTGCGCTGCTCTCGGTGCTGCCCCGATGACCGCGGTGGCGAAACGGAGTAGCGCCCTCGAACATGAGACCATGACCGGACATACGGCGCTGTTGATCAAGGAGCATCGATCATGACGGACGACATCACGCCGGGCGCGATCGCCCGCGACGACAACGGCGAACCGATTGAACGTGAGGACAGCGATTTGCCAACCGCCCAGCCTGTAAGCGCGGCAGCGCGGCGGCGGGTGAAGCAGCCTCCTATGCTTTTCGAGCGCACCCAGGAGTTGCTTGCCAGGATCGAAAAGGCCTGCGGTCGCAAGGTCTTGTCATACTGGACGTCCTATCGCGGCCGCGTGTGTGACGCCGATGTACTCGCCCTCTACAAACTGCTGAAGCGGGTCGGACACCTCGACACCGCGGCCCTTTTCATGAAATCCGATGGTGGCGACCCGGAAGCAGCACTGCGCATCGTTCACCTGATCCGCAAATACGTCGACGACCTCGACGCGCTCGTGCCGCTCGAGTGCGCCTCTGCAGCAACGATCATCGCGCTCGGTGCGGACCGCATTAAGATGGGCCCTCTGGCGCATCTCTCCGCGATCGATTCGTCACTGCGCCACGACCTCTCACCGATCGACGAGATTGACAATTCGCGCGTCAGCGTCAGCCAGGACGAGCTGTCGCGTATCGTGCGCCTTTGGAACACGGATGCGCGTGACCATCACGGCAACCCCTACACGGACATCTTCAAGCACATTCATCCGCTCGTCGTCGGCGCGATCGATCGGTCATCATCGCTGTCGATGAAGATCTGTCGGGAGGTGCTCGGCTATCACATTGAGGACGATGCCCGCTGTCAGACCATCAGCCAGAATCTCAACTCGGAATATCCCTCCCACTCCTATCCCATCACGTCGCGCGAGGCTGAGCGTCTCGGGCTGCCGGTAAGCGCCCTCGGCGAACCGGTGAACGAGATGCTGCTAGAGCTGAACGAGCTTTACTCGGAGATGGCTCAGAAAGCACTCACCGACTTCGACGCGCAGAACTATCATGACAACGAAGTCCTCAACATCATCGAAGCGTCAGGCGTCCAGGTGTTCTACCAGAACGACAAGGACTGGAATTACATCAAGGAAGAACGTCGCTGGCAGCCATTGAACGACGAAAGCTCGTGGCGGATCATCGAAATGGTCGATGGAGAAAAACGCCAGTCAAACTTCCATATCCGATAGTGGGACGCGATCGCCCTCAGCGTGGCAGATAGTCCGCGATGTCTGTGCGGATGGCCGCAAATTCGTAGTCGATCGCATCGAGCTGCGTCAGGATCTCCTCACGCGACACATCCGGCGCACGAGCCTGCTCCGCTGCAATGTCACATAGGCCGTCGAGATAGAGTGACATTGCCTGAGGCGTGAGCCGCGCCGGTTCTTGCACAATGATCGCGCTCGCTTGCCCCGCAGCCAGCGAGACCTGCTGAGCAATCCGCTGTGCCTTTGCGGCATGCTCCGCGTCAGTGCGACGAAACAGAAGCAGCGGCAGTCGGGCTGCGCGAGCGAAAACGGAACGCAGCTTTACAGCAAGCTCGGCGGAGCCGCGTGCCCGTTCATCACCCGAAAATGGCCCGTCGATTGCGACCATGACATCCCCAATGCCCTTCGCGGCAGGGAAGGAAATAACCGCGAGAGGGTCGAATCATGCCGCAAGTGCTCAGCATGCAGAGGAAAAAATGAATCAATGGTTAGCCGCGCGGATAAAAATATCGACTTCACAGGGAGGGAAATTAGTCCGGCAGAGCGCGTTTACTTGATGAAACACTGTAGACGGCATCACGCACGTCATCGGGCGTCCAGCCCGCGGCGCGAAGCTCGGCGAGGCTCGTGTCCTGAAACCGTTTTGAGAGCTTTCTCCCGCTGAGATCCGTGATCAGAGGATGGTGGAAATAGAGCGGTTGCGGAAGGCCGAGAAGCTCCTGCAGCAGCACATGAATGTCGGTGGAAGCTTCGAGGTCAGCGCCGCGCGTCACGTGCGTGATCCCCTGCAGTGCATCATCGACAACCACCGAGAGATGATAACTTGTCGGTGTATCCTTGCGCACCAGCAGCACATCCCCCCATTTCTGCGGACGGGCGATGCAGTGCGTCAACTGCCCCGCGGCGTCGAGGGCCTTATAACGCAACCCCGACGGCTCGCGATGGCTTGTGAGCGCGCAGGCCTTTCGCATGTCCAGTCGCAACGCCGCGCCCGTCTGCTCAAGATGCACTGCGGGGCCAAGTAGATCGCGCGGATAAAGCGGTGCGCCATCCGGGTCGCTCGGCCAGTCGGAAACCGCGGCGAGAACATCCGCGATCTGTCGACGTGTGGCCGTCGATGGGTAGAGCAGGCCGAGATCGCGCAGTGTATCAACCGCGGAGGAATAATCTGGGAAATGCTCACTCTGACGCCGCACCGGGGAGCACCAGCTCAAGCCGAGCCAGGAGAGATCCTCAACAATCCCGACAACAAACGCCTCGCGCGTGCGACCGATGTCGATGTCCTCGATCCGCAACAGAACGTCACCATCGAGTTCCGATGCCATGCGCCAGGTCTCCAGCGCGGAGTACGCATGGCCGAGATGCAGCCGTCCATTCGGACTGGGCGCAAATCTCAGGAGCGGTTTCTGGCAGGACGCCGACATGATCATCGCGCGTGAATAGCGCTTGGCCACGCGCGATGCCATCTGGCAGGTTGGGGTATGGCGCAATCCCCCTTGCTGATCCGAACCAAAGCTGACGTGACACGCGGCGTCACCGCGCTGTGCAAGACATGTCCGGTTATGCGTGCCGCGCGTGAACGCGGAGGCCCGCCGCCGTTGCGGCTCAATCCCGGCGGCCTTCCCGGCCTGTTGCGGATCGTCATCGGGCAGCAGGTGTCCGTCGCGTCCGCCGCCGCCATCTGGCAACGCTTCGAGAAAGTCGCCGGTCCGCTCGAAGCGGGGTTGCTGCTACGGCGCCGTGAAAGCACATTGCGAAAAGGCGGTCTCTCCGGCCCGAAACTCAAGACCGTCCGGGCCGTCTCGAAGGCGGTGGTTGATGGCACAATCGATTTCGACGCCTACTCAGAAATGCCCGCGGATGAGGTGCGAGACGCGCTGACAGCCGTCCACGGGATCGGCCCCTGGACAGCCGACATTTACATCATGTTCTGTCTCGGCCGTGCAGACGGCTGGGCTCCCGGCGATCTCGCCTTGCAGATCGAGCTTCCCGCATTGCTTGGCGCGGCGGAGCGGATGTCGGCGCAGGAGCTCATCGCATATGCCGAACGCTGGCGTCCCTGGCGCAGCGTCGCGGCACGTCTGCTCTGGGCCTCCTATCAGGCCCGCCGTGGCGTGTCGGACGCCATACCCGCATGACGCGCGACCCATCGACCCCACTCATCCAGGCGCCTGATCCGTCATGGCCGTCAGGCGACGAATTGCTCGCGGAAGGGGCAGCGGATGCCACCAACTGGCAGATCGGTGCGAGCCCTTTTCTCGAGTGCGTCGGCCTGCCGGACGAAGCGAGCTACAAACGTGCATGCGCAGCATCCGGCACCATCACACAACACGCGCAGGTCGGCTTTCGCGATCCTTCACGCACCCGGGATGCCTGCGCAGCGATCTTCGCGCAATGCGAGGCACGTGGTGTCATCGTGGATCGCTATGGCTTCTGTCTTGATTGGTCGATGGCCGTCCCCCGTGCAGACCGCGCACACGCGCAAAAAGGCACCGGACTTATCCTCTCCGACGAAGCAGACTTTGTCGCGATAGCGAGCGCCGCGCCGGTCGCCCCGCACTTCGGAGATTTCGTCCTCGGCTTTCCAGCAGCCTTGGAGAATACACAGGCAGCGCTCTCGGCTGGCGCAACCGCGATCGGCAATCTCGGGCAGTACTTCACGTTTCGCACGCCGGGTTTCGAGGATGATGTCGCCGCAACCACTGCAACGTTGAAAGCCATCGGACTGATTGTGGCTCAACCCGTCGATGTCCTGATCCACTCAAACCTTGATGATGGGTTCGCCGCGCAGTTCAGCGATCTGGTCTCGTGCCTCGGCGCGGCGCTGCTCGAAAAGCACGTCGTCGAGACGCTGTGCGGCGGAACGCTGAGCCACTGCTTCGGCCACCACTTCACTGATCCCGTACGCCGCCTTGCGTTTCAGCGCGCCCTCGCACGGGTGTCAGACGCGCCCGGCACCATGATCTACGGCAGCACGATGAGCTATCGCGGAACGACAGCGGAGAATTATGCCGGTCTCGCCAGCTATCTCATGACTGACATCATCAGCCAGCGCACAAGCCCGAGCGGACACGCCATCAACCCCGTCCCCGTCATGGAGAACGACCGAATCCCGGACATTGACGAGATCGTGGATGCGCAGTGTTTCGCGCACCGGCTGCGAGAAGAAGCAGAGGTTTTCGCGCCTCTGATCGACACGCGCTGCACCGACGCTATGGTCGATACGCTCGTGATCGAGGGCCGTCGCTTTGCCGAACGCGCGATCGCAGGTCTGGCGTCTGCCGGCATCGACATCAACGACCCGTGCCAGATGCTCATTACGCTGCGACGCCTCGGGGGCTACGCTCTTGAAGAAACGTTCGCGGATCGAACGCCAAACGCGGAGCGCCGCACCTTTGTTCAGGCGTCGCTGATTGATGAACTCGATGGGTTTGCGAATGTTGCGCGATCTCGGGTGTCAGACGCTGATGTGGCGTCTCTCAAGGCAGGTGGATTGACGATCCTGACCGCAAGCACCGATGTGCACTGTCACGGCAAAATGGCGCTCGACCGGTTTTTGCAGGCCTGCGGTACCCGCGTGATCGATGGCGGAATGACCGCAGATCCCGAAGCGATCGCCGCGACGGCAGCCGAAGTGAATGTGTCCGCTATCGCGATCAGCACCTACAATGGCGTGGCTCTCGCCTTCGCCGAACGGTTGCAGGCGGCCCTGGCCGAGAACCTCGCGACCGCAGCGATTCCCGTCTTTATCGGTGGTCGTCTGAACCAGATCCCTGCGACCTCCAACACCGGTTTGCCCGTCGACGTCAGTGACGATCTCGCCACGTCCGGCGTGCAAATCTGCCGGCGATTCGAAGACATCGTGCCGCCCCTCCTCAAGCTTGCAACACCCGCAACAGGTGCCAAAAACCCGTGATCTGGGGGTGTTTCCCGCAACCTGCGTTCCCGTTGTCGCATCAACTTCACAGAACTGACACGAGCGACTATTATCCGGCCATCACGTCAGGAGGTGTGCTTTCAACTTGATCGAAACCAGACAGGGAGGGGCCAGCCAATGAGCGCTGCCACCGCCTCGCCAGATCGTTTTCCGGCGCTTGTTCTGAATGCCGATTTTCGGCCGTTGAGTTACTATCCTCTGTCGCTGTGGAGCTGGCAGGACACCGTGAAGGCGGTGTTCCTCGACCGGGTAAACATCGTTTCCGAGTATGAGCACGCCGTCAAAAGCCCGTCCTTTGAGATGGCGCTGCCGAGTGTGGTCTCACTCAAGAGCTATGTGAAACCGGCGCTGTATCCGGCCTTCACCCGCTTCAATGTGTTTTTGCGCGATCGGTTTTCCTGCCAGTATTGCGGCGTCAGCGAAGATCTGACGTTTGACCATGTCGTTCCGCGATCCCGCGGCGGCCAGACGAGATGGGACAATGTGACGACAGCATGCGCCCCGTGTAATTT
Organism: Pseudomonadota bacterium; assembly: GCA_039816705.1. Taxonomy (GTDB): domain Bacteria; phylum Pseudomonadota; class Alphaproteobacteria; order Rhizobiales; family CALHAX01; genus CALHAX01. The sequence goes on along the minus strand of JBCBXF010000009.1, from coordinate 19,085 downwards.
GCGCAAGGCCAACAAACTCCCACATGTTGTTGGGATGATCCCGCGCCAGATGCCTTATCGCCCAACGGTCTACGAACTGCATGCCAACGGTCGCGCCTTCCCGCCGAACTATCTGCACGAGAGCTGGCTCGACTATCTCTACTGGGATGCAGAACTCGAGGCGTGAGGAAAGACGCTGAGCCGGTGTTGCCGTTCCGCTGGGATATGTCTCGGCGGGAGCAACTCGGTCAGCTCGTTCCTGGCAATCCGCGAAGCGCGCTCTGCCATGACGAGGAATTCATAGCGACGGCCGGCAAGATCATCGCGCGCACAGCTGCATCGCGAATGGTGTTCGTCGGCCGCTCCCCGGAAAGCTGGTTCGATCTCCTGAGCGGCAGCTTTGCTGATGAGGCAGACGCACCATTGCTGACGCTGCTCCGCTACTCCAACCGCAGCTGGGGCACCGCCTCTCTCGCGCGTGATCACCCGCGCGCGCTGCGTGCGATGAAAACCTATCTCACATCCGAAAGTCTGGCACCTGATGCGATCATCGCCGCGCCAGCGCCGATCTGCTTTATCGACCTCGTCGCGGATGGCGGCACGTTTGAAGCGCTGTGTGATCTACTGTGCGCATGGGCCGAAGAGGCGAAGCAAGATGTTGCGGCACTGCGCGCGAAGATCGCGTTTCTCGGCATCACCAGCCGAACAAAAAACTCCCCCAACACGTGGCGATGGTATCAGGCGCCTTCATGGGCGGAAAAATTTTCCTCCAGACAGTTGACGAGCATTTCAATCTCGCCGGAGCTCTGGGACCATCTTGGCAACCGGCAGGCGAAAGTCACACCGTCTCACCCATATTGGCGATGGGCCGATCCGGTTCAGGCGCAGCCACCCCGCGGTGAGAAAACTTCTCAGGCGCTTGAGCGCGCAATGGCACTGTATGATTTCGGTCGATCTCGCGCGGGCCGCAGGGCACTCGCCGAAGCGATCACCCGCAGTCGGGAAATGAGCGCGCCGGAAACGCGTCGCCTCGTGGCGGTGCTGCGCCGAAAAACCGGGAATTAGGGCAAGCCCAAACTGGTCGCATCATCCGGGGTAGATCTTGAACTTCACGACTTTGCCGTTGCTCATTCTGCCCGTCCCTGTGCCACGTGGTGGCAGCGCGCTCGTCAGCTTGTATGTAAACGTGCCGCTGCGCCCGTCATTACAGGTCATCGTTCCGGATCCGCCATCAAGCAGCAGGTTGAGCATTACCGATCCCTTGCAGCGCACGCCCTTTGTTGTGCGCCCGTTGACTGTCCCGGAAAACGCAAGCGCATTCATTTGAATTCGCCCGGACATTGTCTCGCTGGAACCGGCCATCCACGCATCGAACCGCGCTTTGACGGTCGTTATGCTCTGCGCCGATGCTGGCGCGGCAACACCAGAAGCGACAAACATGCACAAAGCGCTGAAGGCGACGGCAAAGGCGCGGGACGTGGCAAACCAGGACATGAAACGCTCACGAAAGACAGGACGTGCGGCACCCTTTCATTGGCGAGTGCTACACACAACCAAACACCGCCCGTAGCGCTAACGCGGCTTTGTGGAGACGTTGCGGCGACGAGCTGAGCACCGAAAGATGCGAGAAGTCATGAGCTCTAGGCAGTCGATGGCGGGCGTGATGGGCCGCAATCACTTGTTCTGATCGGTTCGGAAACCATGAGTGGAATTTCCATCCGTAACCACCGGCCCGACAGCTGGAACGCTGCGCTACCCAAACACCCTCGTCGCGGTGAGCCTTGAGCCCGCCGGTGGGTCGCAAACTGGTGCGCCGGCGGTCCTCATCCTGTTTACGGGCAAACTTGTACCCGTCCCCGAAACGCCCGCCACAAAGGGCGCGCGCTTCTGGGAACGCAGGCGTGGCGCGGACGAACGATGAGCCGCCGATTCTCTTTCAGCGCGTTGGCGCGCTCCTCTTAGTTTTAGCGTGTTGGCGCGCCCATCTAAGTTTCAGCGCGTCGGCGCGCCCGTCTAAGTTTCAGCGCGTCGGCGCGCAAAGCGCCAACGCAATACGCTGCACGGCTCCACCCCAATTTTCCTCCCGACGCAGCGCGATCGAGCCTCCTGTCAGCCCGAAGCTGGACATCGCATCGACAGGGCTACCGCCATGGCGAAAAATACGTGCACAGGACTGGCGTGCGTAACCAACTGCGTGATCCCATTGGACGGGAGAAATATGGACCGGTTTCATCAGGGCCTCCTAGGGCGGTGTCATTTGATGCGTTAACCGCACTCTTGGTGTGACACGGGTGGGTCAGGATCGAATGCTGATACGGCGACGCGGAAAGAAATACCGTCAGCACAACGAACGATGGTTTTGAGGGACGCGGTACACAACGCAGAACAGAGCCGACGGCAAGCCGCCGGGACGCAAACGCCACTTGAGCAGGCGGCCGATACGCAGGCCGGGACGCGAACAAACACTGGACTGAAAACGCAGACGCGACGCGGTACGCAACGCAACCGGAAACTCTCGGCCAGCACCTGCCATCGCTGGGGGAAGCGGTTGGCGCAGTGCCTGAACGCGGCACATTCAAATGACAGACACGCCCGGAGGAGGGCTTGGTCTCACGACGCAGTACCTGACATGCGAGACCTTGGTTTGGGCTGGTGCTCGACCAGACGTGCCTGCCAACTCATTCAGGGTCGCCATGACCCCGATCTTCGAAAACGGGCCTGGGATAACGGGTCAGGCCACCCGACGCAGAACTCTCAACATTCGCTGCCCGAGACTTCTTCGGTCCGGTTTCAGCTGGGCGCTGATACACGCGTCCGGTCGCAAAGGCCGGCTGACAGTCCTGAACGCGATACTGGACTGGCGGACGGATACGCGAGCAACTCTCATCATTCCGGTAGCGGTTCGGCACACGAGCCACGATGCGATACGCAAAACTTATCTCGCCAACTCATGGGGGGCCGTCTTCGTGATACGCGATGCGCCGCTCCACAAATCGCTTCTGGAATGATGCGCTCTCCCTCTCCCTTGTGTTCCGTGTCGCGAGGGCGTTGTGTGCCCCGGGCGACGAAGAGATGTATGCCGGTGCAAATCGGCGCCGGTTTGAAGATTTTGAGGCGGCAAAAAGGTTTTTAGCTTGACAGTTGTTCAGGAAGGCAATGTTGCTAATTCGTTCTCAACGGCAAAAAGCCGTTTGTTTTCAGAGAATTGGGGCACGTTTGGCGCGGAAGACCGCGAGTGAGGCCGCAGCGAACGCCGCAGAAAAAATGACGTTCCATCCCGCAAACGACAACCCGAGGAATCGCCATGGCGCTTCATCGCAGCGGATGACGCGTGTCGTCTCCAGCGATTGCAGCAGAGTGCCGGCCGAAATGTCGAGTGCGCCGGTCGCGCCCCCGCCTGCACAGGATGCCGGCCCGGCCCAGAACTTCCACTCAGCCCCGGCGTGATAGCCAGCCAAGATCGCGTTGGCCGCAAAGGCCGCGATCACAAGCGTGAGCAGGATGGCACCCGGGCCGTCCCGCAAGTCTCGGAACACCGCCACCGTCGCAAGCAGCGCCGGAACACTGAAGTAGTACGCCCACCGCTGCTTGAGACACAGCGGGCAAGGTTCCAGGCCTCCGAAAATCTCATAGCCCCATGCTGTCGCAAGGATGCCGGCGGCGAGTAGCGCCACAATCAAAAGCAAACCAAACCCGGGCCCTGACCGTGCTGCGGGCTGTGTCGCAGATATCATCGCAAACCCTTCTGCGACCGCGTCTCAGATCACGAACTTGATCGCGAAAAACCCGCCAATCAGCGCGATCATTCCCACCGTAAACACAAGCCCGAGCCGCTTTTCGATAAAGTCGCGAATGGGCGGCCCGAACCAGTGAAGCAGCGCAGCCAGCACGCCAAACCGCAGTCCGCGCGCGACAATACTTGCGATGATGAAAACAACAAGGTTCAGCCCCGTCGCACCGCTCGCGATCGTGATCACTTTGTAGGGAAACGGCGTGACGCCGGCGAAGAGCACAATCCACGCGCCGTAGTCATTGTATTCAGACCGGAAGCTCGCAAACTTCTCCGCGTAGCCGTAGGCCTCGAAGACCGGCTGCCCGATCGCATCGAACAAAAAATAGCCGATCGCATAGCCAAGCAGCGCGCCGAGCACCGAGCCCAGAGTGCAGAGAATAGCATACCACGCCGCCTTCGCCCGCTCCGCGATCACCATCGGGATCAGCATCACGTCCGGCGGGATCGGAAAAAACGAGCTTTCGATGAACGAGACGCCGAATAGCCAGGACGGCGCCCGGCGATGGGCGGCAAGCGCCATGCAGCGATCATAAAGGGTGCGAAGCATCGCGGCTCTCTATCGTTCGGTGCCGGAATTGTCGAACGCGGATTTTTCAAACCGCGTGCCATCCGCTACGTGCAACAGATGACCAAACCTGAACCGACACGTGGCACCTCGCCAACGCGCGCAGCAGCCGTTGCCGCGCCGGTCGGCCCACCCGTGCTCTACAGCTTCCGACGCTGCCCCTACGCCATGCGAGCACGTCTTGCGATCGTCTCGAGCGGCATCACCGTCGAACTGCGCGAGGTGCTGCTTCGCAACAAGCCCCCCGAAATGATCGCTGCCTCGCCCAAGGCGACGGTCCCGGTCCTCGTCGTCGCAAGCGCAGTCGGTACTGTCGTGATCGATGAAAGCTACGACATCATGAAATGGGCGCTCGCACGCAACGACCCCGACAACTGGTTGCGCACGTCGGCAGAGCGCGAAGTGGTCGATGAACTGGTTGCGGACTGCGAGCAGCACTTCAAGCCGGATCTCGATCGCTACAAGTATGCAGACCGCTACGACGAACCGGCATCCGCGCCGCGCGCACGCGCTGCCGGTTTCATAGAGGATCTGGAGCAGCGCCTTGGCGGGTCTGGCGCACTGCTGGGTGGGAACTGGTCGCTTGCCGATGCGGCGCTGCTGCCATTTATCCGCCAGTTCGCGCACGTCGATCGGGGATGGTTCGCTGCACAGCCCTGGCCGTGCGTGCAGCGTTGGCTTGCAGCGTTCATCGACAGCCCGGCCTTTGAATCAATCATGGTGCGTCACAAATCCTGGGAGGCTGGAGACGCGCCGCGCGCGTTTCCGTCCGACGCGATTGCGAAGACTGCGGTATAAGCCGGGCCACGGGAAAGGCCTGGCAAGGGAGGCTTCGAATGCGTCTGTTCCGCTGGTTGCGTGCCAACATCCTCTATGGCGCTGCGGCGCTGATACCGGTCGCGGCGCTGCTGCTGATCGCCTGGTATCTTTACGACTTCTGGCAGAGCGTTCTCACACCGGTCACGAACCTATTCGGCCTCGAGACGTTCGACACCCAGGCAACCGCAGTCGGACTTGCGCTCGGTGCGTTACTCGTGACGTGCCTGCTCATGGGCATGATCGTGCGTTCAAGGATTGGCGGCTGGACATTCGACCGCATCGAAGAGCGCGTGCTGTCGAATGTGCCGGGATACGGCATGATCTCGACCCTGCTGCGCGGCTTTGCCGAACAGCAGAACGCGTATCCGGCGGCGCTCGCGCGCCTTGGTACGGGAGCAGCGCAGGTTCCCTGCTTTGTCATGGAAGATACCGGCGGTGAGACGCTGACAATCTTCGTGCCATCCGCGCCGGTCATGACGGTGGGGACGATCTACATCGTGCCGCGCGATGACGTCGAGGTTCTTTCTGGGGTTGGCGGCGAGACGGCGAATGCATTGTCGCAGTGGGGCGTCGGCGCACAAGCGGCGATCGCCGCCGCGCGGAACATAGAGCCAGTCCCGCCAGTCCCCGACGATCCCCCACCACCGGTCATCTGACTGTCAGTTGCTCGAAACATTGACCGGTGCGTCGCGATGGCTATGGTCGCGCGCAGTCGTCCATACGACGCCCCGGGCCCCTGTGGCGGAATTGGTAGACGCGCGGGATTCAAAATCCCGTTCCTTCGGGAGTGTCGGTTCGATTCCGACCGGGGGCACCAAAGGCGTTTGCTCGCAAACGCCACAAGCGTCGCGTGACGCGCAAATAGAGCGCAGACATTTCGCAGAAATGCCGAGAGCGAGCTCAAAGGCGTTTGCTCGCAAACACCATACGCGTCACGTGGTTGTCACCGCCGAAATATCACAGTTTGTGAGCGAGCCCCTTGGCAGGCTGATGCCTGAGATTTACCTCGCCATCCGGATCAGATAGGTCGGAGAGTGTGCGAACCGCCCGCAAACCGTGACTCGCACATCGCACGTTCAAAGAGCCCGCACGTCATGTCCTGCGACGACGTTCACCACACCAGTCCCCTGAGGCATTGCTCAGCAATTCGCCTCGCATGTGTGCTCGCGAGCTTTTTCGTCCTGCTTCTCGCGCCATCCCCCGCCACGGCGACCGGCCCCGCACTGCTTTTTGATGCGTCAAACGGTGCCGTAATTTATTCTGATGAGCCCGACACCCGCTGGCATCCGGCGTCGCTCACAAAGTTGATGACCGTCTACATCATCTTTGAAGAACTCCGCGCCGGCCGCCTGTCGATGCAGGACAGCATCGTCACATCGAAGGCCGCGCGTGCCGTCCAGCCGAGCAAGATCGGCCTGCCTGTCGGCGGGCGAATGACGGTGCGCGTCGGCATTGATGCCCTGATTGTCAAATCCGCGAACGATGTCGCGATCATGTTCGCGGAGAAAATTTCCGGCAGCGTCCCGGCCTTCGCGCAGCGCATGAACGCGACCGCCCGTCGCCTTGGGATGACCCGCTCACAATTCGTGAACCCGAACGGACTTCACGCGAAGCAGCAATTTTCAACGGCGCGCGATATGGGGCGGCTTGCCCGCGCGCTCATCATCCAGTTTCCGGAACATGCTGCAATCTTCACGAAACCGTCGATGCGGTTCGGCAAGGCGCGCCTGCGCTCGTTCAATTTGCTGCTACGAACCTTCGATGGAGCCGACGGAATGAAAACCGGGTTCGTCTGCGCATCCGGCTTCAATATCGTCTCGTCGGCAACCCGCAACGGTCGGCGGCTCATTGCGATCGTGCTTGGTGCGGAGACGGCGCGGTTGCGTAATGCCCGCGCGGCCAGTCTACTGCAGCATGGCTTTGAGAACGGCATCTGGAAAACCTTCTTTTTCCCCGCAACGGTGGCGACGATGCCGGTTGCAGCGCGCGTCGGCGGCGGCCCGGTAAATATGCGACGGAAGGTGCGCGCTTGGGTCTGTGGCTGGCGGAAGAAAAAGAAGGCGAAGCCGGGCCAGCAGGCCGCGAACTGGGATGACCGCACCGTGGTGCGTTCAACGCGCCCGCTCACCGCCTCGAGTGTCACGGGCTTGCCCGGGCCCTTCAATACAGATCGCTAGACTGCGCGCACTGTGCCGAGCATGGTTAACACCAATCGGTGAGGCGTCGACGTTAGGCGAACCGTCATGACATGCAGAGCTTTTAATGATTGAGCCCTTCAGCACTGTTGTCCGCTTCTGGAAAGACGCCGGCCCGAAGAAGTGGTTTGCAAAGTCCGACGCCTTCGATCAGGAGATCACGGCACGCTTCCTCGCAACGATACAGGCCGCACGACGCGGTGCGTGCACTGCCTGGGAGCAGACGGCGGAAGGCGCGCTCGGCCTCATTATCGTGCTCGACCAGTTTCCGCGTAACGTCTTCCGCGACACGGCTGAGATGTTCGCGAGCGACGCCGAAGCGCTCGCGGTCGCGATCCGCGCGATCGACACCGGGCACGATGCGGCCGTGGATGCCGACCTGCGTCCCTTCATTTATATGCCGTTCATGCACGCGGAAGACATGGAGATGCAGAATCGCTGTGTCGCACTTTTCGAAGCACACGGCGTCGCAGAAAATCTCCGTTTTGCGCACATCCATGCCGATGCGATCCGCCGCTTCGGGCGCTTTCCGCATCGCAACGCGATCCTTGGTCGAGCGTCGACGCCCGAAGAGATTGCCTATCTCGAGGATGGCGGTTTTTCCGGCTGATCGCGCGGCGATCCATCTGGCGTAACAATCGCCTTGCTGCTCCCGGCTTGGCGTTGATGTTGCATCCGTTGGGTGGAGCACGCACGAACAGTCGCCAGAAGTCGCAAATGCCATCGTCACCTTCCATCTCTGCCCGGCGGACCGATCCCGCCGATGTCTTGCCGGCCACGCCGCGCCTCACGCACGATGACCTGAAGACCGTCGCAGTGCTGCTTGAGAGCCGCCATGGGACGCACGCGCAGGGGATGGCGGAGTTTTTCTCGAACGTGCATGCGCAACTGGGTGACGCCGAGAAGTGCTGGGCCTGGGGCGGTGTTGCGATGATTGTTGCTGACCGCGAACGGGCCCGTACAAAATCCCTGCCGACACGCGCGTGTCGGAGCCGCAGTGCCGATCCAACCGTCCGCAAAAGCTGACAACGAAGCTTCACCGGGCCGTAAATGACGAGTGGCCCACATCGAGAGCCGGAAACGCATGGCCAGTCCGCGCGACGCAGAAATCAACCAGGCGCCACCCGATAGCTCTGCGCAAGGCCTGCTTGAGACCGTGCGCGCACGGCTCGCCGACATTCGGGCAGCCCTAGGCTCGGACACGGATCGCGCGAAGGCCCAGCGGACAGCTCTAACGGTTTTTTTCATCCGCGTCTTGAGCGCAGGCATTGCCTTCGCCTCGCAGGTTGTTCTCGCGCGCTGGATGGGCAGTTTTGAATACGGGGTCTTTGTTTTTGTATGGGTTTGGGTCCTGATCCTCAGCGTGGTGTCGTCCGTCGGCCTTAATGTGTCGATGATGCGCTTTCTGCCGCAGTACACCGAACAGGGTAAGTTTGATCTCCTGCGCGGAATTCTCCTGCGTGGCCGCCTGATCATCTTCGGTCTCGCGACCCTGCTCGCTGGTCTTGCCCTCGCTGTGCTATGGCTCATGCCGGGCATCGTCGCGGAGTATTATCTACTGCCGGCCTACATCGTGTTCTTTTGCGTCCCCGTGATCGTTCTCACCGACGCACAGGATTGCATTGGGCGCGCCTACAACTGGATGCAGATAGCGCTGGTGCCGCCCTATATCTTGCGCCCGTTGATGCTGCTCTTCGCGATGGGAGGCGCCGCGTTGCTTGGTCTCCCGATGGTTGCGACCACCGCGGCTGCATGTGCCGTTGTCGCGGCCTATGTGACCTATCTCGTGCAGACCGTGCTGCTTCAGCGCCGGCTCGCGAAGACCGTACCGTCCGGTCCACGCGCCTATGACACCCGGTTTTGGATGATCACGGCATTGCCGATCCTCTTCGTCGAGGGGATCGACCTGCTGCTTTACAACATCGATGTGCTCGCGATCTCACACTTCATGACGCCGAGCGACGCGGGGATTTATTTTGCCTCCCTCAAGACGATCGGTCTTGTCAGCTTCGTGCACTATGCCGTCGGCTCAAGCATCGCGAACCGGATCTCAGCGCTGAAAGCGCGTGGTGATCGTGAGGGTCTTGAACGCTTTGTGAAAGATGCGGCGCAGTGGACGTTCTGGCCGTCGCTATTCGCAATCATCGGACTGCTTATCGTTGGCAAACCGCTGCTCTGGCTGTTCGGAGCCGAGTTCATGAGCGGCTACAGCGTGATGGCAATCCTCGCCATCGGAATTATGCTTCGCGCCGCAGTGGGGCCCGCCGAGTTCGTCATGAACATGATGGGCGAACAACGCACCTGCGCGCTCGTGCTCTTCTGCAGCGTCATTCTGAACGTCGTGCTGAACATCGCGCTGATCCCGCTCTACGGACTTGTTGGCGCGGCCATCGCCACCTCGCTTTCACGTGTTGCGGCATCCGTGCTGTTCTATCTGGCGGCCAAGCAACGACTTGGGCTCGATATCTCCATCTTGTCCCGCTTTAAAAATCCAAGCACGGCTGACGTGTAGTTGATCGCTTGAGCGCTAGGCGCAGCGTTACGAAATCGGCGAGCCGAGCACCAGCGTCCAGAAGGTTTTGAACTCGGTCTTGGGATCGTGGACGAGCGCGATACCCATCTCTTCGGCATCGGGCAGCAACAGATTTTTGTTGTGCCCCGGGCTTTCCTGCCAGCCCTTGAAGACTTCCTCGATCGTGATCTGGCCGGTGCCGACATTTTCGGCCGTCAGCCGGGCTTTATAGCCGGTACGCTGCACGCGCTTCCATGGGTTCGAACCATCAGAGCCGTGATGTGAGATCCGATCCCATTTCGCGAGATCACGTGAATGCCGCTTCGCCGCCAATGTGAGCTTTGAGTTCAGAGCGAGCGGTTTAAGCCCTTTCTCGGCGCGGTACGCATTGATCAGCCTGCGCGCACTCTGGACCTCAAGCGCTGTCTTGGAATAATCGCGATGGTCGAACGACCCTTCCGGCGTCCGCTCCCAGCTGTCCTTTGGCGCCGCATCAGCGCCCGATGCTGAGCCGGCCTTTACAGTTCCCGTGGCATCTGCATAGCCAAGTGGCGGCAACGAACCGCCGGTACTGCATCCGGCGAGACCGAGGGCCAGCAAAGCGGCCGCTGCAAGACGGGTTGTCCGAGCCCCGCTTTGGCGAGTGGTGAACCAATGGCGTGATGGCATTGAATTGACGCGCGACATGACTTCTCCAGATGCAAATGTCCCGCGCAGACCCGGCCGTGCCAAGCAGCGCGCGACGCTCCGACTTTTCCATCTTCTCGTTAAGGGAGAGTTGCCGGACGTCCGTGAACGTCAGGATACGCGCGCCAAACTGAACAATCCTGAATTCCCAAGACCGTCCAGCCGCCTCCCAGACCGGTAAAACAAAGGAAAATCATGTCGTTAATGCGACGTGACGCGCCGGGACCTAGGTCGGCGACTAGTGCTGCACAATTTGAGCATATGGTAGTCTGGCATACGATCGGGCGTACATCGTTCAGTCCCTGGGTGCCGAGCCGGGTGGGTAGGAGTGAGACGTGCGCGATCACTGCAAACGCGGAGGTACGAGACGTATGGCGTATAGTCTGAGTGACGGCGAGGCGGCGTTGGCAGATGACGAGAAGCTTGATGTGCGGACAATGATCACGATGCTGGTGCGCATCCACCGTTCATTGCAAGACGATGAGATTATGGAAGAAGCCTCTGAGGCAGTGGCCGATGCCGTCTGTTTGCTCAGCGAAATGCGCGCTCTGGCCGCCGAAGTTGCTGACGAAGATAGCGCCACGCGCCCTCAAGCTGCCGACATGATCGAGCGCCTCGCCACATTGAGCCGCCCACTAAGACCCTGCTGAAAACCTGAGCCCTCCAAGAAAGACCGGAAAAGTCGTGTGTTCCCCCGCTTGCAAGTGAGCGGCTCCCTTGGCGATCGCGTCTCGCTCGATCATTGTAGCGTGCAACAGGCAGATGATTCGCCTCACACACGCGTCCAACTCCGTCCCGCGTCCCGGATGCACCTCACAATCGGTCAGGGCTCGGGCATTAGATGGATGGCGCATCAGGACAATTGGAGAGAGGCGCGCAAGGCGTTGATCGCACGACCGCGCCAGAGGGCTCCGTTGCCGCTGACACGGCGCTCCATCTCGATCTCCGCGATTTGTATCTGCTCGTCACGTTTGCCCATGGCGTGTCACGGTCTAAGTCCCGCGCAAAACATTCAGAGCCGGCCGGAATCGATGCCAACGCACTCGCCGCCGCAGTGGATGCGCTGACTGGGCCAGCCAAACTGCTCGCCGAGCACGGCACGTCCACAAAACGTCGGACAAGCATCGCTGACTGGCAGTTGAGCGCCGTTGAGCGGGGCTTTCTCTACGTCTCGGGTTCAAAAGCGAGTGTCATTCACGCCGATCCTGCTCTGGCGATCACACCGCAGGGGCGAGCCGCTCTGGTCGACGCTTTTGGTGCAGGCTTCCTTTCTGTGATTGAGGGCGCGAAGTCCTCCGCCACGCTGGAACGTCTGCTGGTGGCCCGCGCGCTCGGCCTCCCCGCATCCGCAGGCGCCACCCGGCTGAAGCGCCTCGATACCGCGGGTGGTCTCCGCGCAGCGGTGGTACGCCGCGGCTGGGCGTTGCGGATCCCGGAAAGCGCAACAAGCAGTCAGATTCGCAACGCACTTGCCGCGCGGGCGCTCGGCAGCGCGTTCGGTAAGGCACTCGAACGCCAGATCGGCACAAGTAATCGGCTCTCCGCGAAGGCTGGCCGGGCCATCGCTGCCCAACTTCTGGAGACCCGGCGTCATGTCTCAGGCGACGCACGGCTGATGACCGCGCTGGCAGCGCAACATCTCGAGATCGCAAATGCAGATCTGAAAGGCATGCGACAGGCGCTGATCCGCCGTCACTTTTCCGGCGGGAAAGGCCCGCTCAGCAGGATCGCAACGCAAGCAGTCGACGCGCCGACGGCATGCCACAAAGTTCAATCCACCGACGATCAGGCCACACTTGACCCGGCGGCGAATACGACCGCAAGCCCAGCCGCAACGGCCCCCTCCCGGAGTGCGCTGCTACGTGCCGTGCGCCGCGCGGCCAAAAAGAATGCGACCGGGTGGTCAGGGAATCGCAAGGCGTATATCTCACACGTGTGGCGAGCGGTGTGCGATTCGCACCCGGAGTGGGGGCTCGACGCTGCAACGTTCAAAGATTGGCTCACCAACGCGCATCGGGATGGAGCGCTGGCACTCGTCAATGCAGATCTGAGGGACAAGAACAACATGCGTGATGTTCAGGCGTCGGCAATCTCACATCGCAACACGCAATGGCACTGCATTCAGGTTCCAGATTGAGCGCGACGCGTCGGCTCGGCCTGCACACTGCCCGCAAACTGACATCCGGAGAGACGAGAGGCGATGCCGCTTCAGTCCCAACATTCGAGCGCCGCATCGCTCCTTGATCCTGCCCGCACGGCCGAAGTGCTCGAGCAGTCGATCACGTGGGAGGATGATGTCTGGAAGCGCGACCTGATCGACGTCGAACAGGTC
>JBCBXF010000009.1:0-6193 GCA_039816705.1 Pseudomonadota bacterium | reverse complement strand
CAGAAGTTTGCGACGCTTCTCGGTGAGGTCGCGGGTGGTCGCCAAGTCTCGGCACGCATGCTGCTGTTCCACGGCCAGTCCGGCGCCGGCAAAACCCATCTGATCCGCGCGCTGCGGTGCTCGACCCATCGCACGGGCGTTGGTTATTTCGGCTATGCGCAGATGACGCCGGATGTCACGAACTACGCCGAGTATTTTCTCCGGCGGCTCGTAAATGCGCTCGAAAAGCCGTATGATCCGGACACGCAGGGAGAGAGCGGCCTGCATCGCCTCGCGGACCTCCTTGTCGCTCCCGACGTTCTTGCTGACGCCAAGGCGGTTGAGCAGCTTCGCGAGGCCGACCTCGATCCGATCGCGCTCGCAAGGCTCGTCACGACGATGGCCGATCAGGTTGTCGCGTCGCCCGCCTTCATCGACGCGGAACTCGACATCAATATCGTGCGGGCACTGCTTTATCTCCATCGCGCAGATCCGCGTGTCGACCAGCGCGTGAGGCAGTATTTCTATGGCCGCCAGCTGAACGAGATGAGCAGCGAAACCGTCGCGGCGCTTGATCCGAATGAAGGCCAGGATCGCGCCTTCGAGATCATCGAATCGCTCGGAAAGTTGATGCACGCCGCTGGTCAGGCCTCGCTCGTCTTCTGCATCGATCAGGTCGAGGATCTGCGTTTTTACGATGACGCTGAGGATCGGTTTCAGCGCGCAATCCGCGATCTGATCCAGATCGCCAATCGTGTGCCGTCTGCGATCATCGTGATTTCCATCCTTGGTGATTTTTACAACGAAGTCCGCAGTTTCCTGCCGCAGTCGTTCATCGATCGCATCGAGAAGGCCGGGCCGGTGCTGCTGCGCGATGCGCGGGATCGAAGCGAAGCTGAACAGATTGTCGGGCGCCGCTTGCGCAGTGCGATGCGCGATGGCCAGCACACGGATGACCCGGCGGCACTTGCAACAACCGTTTTTGGCGGCGAGTTTTTCTCCGATATCGCCGGGCTTTCGACGCGCAAGATGCTCGAGGCGACGCAGCAGCGCTGGCGCGTCATGCAGGGCGAAGAAAGCACGGCTGCGCCGAGCCTGATGTTCGGCGCCGAGGCCGAAGCGGCTGCAAAGGCCGCGATGGATCAATTCTCGGCAGCGCCCCCTGAGACGACACCCGCAGAGCATCCCCCGCTGCAGGTCGTGGCATCAAGCTCACCCTCACTATCGCCAGACGCTGGTGCGCTCCCCGATCACTGGGATCGCCTCTCCCTCAGCTACCACGCGGAGATCCCTGACGAGGAGGAAGACCTCGCAGATGTGCTGATGTCAGCGTTCCGTCTTGCCGCGATCGAAGCAGGCGACACCGTCCAGATCGACACCGTGAACCTCGGCGATCTCGAGGGCGTGCACGCGCTGGACCTTGCGGTCACTTTCCCCGGCGGCGACACGGTGCGGAACCGCATTTTTCTCTGCAACAAAGGCAGCCAGGGCGGTGCCCTGAAACGGCAGATCGAGCGCGTGCTGCATCTTGCCGAAGGCCATGCACCCATCGTCGTGCGAACCAGTGAGTTTCCGCCCAACGGCAAGAACGCAACGACACAGCTCGTCCGACGGTACCAGATGACGGGCGGGCGTAAGCTCGTAATCCCGTCCTACGAGTGGGATCGCATGATGACGCTGGTGGCCTTCCACAGCCAGCAGCAACGCCATCCAGAATTTATCTCCTGGTTGCGCAGCACACGCATGCTCCACGACCTGCCGGCGATGAAACAGTTGCTCGGCCTCGATCTGCCACACGCAAAGCATCAGCAAACGCCGGAAGATAAAGAGAGCGCCGCAACGTCAACCCATGTCGACAGCCCGCCTGCGGTCGAAGAAAAAGTGCCGCCTCGGATCGCGGGCGAGATGCTGGTGCCCGTTGATTGGGCTGGCGATTATGTGGAGGACGAGCACTTCGCACGCATACCGGTTGATGACGCGGGTCAGCCGATCCCATCAGACCAACTCACTGTCGGCGATGAAATCACCGAAGACGATTCTGATCCCACGGGCGACGATCAGCCTTCGGCACCGCATGATGCAGACGAAAAGCCAGATCCATTCATCGACGACGAAGAGCGCTTTCAGATCGGCGGTCGCTTGGATCAAGCGGCGACCCCGATCGCGCTTTCCAAGAGCATTTTCCGGCGTCATGCAGCGATGCTTGGCGGGTCCGGATCCGGTAAGACAACGCTCGCGATTTCCGTGATCGAGCAGCTTTTGCTGCGTGGCATCCCGGCGATCCTTATCGACCGCAAGGGCGATCTGTGTAGCTATGCAAACCCGGATGTCTGGCGCCCGGTCGAAGGCGAAACGGCAGAGCGACGCGGACTGCGTGAGGAACTCGGCTCATCCATCGATGTTGCGGTCTACACACCGGGCCGCACGTCAGGCCGTCCGATCGGAATTACGCTCCTGCCGAACGGCATTGCCGAACTGCCAGAGCACGAGCAGCAGCAGCTCGCGAACGTCTCCGCTGCAGCCCTTGGTGACATGCTGCACCTAAAAAAGTCGGCGACCCACCAGCGTCAGGGCGGCGTTCTCGCCGTTGCGTTGAAGCTGCTTGGCTCACAGAGCCTGAGCGCGGTGACGCTCGCAGATCTCATCTATATGCTCGAAAACGATGACGCCGAGCTGATCGAGATGACGCAGCGCATGGACCCGTCCGGCAAGCTGCGGCGTGATCTCATCGGTCAGCTTGACTCACTGCGCCACCGTAACTGGGCGCTGTTCGAAGGCGGTGGAGAACAATTGCGGATGGAGTCCCTGCTGGGCCTCGGCAAGTACGCCCGCCCCGGACGGACGCGACTCTCCGTCGTGTACACAGGCTTCCTCGGCGACAACGAGAATATTCTCTTCTGGGTGTCTCAGTTTCTCTCCGAGGCGCTGCGCTTCAGCCAGCGCAATCCGAATGAGGAACTACAGGCCGTCATCATGTTCGATGAGGCCGACCTTTACATCCCTGCGAATGCAAAGCCCGCGACATCCGAGCCGCTGCAAAGCCTGTTGAAACGCGCGCGCTCGGCAGGGATCGGTATGTTGCTGGCGACACAGAGCCCGGGCGACCTAGACTATAAATCCCGCGACCAGATTACCTCCTGGTTCATCGGGCGTGTCCGCGAGGATACCGCGCTCAAGAAGCTCAAGGCCGCGTTCGGCACTGAAAGCGGGCTCGATCCGGCACGCGTGCTGCCAAACCAGACCGTGGGCGAGTTCCATCTCATTCAGGAAGCCGTCGTGCATCCGATGAAGGCGAAACGCGCACTCATCAACGCCGAGCAAGTGCCGTTCGACAAGATCGAACAACTTGCCCGTGAAACTCACGGCCAGGAAGCCAAGCAGCTTAAGCTGGAGCTGTGATCCGCCTCACGCGAGACGGCTTTGTAAGAACCGTCTGACGGCATAGCTGAGGCAGATCACGCCGGTGATCGAAGCGTGCCAGAGCACCTGTATCTCGGCGCTGTAGTTCACGCAGCCGGCCGCCTGACAAGTCGCGTACATCCACGCAAAGAACAGCCCGTTTGCGATAACCAACTCGCCGATCACACCGCGAACGCCGAGGACGGCGCTGAGCCCGCTTACAACGAGTTGGACGACAAACAGCAGACACGCGATCAGAAATCCGATCACAATACCGGCCGACGACCCGCCGAGGACGAAAATAGCCACGCCCCACATAAGCAGCGGCCCGCCCAGAAATCCCGCAAATCGCGCCACTTTTTGTTCTCCCCTCGCAAGGGAGCAGTATTGCGACGCAATCGTAAGGAAACCGTTGGGGCGGGATGTAAGCCAGGTCGTCAGACCTCTGGCACCTCACCGCCCGCAATCCGATGATGCAGCGCCATATCGATATTTCGTCCAGTCACGAGAAGCACCGCCGGCCCATCCAACGCAACTTTCCCGGCGAGTACAGCTCCGATAGCAACTGAGCCGGAGCCTTCGATGATCTCACGCTCCTCCCAGTAGGTATGCCGTATCGCCGCTGCGATTTCCTCCTCGCTCAGTAGCACGATCTCATCGACAAGGTCGCGCACGATCGCGAAGGTATAGCGGTTGTCGAGACCGATCCCGCCGCCAAGAGAGTCTGCCAGCGTCGGAAGTTCTTCAATCTCGATCGGCCGCCCCGCCTCTTGCGAAGCATGCATCGCCGCTCCGCGCGCCATCGATACCCCGATGATGCGAAGGTCTGGCCGTATCGCTTTCGCGGCAAGCGCCACGCCTGAGATCAATCCGCCCCCGGAAAGCGGACAGAGAATAGTTGTGGCCTCGGGTGCCTGTTCGAGAATTTCGAGCCCGAGCGTTCCCTGACCGGCAATCACATCGGCATGATCAAAGGGTGGGAGGTATGTCATCCCGTGTTCGGCAATCAGACGCTTGGCCTCGACCTCGGCTTCGTCCTGTGAACGCCCGACCGTGCGCACCTCAGCGCCTTCCGCCTCAATGCCACGAACTTTATTCTCCGGAACAAGTTCTGACATGCAAACGATACAGCGTGCGCCGGCGGACCGGGCGGCATACGCCAGGCCGCGCCCATGGTTCCCGGTCGAGACGCCCACCACCCCGGCAGCCCGCGCATCCTGGCTGAGGGCGCGCACAGCATTGGTGGCGCCGCGAAGCTTGAAGCTGCCGGTTCTCTGCTTGCACTCGAACTTGATCGAAACCGGCTGATTGGCGCGCGTGCTTAGGGAAGGCGACGCGACCATCGGTGTCGCGGACACAACATCCGCAATGCGATCCCGCGCCGTCTCGATTTCAAGCAGCCCAACGCCGTAGGCTGCCATCAAGCTGCGGCCTTGGCATCTTCCAGAATCATGGCGCTCGCCTTTTCACCAATCATGATCGTCGGGGCATTGGTGTTGCCCGAGACTATCGTCGGCATGATCGACGCATCTGCGACACGCAGCCCTGGCATCCCGTGGACGCGCAATCGATTGTCCACCACGGCGGCCGGATCATCGCCCATCTTGCATGTCGATGTCGGATGATAAATCGTCTGTGAGATGTCGCGCGCAGCCTCCAGCAGCTCTTCGTCCGTCTGGATATGACGGCCTGGCAAATGCTCATCCGAGATCAGCGGTTCGAGTGCGCGCGTTGCCGCCAGCCGTCGCGACCACTTCATCCCCTCGACCTGCGTGTCGCAATCGAGCTGCGTGGAGAGATAATTCGGGTGCAACGCTGGATAGACCATCGGATCCGGAGATTTCAGCAGGATCTCACCGCGGCTCTCGGGCCGCAGCTGGCACGTTGACGACGTAAACGCGGAGAATTTATGCGCGCCGTCACCCGGCTTATCAGCGGAGAGTGGCTGCACATGAAACTGGATGTCCGGCGCAACGAGATCAGGCCGCGTCCGCACGAAAGCGCAAACCTGACTGGCCCCCATTGTCAGAGGGCCCGTGCGCCGCAGCATGTACTCGATACCCATCAGCACTTTCTTGACCGGGTTGTTCACCTGATCGTTCAGCGTGATCGGCTTTTTCGTCTTGAACACCATGCGTGTCTGCAGGTGATCCTGCATATTCTTGCCAACGCCTGGCAGATCGCCGACGACGTTGATCCCGTGGTCCTGCAGATGTGCGCCAGGTCCAACGCCTGAAACCATGAGGATTTGGGGTGATCCGATCGCGCCTGATGCCAGCACGACCTCACGTCGCGCCCGAACGGTCAACTCTTGATCACCCTTGCGATAGACGACGCCGCGCACGCAGTTGTCTTCGATAATCAGTCGTTGCGCTTGTGCCTTGGTCACGATTTCCAGATTTGCGCGCCCGCGGGCTGGATTAAGAAAGGCCACCGCCGAGGAACACCGCCGACCGTGTTTGGTTGTCAGCTGGAAGTAGCCGACCCCTTCCTGCTTGGCACCGTTGAAATCCTCCGTGCGCGGCAACCCGAGTTCGACGCCACCGTCGATAAAGCGATCGCAAAGCTCGCGGTGCACGCGAATATTGGAGACGGAGAGGCCGCCGCCAGACCCGTGATAATCGTCCCCGCCGCGTTCCTGATTTTCCGACTTGCGGAAGTATGGCAGAACGTCGTCGTAGGCCCACCCGGTATTTCCGAGTTGGCGCCAGTGATCGTAATCGGACCGGTGGCCGCGGATATAAAGCAGCCCGTTGATTGACGATGAACCGCCGAGGGTCTTGCCACGCGGCCAGTCGAGACTGCGCCCATTCAA
>JBCBXF010000099.1:0-10871 GCA_039816705.1 Pseudomonadota bacterium | reverse complement strand
CGCACTGGCCGCCGGGCTCGGCAAACAGGTGATCATCATGTCAACAGCCTCGGCATCGATCTGACGATCCGCGATCTCGATGAAGACATCGCCGCACCATTTCTCGCGCAAGGCGCCACATGGGGCGAAACCCCTAAGGCGATGGCCGAGGCTGTTGACATGATGATCACCTGTTTGCCGAGCCCGGCGGCCAGTGCGGCCGTTCTTGAAGCAGACGACGGCATCCTCGCGGGCCTGACGACCGGCAAGATCTGGGCCGAGATGAGCACGACAGATGAAGCCGAGGTGAAGCGGCTCGGCGCCCTGGTGACTGCGAAGGGCGGCTATCCGATCGATTGCCCGGTCAGCGGTGGCTGCCACCGCGCTGCAACGGGCAACATCGCGATCTTCGCCGGCTGTGAGCGCGAGGCGTTCGAAAAGGCGATGCCCGCGCTCAAGTTCATGGGCCGTCAAATACTCCACACCGGGCCGCTCGGCAGTGCAAGCGTCCTTAAAGTTGTCACGAACTATCTTGCGACCGCGAATCTGCTCTCCTGCTGCGAAGCATTGATGACGTGCAAGAAAGCGGGCATGGACCTCGCGACATCATTCGAGGCCATCCGCATATCCTCCGGTAACTCGTTCGTGCACGAGACGGAAAGTCAGGTGATCCTCAACGGTAGCCGCGACATCAACTTCACGATGGATCTGGTCGTGAAGGATATTTCTCTGTTCAACGCCGTGGCGGAGCGCGCCGGCCTCGAACTCGAGCTTGCACCGATGTTTCGCGACATTTTCCTCGATGGACAGAAGCGCTATGGCCCCCGCGAGTGGTCGCCCAACATCATCCGCCGTCTCGAGGATGCCGCCGGAGAAAAAGTCCTCGCCGATGGCTTCCCCGCTGATATGACAGACGACGAGCCGGAAGCCGAAGGGCAGGAAGTGATTGTCGAGGGGCGCGTGTGAGAGCGGGTTAACCTGTTCCCGTGAGCCAGTCGGGCATCTGGTCGAGGCCGATCAGTTCGTCGTAGGTCTGGCGTGGGCGCACGACGGCGAACTCCGCACCATTGACCATCACTTCAGGCACGAGTGGGCGGGTATTGTACGTCCCGGCCTGCACGGCGCCGTAGGCACCGGCAGTCATCACCGCAAAAAGATCCCCGGCCGCCATGTCCGGAAGCCGGCGTCCGCGCGCAAGATAATCTCCCGTCTCGCACACGGGCCCGACGACGTCGCAGATCAACTCCGGTGTGCTGCCATCCGGCTTGCGGACAGGGAGGATATCGTGATGCGCGTCATAGAGCGTCGGTCGAATGAGGTCGTTCATGGCGCCATCCGCGATCACAAAACGCTCGGCATAGGCATCGCCGCCATCGCGCACGCCGGCATCCGGTCCGATCGCCGTATCTTTCAGATAGATCACCTGCGCAACGAGTATGCCGGCGTTGGCCGCGATCATTCGCCCCGGCTCAAATGCGAGAGCGACATCGAGATCCCCAACCGTCTCGCGCACAACCGCTGCATATTCATCCGGATGCGGCGGAACATCGTTCGTACCGCGATAGGGCACCCCGAGACCGCCACCAAGATCAAGATGAGTGATTGTGCGCCCGGCATGACGCAGGTCTTTGACAAGTGTGGCGAGACGCTCGAACGCCTTGCGAAAAGGTGCGAGGTCGGTGATCTGACTGCCGATGTGCATATGCACGCCATCCGCAATGATACCCGGTAGCGCGTCCGCCCGCGCATAAAGCGCCGCCGCATCCTCATAGGCGATGCCAAATTTATTCTCTGCCTTGCCGGTAGAGATCTTCTCATGCGTCCCGGCATCAACGTCAGGGTTGACCCGCAACGCCACATGCGCCGTTCGCCCCTCAGCCGACGCGACGTCCGATAGCGCCTCAAGCTCGGCCGCACTTTCGACGTTGAAACCCCGGATCCCGGCGGCAAGCGCAAAGGCCATCTCGTCGCGGGTTTTGCCAACACCGGCAAAGATGATTCTCTCCGCAGCGACACCTGCCGCGAAGGCCCGGCGCAATTCTCCCTCGGAGACGACATCCATCCCCGCGCCCAAATCGGCCAGCGTGCGGATCACAGCCTGGTTTGAATTCGCCTTGATCGCGTAGCAGATCAGCGGGTCGCTGCCTCGAAACGCGTCGGCAAAAACCTGATAGTGCCGCGTCAGCGTCGCGGTGGAGTAGCAATAGAACGGCGTTCCAACCGCTTCAGCGATTGCGGCAAGGCTGACGTCTTCAGCGTGCAGCACGCCGTCGCGGTATTCGAAATGATGCATGAAAGCGAGCGCGTGGTTCAGAAAAATCCTGCCCGCACACGTAGGCTGCTAAAGCCCGCCCACGCAACCCGGTGACCGATCGAGGCTACTCGAGCAGGCCGTCGAGGATGATCCGCTCACGCGGTTTCTCTTCCGTCGTGTCGCCCTCAATGATCGTATTCTCATCGGGCGTCGCGGCAGCGGGCGCGGTCGGGTTTTCAAGCGGACCCTTAACGCCACACGCGCTCAGCCCAATCGCAGTGACAATCACGACAAGGGCCGTGCGGAGCGGTTGGCTGTTCTCAAATAAGCTCATTACTCGTCCTCACGCAGTCGCGTCGGCGGCCTACCCACGATCCCCACGCTTGCTATAGCGCAACCGCGCGCCTCCAGCTAGCGCGTGGCACCGCTGCTTTCCAACCGCTTTCGCCAGCGTCGCGCCATTTTGCGTACGTTCTGTGGCGCAGTGCCACCAAAGCTTGTCCGGCTTTTCACCGAGGCGTCGACGCTCAAAACGTCAAAAACTTCGACTGTGATCCGCGGGTCAATTTCCTGCATGACCTCAATGGGTAGCGCATCGAGCGTCACGTCGCGCGCTTCAGCCGCGGACACAACAGAACCGGTAATATGATGAGCCTCACGGAATGGGACACCTGCTGCCCGCACCAACCAGTCTGCCAGGTCCGTCGCCGTCGAAAATCCCCGCGCGGCGCTCGCCCGCATCGCGTCCTCGTTCGGGACGAGATCGCGCACCATTCCGGTCATCGCAGCAATCACCAGCGCAAGGCTGTCGAGTGCATCGAACGTCACCTCCTTGTCTTCCTGCATGTCCTTCGAATAGGCGAGCGGCAGCCCCTTCATCACCATCAAGAGGCTCTGGAATGCCGCCGAAATCCGCCCGATCTTGGCTCGAGAAAGCTCAGCCGCATCCGGGTTCCGCTTTTGCGGCATGATCGAAGAGCCGGTCGTAAACGCGTCGCTCAATGTCACGAAGCTGAACTCCGCAGACGCCCAGATCACGATTTCTTCGGCAAAACGGCTCAGATGCATCGCGGCAATCGCGGCTGCACCAAGCGTCTCCAGTGCAAAGTCCCGGTCAGCCACCGCGTCGAGCGAGTTCGCCGAGGGCCGAGCAAACCCGAGCGCGTCTGACGTCGCCTTTCGGTCAATTGGAAACGACGTCCCCGCAAGCGCCGCGCACCCGAGCGGGCATTCGTTGAGCCGCACACGCGCGTCCTGAAACCGCCCGCGATCCCGCCCGATCATCTCCACGTAGGCAAGACAATGGTGGCCAAAGGTCACGGGCTGGGCGGTCTGCAAATGCGTATAGCCCGGCATCACCGTCGCGGCGTGCGCGTCCGCCTTGTCAACGAGAGCCGACTGCAGCGCCGCAAGCCCAGCATCGATCTGATCGATCGTATCGCGCACCCAGAGCCTGAAGTCGGTCGCAACCTGGTCGTTCCGCGATCGCGCCGTGTGCAAACGTCCGGCCTCAGGCCCGATGAGCTCGGCGAGCCGCGCCTCGATGTTCATATGAACATCTTCGAGCGCGCGCGAGAATGTGAACGCGCCTGCCTCGATCTCCGCACGGATCGCACTTAGGCCCTTTTTGATGGCTTTGGCGTCTTTGGCTGTGAGCACACCCACATCGCGCAACATCGCTGCATGCGCCAGCGAACCGCGGATATCCTGCTGGGCCAGACGTTGATCGAAGCCGACAGATGCGTTGATTTCCTCCATAATGGCGGAAGGTCCGGCGGCGAAGCGTCCGCCCCACATTTCATTGGAGACGGGTGCGCCCGCTTTTGCGGACGTCGCCGGTTTGGAGTTGCGAGCTGACATGAGCGACCGAAATGATTTTGAAGATGGAGTGAAAAACGTCTTGGACGAGGGAGAGAAACGAAACTCACCGCTGACGGGTGGCCCCGCAATGGCCATTGCGGGCCTCGCGGCTGTCGCCGGGTTTCTTGCGGTGTACATGAGCGGTGGCCCGGCTGGCAATCTCCCGGCCCCTCCCCCGACCGCGACGCCCGCACCGGCGAGTCAAACGGCCTCGTCTCCGCAAGGCGCGACATCCGCAACCACCAAGACCGCTGCCGGCGACGTCGGCACCACATCTGTGTCTGCGGCGCTCAAGCCGCTGGCGCGGGGAGACATGGGCACATTCGTCGTGAAGAAAGAGCCGGTGCCTGCGCCCGAAAAACTCACCTGGAAAACCTTTGATCTGTCGAACGACGACGAAGTGGAGGGCGATGGCAAGCCGGCCCGTTTGAAAGACTGGTCCGGCAAGGTCGTGCTCGTGAATCTGTGGGCGACGTGGTGCGCGCCGTGCCGCAAGGAAATGCCCGATCTTGTCAAACTGCGGGAGGAACTCGCCGGGCCGGACTTCGAGCTACTGGCGATCAGCATCGACCGCGGTGGCCCGGGAAAACCAAAGAAGTTTCTGAACGAGATTGGCGCACAGGCGCTTGGACTTCATCAGGGCCCAACGACGACGACATCCGGGCCTCTGAAGGCCTTTGGTATGCCGACGACCGTGCTTTTTGATCGCAAAGGCCGCGAGATCGGCCGCCTTGTCGGACCGGCGGACTGGAAGAGCGACGCCGCCAAGGCATTGATGCGCAAGGCGATCGAAGCCACGTCCAAGAGCTGATCGAGGGGGCGTCGCCCGCGTGGATGGGCTCCTGCGACAACATGAGCGGCTCGCAATAGCCGCCACTTCTGCCACCACGACCGCAATGATCTACGTCGCCGAAAGCTCTATGCCTGCGCCCCGTTGCCGGTCGCCCATCGCCGCCATCGTAGTGATGCTGCTGTTTCAGGCGCTTATCTTGGCAATGCATCAGGGCGCGCGCGCTGCAAATGACGCGAGCGTCGGCGACACGATACTGATCTGTGTCGGCGGCGTAATCGAACGTGTGAAACTCCGACCGGATGGCACGCCAGAAGAGTCCCCGACGGAACGACCCGGCACGCATGAGTGCAGCATCTGCATCGTGAGTTCGAGTGCACAAGACGATGCCACAGTCTGTTTCGGCGAGGCGATCGAACAGCCGCAAACGATCGACGATGCACTTCCGCCATCGCGGGATGACGCGTCTGGCAACCGCACGGCGGCAACTTCGAGCCGGGATCCGCCACACCAGAGTTGACGATGAAAGCACGACTCTGACGCGCCGGCCATGGCGCTCCGTTCCCTATCGAAAGAGCATCAAGATGACTTCACGACACCTCGCGCATGCCTGCGCGGCGATGTTTCTCACGTTCACCTCACTTTCCACGCCCGCCATGTCCGGTGACACGTCACAGGTTGGTGACATCATCGTCGAAAATCCCTGGTCACGGGCGACACCAAGGGCCGCAAAGGTCGGCGCCGGCTATGTGACGATCAAGAACACCGGCAGCATCGACGACCGGCTCGTCTCCGTGTCTTCACCGATTGCCGGCGTCACAGAGATACACACCATGTCCATAACGGACGGCGTCATGAAAATGCGCAAACTCCCGGATGGCATCGTCATACCGGCAGGCGAAAGCATCGCGCTCAAGCCGGGCGGCGACCATGTCATGTTCATGAAACTCAAAGCGCCGATCAAAACCGGCGATGACGTGAAGACCACACTGACCTTCGAGAAGGCCGGCGCGATCGAGGTCACGTTCGACGCGGTGAAGATAGGTGGGACGCCAAAGCGCGGCTCGCACAGCGGCGCGACGGACAAGAAAGCCAAACGCGGCTCTCACTAGATGAAGTTCGTGGGGCGGCGACCTCGGCGCGACAACGTCGGAGCCGCCGCTCTACGTATCTTTCAGCGCGGAAAGCGCGCGAATGTGTTCAGGCGACAAGCCGCAACATCCGCCAAACACCTGCACCCCCTGCTGACGCCACCCATCAGCAAAAGACCGCAATTCGGCAGGCGGAATGATATCGTCGAACTGCCATTCCGGCATCTTGAAGTATCCGCTGTCGGGATAGGCCGTCAGCGGACCGCCGTAGCCATCTTTCAAAATGTCGATCGCATCGCCGATCAGGTTCGATGGCGTATGCATCACGCCGGCCGCGTCAAGCTTGTGAGCCCCGGCCTGCATCACGACGTCCACGAACGGAACCTCTCGATTGGGTTCGAACGCCAGCACACGGCCATCGTCGGACCGGCGGCAGGCAAACCCACACCAAACGGGAAGCCCGCTCTCGCGTGCCGCTGTGATCAGCAAGTCGACGTGACGCGGACGAAAAACCATCTCAAGAAGGATCAGATCGCATCCTTCTTCGCGGTGAATGGTGGCAAGTTCGGCGAGGGCATCCGCAACAGCGGCATCGCTCGGCATCCGGCTTTCATCTGCCGCCGACATACCCGGGACCTGTGGGCACATGTGCGAGAGCGAGCCCGCAATCAGCACGTCGTCCCGCCCGCTCGCGTCTCGTGCTTCGATCGCCACACGCACCGCAGCGCGATTGGCCTCCTGAACCCTGTCGCCGAACCCGGCCGGTTCCATCATGAGTCGCGACGAGGCATAGGTATTGGCGGTGATGATATCGGCGCCCGACGCGATATAATCTCCGTGGATCGCTTTCAGCGTGTCCAGGTTGTCAAGCGTCGCCGGCCCGCACCAGGCATCCGCGCTCATTTTGACGCCGCGCCGTTCAAGCTCCGTCCCGGTTCCTCCGTCGAGGATCACAACTTCACCGGCCTCAAGGCGGTCGGATAGTGCGGCATAGTGCATGTGGGCTACCTCGATCACAACGGAACCAATCGAGTAGAAAAGGTAACGGGGGCCGGTCAACCTACGCGGTTCGCTCAGGTCAACAACAATGACCGTCGACAGGCGGGACGCATTCTCGCAAGACCAGGGCAGGCAACGATGGTTGCTTGTCCGCGAAATCAACCCCTCGTTTCATTGAGACCTTGTTGACCGGGTGGCCGAGAAAACCGTTTCCCGCGATACCAGAAAAACGGCCGCGAATAAGTCGGGCATTGCGCATCGGCGAACACGCCCGTTTCAGGCCTTTGCCTCACTAAGCCTGCCTGACCGCAATAACAAGGTGAGTGTCTGTTGCGCGTGGCGTCTCGTTCGCGACACAAGCCGATGGCGTGTCAGTGCGACGACATCATCCAACTGCTGCATTATCAGTTGGACATCAACCGACCCGCTACCGCGTTGGCACGGGCGCGTCGCCGCGATAGTCGTAGAAGCCGCGCTGGGTTTTACGACCAAGCCAACCGGCCTCGACATACTTCACGAGCAGCGGGCAGGGCCGGTATTTCGTGTCGGCGAGGCCTTCATAGAGCACCTGCATGACAGAAAGGCAGGTGTCCAAACCGATGAAGTCCGCCAACTCAAGCGGCCCCATGGGGTGGTTGGCACCAAGCCTCAGCGCCTTGTCGATCGCCTCGACATTCCCGACACCTTCATAGAGCGTATAGACAGCCTCGTTGATCATCGGCAGCAGGATGCGGTTGACGATGAACGCTGGAAAATCCTCCGCAACCGCGACCGTCTTGTTCAGCGACGAGACAAAATCGTGCGCTGCGGAATAAGTCTTCTCATCGGTCGCGATGCCCCGGATCAGCTCCACCAGCTCCATCAGCGGCACCGGGTTCATGAAGTGCATGCCGATGAAGTGCTCAGGTCGGTCGGTGACGGAAGCGAGGCGCGTGATCGAGATCGAGGACGTGTTCGAGGCCAGCATCGCGCCCGGCTTCAGGTGCCCGCAAAGGGCCGTAAAGATCTCGCGTTTGACCTGTTCGTCTTCTGTTGCGGCCTCGACGACAAGATCCGTTTCGCCAAGATCCGCGAAGTGGTCGGCGAACGAGATGCGTTTCAATGCGGAAGACATCTCGGCTTCGCTGATCGTCCCGCGCGCGACCTGCCGCCCCATGTTGGTCGTGATCGTGTTGAGCGCGGCATCGTAGTTCGAGCGCTCAATGTCGTTCACGACGACATCATAGCCTGAGAGCGCAATCACATGCGCGATCCCGTTCCCCATTTGACCGGCGCCAATAATGCCGACTTTCTTGACAGCAAGAGCTTCGTTCGCCGGATTGTCGTTCTGCGCCATAGGAATAATCGAGCTGGAAAGGGGTGCTGTCGCGGTCATCGCGACGAAGTTACACCAGCCTCGCGCATTAGGCGAGGCTGGTATTGCAGCGCGTCAACGCTGAGGCCCGACTGTCACATCGGGCGCACTGACCGAGCGCGGAAGAGCCGTTGCAGCGGCTAGAGACCCGCTTTCTCGAGCTCCGCATCGAGCTGCGGCAGGGCTTCGAACAAATCGGCCACCAGACCGTAGTCCGCAACCTGAAAGATTGGCGCTTCATCATCCTTGTTGATGGCGACAATCACTTTGCTGTCTTTCATGCCCGCCAGATGCTGGATGGCACCTGAAATACCGACCGCGAGATAGAGGTCTGGCGCCACGACCTTGCCGGTCTGCCCAACCTGGTATTCGTTCGGCACGTACCCGGCATCCACCGCGGCACGGCTCGCGCCGACGGCGGCGTTGAGACGGTCAGCAACCTTTTCGAGCAGCTGGAAGTTGTCGCCCGACTGCATGCCCCGACCGCCCGAAACGACGATCTTGGCAGACGTAAGTTCCGGCCGGTCAGACGAGGACAATTCGTCCGCTTTGTGTGTGGAGATGCCAACAGCATCCGTCGCGCTCGCCTCTTCGATCGGCGCGCTGCCATCTTCACCAGCAGCATCGAAGTTTGCCGTGCGAACAGTGATGACCTTTTTCGGGTCGCTTGATTGCACTTCCTGAACCGCGTTGCCGGCGTAAATCAGGCGCACAAACGTGTCGGCTGACTTCACCTCCGTGATCTCCGAAATCTGAGAGACGTCAAGCATCGCAGCGACGCGCGGCAGGACGTTCTTGCCGTTGTTGGTCGCGGCAGCAACCACGGCATCATAGTCGGACATCATCGGCGTGATCAGCGCAGCCAGCTCTTCAGCAAGGCCATGTGCATAGTGATCCGCCTCGGCCAGAATGACCTTTGCGGCACCCGACAACTTTGCGGCCTGCTCCGCAACCGCGCGGCAACCAGCACCGGCAACGAGAACATGAACATCTCCGCCCAACTGGGAGGCAGCCGTCATGGCTTTATGGGTCGCGGCATTCAGTTCCGCATTGTCATGCTCGGCAATGAGAAGAACGGTCATCAGATCACTCCTGCTTCTTCTTTAAGTTTCGCGACCAGCTCGCCAACGCTATCAACGCGCACACCGGCTTCACGTGCTGGCGGCTCGTAGGTTTTCAAAACGGACACGCGGGGCGCGGTATCGACGCCGAGATCGTCCGGTGGTTTCATGTCGATCGGCTTTTTCTTGGCCTTCATAATATTGGGCAGAGACGCATAGCGTGGTTCATTCAGGCGCAGGTCGGTCGTCAATACACAGGGCATGTTGAGCTCGATCGTCTGCAGCCCACCATCAACCTCGCGGGTCACCGTCGCTTTGTCGCCGTTGATCTCCAGCTTCGACGCGAAAGTGCCCTGCGGCCAGCCCAGCATCGCTGCTAGCATCTGACCGGTCTGATTACAGTCGTCGTCGATCGCCTGCTTGCCAACGATCACGATGCCCGGCTCTTCCTCCTCGACGATTTTTTTCAGCATCTTGGCCACCGCGAGCGGCTCGACCAGATCATCCGTCTTCACAAGAATGCCGCGATCAGCGCCCATCGCGAGTGCGGTCCGGATGGTTTCCTGCGACTTCTCGGGTCCAACCGATACGGCGACGATCTCGGTCGCGGTTCCCGCTTCCTTGAGACGGATCGCCTGCTCGACCGAAATCTCGTCGAACGGATTCATAGACATCTTGACGTTGGCGAGTTCCACGCCGGAGCCATCCGCCTTGACGCGGATTTTCACGTTGTAGTCGACAACGCGTTTGACAGGCACGAGGACTTTCATCGGGAGCGTATCTCCGCACGATCTGAAGGAAGGATGTTGGTGGGTGCTGGCGCTGGCGCCAACATGCCCAACGGTCCGCGCGCGTGCGTGCAGCGGCCCGAGAGACGCACGCTAGTAACGCGTTCTGGGGGTGTCAATCGCCGCTCAGCCGTGATCGCAGGCCGTTGACCAGCAAATGTCTAGATGCGTCGTCACGACGCGGACAACTGGCTCTGACCGCATGCATCGACTGGACTTAAGCCGGTCAGTCCGGTGGCTCACCCGGGAACCACACTGCACCGTCTGGTATAATTACGCCGCCGAGCCGCGTAGCTGTCCAGATATGGACCGCACTTGCCAAAGAGACCGGCACATCAAAAGTGCCGGCTTTCACGCTCAGTTTGTTCGGCGATAGGCTCCGACAGTGCCAGATCCGCGATCCACATGCCGGGCAAAAAGCGCATGTGAGAACGCCACCACTGTCGGTTGTTCGGTCGAAGGTGGCTATCTCGCCCTCGAGAAGCTGCAGGCTGTCTCGCGGAACGATGGCCGAAATTCCGAACGCAGATCCGGATTGTTTCTGACACTGACGACAGTGACAGACGTACGTTGCGATCGGCTCAGCAGCGCATCGATAGCGCACCGCCCCGCACTGGCATCCACCTTCTCGGGTGGCCTCAGCCGTCACGCGACGGTCTCGATGCCGCGATCGAAAAGCGGAACTCCGGTCCGAC
>JBCBXF010000098.1:0-10891 GCA_039816705.1 Pseudomonadota bacterium | reverse complement strand
GCCTCTCCCGCAACACCGCCAGCCGCAGCGCGTCGCGGGCCACACTTTACACAAGCTTCTACAACGCGGCTCTCTCACAGCGCCTGACACCGGCACAAATCCTCAAGCTACTGCGCGTGCACGCCTACGACACGGATTTTTCACGCGGCGTTCGCCCCGGTGATGGATTTGAGTTTTTCTTCGATCTCGAGAGCAACACGCAAAAAACGCTCGATGCAAAACCGAAGGAACTGCTGTTCACATCGCTCACAGCCGGTGGGCAGACGCGGAGGTTTTATCGCTATCGCACACCGGATGGGGTGGTGGATTATTACGATGCCGAAGGCAACAACTCAAAGCGCTTCCTGATGCGCAAGCCGGTCAAATCCGGCAACGTGCGCTTCACGTCAGGCTTCGGCTTTCGGACGCACCCGATCCTGAAACGTCGCCGCATGCACACGGGTGTCGACTGGGCAGCCCGTCGCGGCACCCCCATCCTCGCCGCCGGGAATGGCACGATCGCCGAAGCCGGTCGCAAAGGCGGCTACGGCAATCACATCCGCATTCGTCACGCCAACGGCTATCAGACGTCATACTCCCACATGCAGCGGTTCGCGAAGGGCATGGCACCCGGAGTAAAAGTCCGCCAGGGGCAGGTTATTGGATATGTCGGGTCCACGGGTCTGTCGTCCGGTCCTCACCTCCACTACGAGGTCCTGGTGAACAATCGTCAGGTCAACCCGATGAGCATTCACGTGCCACGCGGACGAAAGCTCAAAGGCAAGTTGCTCGCCGACTTCCAGAAAAAGCGGGCCCGCATCGACGATCTCATGAGCCGCCAGCCCGTCATGACCCGCGTCGCCGAAGCGGGACAGAGGGGGTAGGGGAACCGGTCGAACGCGCGACGCGAACTCCTGTCGCGTCAATGCCCGATCATCCCTTCGGGAAGAACACACTCAGCTCTTTGCTTGATTGAATCCTGCCTCTTTCTGCGCGTCGATCGCGCGTGGACTCCACACGTGCTCGGCGTCTTCGCGCGAAACGGTGCCGTCACCATCTCGATCGACTGACGGCGCGGCAGTGTTTGTCGAGTGAGCCTCCTCGTTCGCCTGCGCGCCGTCCTTGGAATTTTGCTTCTGCTCAAGAAGGTTTTCGACGCACGCCGGTTCCTGTTTCTGCTCGGACGGAGACATCGCCGGTGCCGTCAGAACAACACCAAGTGTAAGACCGGCGAGCGATGCAATCCTAGCGCGCGATGTAAAACTGATAGCGACAGGGGGCATTGGGAACACTGCGTGTCGTGCCGCGTCCTGGAGCTGCTACCGCTCTACGAAAGGTCATTCAGAAAATGCAGCGTTAGCGCGCTGCGGGTGAACACGCGCCATCAACACAGGGAGGGTGCGGGCTGGCTTCAGAGCGCGATGACAGATGATGATCGTTCGAACGCAAACGGCCTCCACGCGGGAGGCCGTCGATCAATGTGTACTGTCACAGAAAACGAGCGCTTCAGCGTTTCCCGTGGCAATGCTTGTACTTCTTGCCTGAGCCGCAGGGGCAGAGCGCGTTGCGGGCAACCTTACCCCACGTCGAGGGGTCACTTGGATCAATAGCGGCCGCTGCCTGGCGGGAGCGCACGGTCTCATTGACGACCCCGCCGTCGATACCGACGCCATCATAAAGCTCCGTTCCGTCTTCGTAGACCATGTCCCCGCCGAGTGGATCGGCCAGCTGCATCTCCATTTCAGGCATGGCGGCGGCTTCCTCAAGAAGCGCATCGTCATCGTTGCCCGCCGGGCCGCCCGTCATCAGGTCTTGGGTGACCTTGACCCGAAGCTGATCCAGCATCGTCTCAAACAGGGTAAAGCTCTCGGTCTTGTACTCGTTCAGCGGATCGCGCTGTCCAAACCCCCGCAACTGAATCACCTCGCGCAGGTGTTCGAGCCGGAGCAGATGTTCGCGCCACAACTCGTCGAGCTTGTTCAGCAGCACCCATTTCTGCTGATGCCGCAACGCTGCCGCACCAACATCGCCGGCTGACGGGTCGGCGCCCGCGTTTTCAACCACTTCGAGCACGTTGCTCGCCTGGACAAAGTCACGGAACATCTCAATCGGGATCTGCCCATCGTTGGCTTCGGCTTCGGCCTGCACGGCCATGTAGACGTCCTGCGCCTGCGGCAGCTGCGACATCAGCATCGAGCCGAGTTCGATTCGCTTTTTGGCGAGCGAGCGCTCGACATGATCGGCAAGCCGCTCCTGGATCTGCTCTTCGGCAATCCCTTCCTCGTCGGCCCAGTCCTTGACCGGCAAATCGAGACCGAAAATCTCGCGGACCTCGCTCTCAAGGCCCTCTGCATCCCACTGTTCCGCATAGGTGTTCGGTGGGATGTGCGTGGTCACGAGGTCCTCAATCACCTCCGAGCGCATATCGTCGACCGTCTCTGAAACATCATCCTCGCTCATCAGCTCGATACGCTGCTCGAAGACGACCTTGCGCTGGTCGTTCATGACATCGTCGAACTTGAGAATGTTTTTGCGGATGTCGAAGTTGCGGGCCTCGACCTTGGACTGTGCTTTCTCCAGCGCCTTGTTGATCCAGGTATGCGTAATCGCTTCGCCCTCCTGGAGGCCGAGCTTCTGCAACATGCTATCCATGCGGTCAGAGCCAAAGATCCGCATCAGGTCGTCTTCCAGAGAGAGGAAGAAAATTGAGGCGCCCGGATCGCCCTGACGGCCGGAACGGCCACGCAGCTGATTGTCGATCCGACGGCTCTCGTGTCGCTCGGTTCCAACGACATAAAGCCCGCCGGATTCGAGTGCGCGCTCCTTGGCGGTTTGTATCTCGGCCTCGAGTACCTCCCGCTTCGCCGCGATAGCTTTTTCATCCGGCGTGCGGCCGTGCTTTTCCTCGCTGGTGAGCCACGTCTTCATCTGCATGTCGAGGTTGCCGCCGAGCTGGATGTCCGTGCCACGCCCCGCCATGTTGGTTGCGATTGTGACGGCGCCTGGCTGACCGGCCAACGCGACAATCTCGGCTTCCTGCTCGTGATATCGCGCGTTCAGCACCTGATGTTTGATTGGCTTGGCGATGCCGATTTTGTTGAGATACTCCTTGTCCTTGAGCATCTCTGAGAGCAGCTCGGACTTCTCGATCGAGGTTGTGCCAACGAGGACAGGCTGCTGTCGCTCCTGACACTCGGCAATTAATTCGACGATCGCGCGATATTTTTCTCCCGAAGTGCGATACACCTCGTCGTGCGCATCAATGCGCGAGATGTCGAGATTGGTCGGGATCTCGACCACGCGCAGGCCGTATATGTCGCCAAACTCTTCCGCTTCGGTTGCCGCCGTTCCCGTCATCCCTGCAAGCTTATCGTAAAGACGAAAATAGTTCTGGAATGTTACCGAGGCGAGGGTCTGGTTCTCGGGTTGGATCTTGGCGCCTTCCTTGGCCTCGATCGCCTGATGCTGGCCATCGGAAAGACGGCGCCCTTCCATCATTCGCCCGGTGAACTCGTCGATCAGGATCACATCACCGCCTTTGACGATGTAGTCCTTGTCGCGCTGATAAAGCAGATGCGCGCGGAGCGCCTGGTTCACATGGTGGACCACACTGACATTCTCGATGTCGTAGAAGTTCTCGCCCTGCAGCAAGTCCGCCTCGCGCAGCAGTTCTTCGACATGTTCGTTGCCAGTTTCCGTCAGTGTCACCTGACGCTGTTTTTCATCCAGCTCATAGTCTTCCGGCACGAGCTTCGGGATGAAGCCGTCAACCGCGTTATAGAGTTCGCTGCGGTCCTCAACAGCGCCAGAGATGATGAGCGGCGTGCGGGCTTCGTCGATCAGGATCGAATCCACCTCGTCGACGATCGCAAAAGCATGTCCACGTTGCGCCATTTCCGCCGCCGACATCTTCATGTTGTCGCGCAGGTAGTCGAACCCGAGTTCGTTGTTGGTCGCATAGGTGACATCGCAAGCGTATTGCGCCTGCCGCTCTTCGTCTTCGAGCCCGTGCACAATGCAGCCAACCGTCAGCCCGAGGAAGCGGTACACCTGCCCCATCCACTCCGCATCGCGCTGCGCCAAATAGTCGTTCACCGTGACGACATGTACACCCCGACCGGCAAGGGCGTTGAGATAGACGGCGAGCGTTGCAACCAGCGTTTTGCCTTCGCCGGTTTTCATCTCCGCGATCCGGCCGTCGTGCAGCACCATCCCGCCGATCAGCTGAACATCAAAGTGGCGCTGGCCGAGCGTGCGTTTCGCCCCCTCCCGCACGACCGCGAAGGCTTCCGGCAATACATCGTCGAGCGTGCGGCCCTCGGCGATCTCCTTCTTGAGTCGCTCCGTGGTTTCACGCAGCTCATCGTCACTGAGCTTCTCAAAGTCGGCTTCAAGCGCGTTGATTTTGTCGACGTTGGCGCGATAGCCCTTGAGGATCTTGTCGTTGGGATCACCGAAGATTTTTTTGGTGATCGAGCCCAGTGACAGCATGTCCGGCAGTCCTTGTGGAAAGTGTGATGCGTAGGGGCGCAGGTGTGGCGCGTGGCACCGTCCATGCGGCCACGGGGCGCTTTCTTCGCCGCAGCAAGTGATGGACGGACCCTGCCTGCGCGCTCGCGCCGCAGCCGCCGATTGGTGCTGCGAGAGATAGGAGTCCGCCTATACCATGTCAACGCGATCCACGCGACGCGAGGTGGTCGAAGGCACGTCACAGCCCTGGTGTCGTAAAGCCGCAATCATGCCAGCTTCGCGTGCGCACGGTGCCTATCACCAATCTGTCATGCTGATCGTGGTGTATCCCACACGAACAAACGTGTAACGCCCAACGATCAAGCCTGTGGCCCCCGTGGCAACTCAAGTGTCACAACTCAAGGAGACGACAATGCTGCGACAAACACTCGCCGGAGCAGCCTTTGCGGCGCTTCTGCTCGCAAGCCCGGTCACCACTGCAAGTGCAGACGACACCGTGATCGCAACTGTGAACGGCGTCACCGTTACGCAGAAAGATCTTGATTTCGCGGCTGCGGAAATCGGCCCGCAGCTCTCGTCGGTGCCTGGCGAACAGCGCAAACAGGTGCTCGCCGACTATGTCATCGAAAACACGCTGCTTGCACTGGCGGCCAAGAAAGAGAATCTTGGAGACGCCTCCGGTTTCGACGCCCGGCTCTCCTATTATCGTCAACGCGCACTCCGCGATGCCTACTTCGAGAAGACGGTTATCAAGTCCGTCACTGAAGCAGACGCGAAGAAGGTCTACGACCAGCAGATCGGCGGACAGGCCCCGCAGGAAGAATTCCGCGCACGCCATATCCTTGTGAAAACCGAGGCGGATGCCAACGACGTGGTGGAACAGCTTAACCGCGGTGCGGATTTCGCTGAACTCGCGAAGACCAAATCAACCGGTCCAAGCAATGCGCGCGGTGGCGATCTGGGATACTTTTCAAAAGGTCAGATGGTGAAACCGTTCGAAGAGGCCGTACTGAAGCTCGAAAAGGGCGCGGTGTCCGAGCCTGTGAAAACTCAGTTCGGTTGGCATGTCATCAAACTCGAGGACAAACGGCAGCGCGAACTGCCGAAGTTCGGACCGCTGAAAGATCGCATCATGTCTTCGCTCATTCAGCAGAAAGCCGCAGAAGTGTTGAGTGGCCTGCGCGAGACCGCAAAGATCGAGTATGCGGACAAGGAACTCGAAAAGCAGATCGAACAAGCCCGCCGTGGCAGTTTCTCTGGCGGTGAGCAGCAGTAGACACGACACCTCGGTGGCGTCGCAGCAACGGGGCATCCGGAAACGGGTGCTCCGTTTTCATATCTAGAACCGCGACTCCCGGCTTGCGCAACAATCGACGGCCATCTACGTCCGCGGATGCCGCGCTCTGCGTTGTGTGCGTGCCTGCAACCGGGTGGGAGGCCTGCTGTTACCGATGACGAAAGTGTCTCGCTTCGCGCCCGCCAGCCCGCAGTCCATGCCGCCGATCTCTGGCGTGACGCTTTCGACCTGCGCGGCTGGCATCAAATACACGGATCGCACCGACCTCCTGTTGGCCCGCTTCGTCGAGGGGACAACGGTGGCCGGAGTGTTCACGCGCTCGCGCTGTGCCTCCGCGCCGGTTGACTGGTGTCGGGAACACCTCGCGGACGGTCACGCCCGTGCCCTCGTCGTCAATGCGGGCAACGCCAATGCGTTCACAGGCCAGCGCGGTGCAGACGCCGCGCGTGTTACGGCCGACATCGCTGCCGACGTTGCGCAGTGCGCGCCGAATGAGGTGTTCCTCGCCTCGACTGGTGTAATTGGAGAACCGCTTGATCCCTCGCACTTCGCCGATGAACTGCGCGGCCTCGCTCATACACAGACGCAAGACGGCTGGGCCGACGCCGCCGCAGCAATCATGACGACCGACACCTATCCGAAGATGGCATCACGCACCGTCGATCTTGGAGATGGCGTCATCACTCTAAACGGCATCGCGAAGGGGAGCGGCATGATTGCGCCGGACATGGCGACAATGCTGGCATTTGTCGCAACGGATGCCGACGTCCCGGCACCCCTCTTGCAGAAACTATTGAGCGACGCAACCGGGCCGACCTTCAATGCCATCACCGTGGATAGCGACACCTCGACAAGCGACACCTTGATAGCGTTCGCGACCGGTCAAAGCGCTGCCGCAGCGATCGAAAACGATCCGACAAACCCGCGCGCAAAGGTCCTGGCCGGTGCGCTGCACGACCTGCTTCACGATCTCGCGCTGCAGACCGAACAGGACGGCGAAGGCATCACGAAATTCGTCACCATCCACATCACGGGTGCAGAGGACAAAAGCGCAGCCGATACGATCGCCCGCTCCGTCGCCAACTCGCCGTTGGTCAAGACCGCGATCGCTGGCGAGGATCCCAACTGGGGCCGCATCGTGATGGCGGTCGGCAAAGCGGGGGAAAAGGCTGACCGTGACAAACTGTCAATCCGTTTTGGCGACGTGCTGGTCGCGGCCGAAGGAGAGCGTCACGCAGATTATCGCGAAGAGCACGGTGCCGCGGTGATGAAACACGACGAGATTGTCATCTCGGTTGATGTCGGGATCGGCAGGGGCACGGCCACGGTCTACACGTGTGATCTCACGCATGATTACGTGTCGATTAACGCCGATTACCGCTCATAAGTCAGCAAACGCCGCGGGCCGGGCCGGACTGCTGTTTTTCGCGCAATCCGAGTTGTGCCTTTTACGATTGCTTCAGCGCGTATCTGGGGCAGTCCGTTAACACCTCTCACCTACGATCGGGATCGAGCATGAGCCGGGATATCCTTCTTGTCGTGGCTTGCGCGTTGATCGACGACGACGGTCGCGTCTTGCTTGCAAAGCGTCCAGTGGGGCGACCGCTCGCCGGGTTATGGGAGTTTCCCGGCGGTAAGGTTGAACCCGGAGAGACGCCGGAGGCCGCACTGATCCGCGAGCTCAACGAGGAGTTGAGCATCGATGTGACGGCGGCATGTCTGGCGCCCTTTACGTTTGCGAGCCAAGCCCGCCGTGACGATCATCTCCTGATGCCACTCTATGTGTGTCGGCGGTGGGAGGGCGAGGTCTCGCCGCGCGAGCAACAGGAAATTGCCTGGGTCAGGCCGCTGAGAATGAGCAAGTTCGAGATGCCACCTGCGGACAAACCGCTCGTGGCGATGCTCCGCGATCTCCTGTGAGGTCCGGTGGGAGATTAAAGGGCGGACGTTATGAGCAACTGGTCGAAGACGTGTCTTGCGCGTGTGCTGAACAATGACTCCGGCGCCACGGCGATCGAATATGCGCTGATCGCTGGCATTATTGCACTCGGTATCATTGTTGGCGTCACAGCCGTCAGCGGCGAGTTGCAGGGCATCTTCACGGACATAGGCCAGGCGTTCACGAATATCCTGGGCTGATGTCGAGAGCGTCGCGGACGACAACGCAACGATTAGTCTGTCGTCGATGAAGACGTACCAAGCACATCTGCCAGCCGTGTCGTTGCGCTACCCGGGGCCAGCGGCTTCGGCTGGCTCTCGTCTGGCGCCCATCCTGTCAGCGTCACAAGTTCGACGGTCGCCGGAATGCGTCCGTCGCTATCACCATATGTCTGCGCATAGAGGCGCATCGCTTCGCCCAGCACGTCACGCCTGAAGAACTGCCGCGCCCGATCCGCAAGCGGGTTTGCCAGACCAAAGCCCCGCAATTCCTGAAACAACGCGGTCGATGAGCTGTAAGTAATTTCGATCACGTCATTGTCGATGACGGGGAGAGCAAACCCAGCACGTTGCAGCAGTCCTCCGAGGTCGCGGACCCCGGCAAATGGCGCCACACGCGGCGAGGCACCACCAGTCATGACACTCTCTGCGCGTAGCATGATATCCCGCAACTCTCGCAGCGTCGCCTCACCGAAAACCACTGCGAAGAACAGCCCGTCCGGCCTCAGCGCACGGCGCGCTTGAACCAGGGCGCCAGGCAGATCGTTCGTGGCCTGGAGTGAGAGAAGCGAGATCAGCAGATCAACGGAAGCGGGGCCAAGCGGCAGAGCTTCATCATCAACGATCGCATCCGTTCCGGGCCAGCCGACGAGCGGTGAGGCCGTGGACATCGGGCCGACGCGTTCAAGCCCGGTGAGTGTTGCAGCGAGACGTGTCTGGAACGGCGCCAGCACAACGCCTCGGGAAAAGTCGCGCAAGACCCCGGCGATACGATCAGCCACATCCTCTTCGATGCGGGCGACGAGTGGATGCGGCTCGTCATCAGTCGGAATGGTCTGCGCACGCCTAAGATGCCGTGCGATCGCAGCGCGGTCGAAAATGCTGGGTGCGGTCATGGGATCGCGTCTCGCGAGGCATTCGCGCCATGTGGTATCACAGGTCAGCGTGGCATGTGCCGCGTCCGCACCACGAAATGCACGCAGTCAATGTCGCAGTCTTCGATCAATGATGACAATGCTGACGCTCCAGAGAGCGTCGCTGCCGGCACGTCGCAATTCGCACGCCGCGCGGTCCGATTGGCGCGAGATCTTGCCTCGGGTGCCGCGCGTCAAACGGCGGATTTCCTCGTCCCGCCGGTCTGCATTTCGTGCCGGACGCCACTCACCCGCCATCACGCGCTGTGCCCGACGTGCTGGATCGACGTTGATTTCATCCGCGCACCGATCTGCGATGTCCTCGGGACACCACTCCCGTTTGAAACGGGTCGCACGACGGTGTCGGCTGCCGCACTGGCCGCGCCACCGGTCTATGACCGTGCGCGCTCTGTCGCCCAGCACACCGAAGTGATGCGCAATCTAATCCATGACCTCAAGTACGGTGATCGGACGGACGGCGTTGCGACGTTCGGCAAATGGTTGGCGATTGCCGCACAGGACTTTGCAAACGAGACGGATGTGATTGTGCCGATCCCGCTTAATCGCTGGCGCTTGTGGAGCCGCCGGTTCAATCAGGCTGCGCTGCTCACGCATGCGTTGGCGCGCGAAACTGGCTGGACGGTCGATACGCGCGCCCTCGATCGCATTCGCCGCACGCGCAGCCAGGTTGGGCTGACGGCCAATCAACGTCGCACAAACGTGTCAGGTGCCTTCCGCGTTGCTGCCCGCGCCCGCGAGATGATCCGCGGCAGCGGTGTGCTCTTGGTCGATGATGTGTTGACGACGGGCGCAACGCTCAACGCCGCAGCGCGTACGTTGCGTGCCGCCGGCGCGACGCGCGTCAACGTCGTAACCCTCGCTCGCGTCGTGGCTCCGGTCCAGCCGACACTCTAGCTCACCCTCTACCGTCACGACCGGCCGCTGCCTATATGGGGAGAACGCGCGGGTGCCAACGACACGGAATTCACTCCCAATGGTCACGATCTACACCGCAATGCTTTGTCCTTTTTGTGCGCGGGCCATCAACCTGTTGAAGGCGAAGCAGGCGCGCTATGAGGAGATCGACGTCTCGTTTGACCCAGGCCTGCGTGCTGAAATGCGTGAAAAGGCAGGCGGCCGGAACTCGGTGCCACAGATCTGGATAGGTGAGCGCCATGTCGGCGGGTCAGACGATCTCGCCGCGCTCGATCGCTCGGGCGAACTGGACCGGCTGTTGAGCGAAGCCTGATGAGCCAGCGCCGAACCTTCATAGCCGGGCTCGTGCAGCTCCGTGCCGGACGCGATATCGCAACCAATGTGGAAGCGGCCAGCGTCGCGATTACCCGTGCAGCCGACGCGGGCGCAGACTATGTCCAGACGCCTGAAAACACGAACGTGATCGAACTGCGTCGCGCGCGTCTGCTTCAAAGCCTGTCGACATTTGACGAGGCCCGCACACTCGATATTTTTTCGGACCTGGCGCAGAGGCTGGGCATATGGCTGCATCTGGGTTCGCTGGTCGTCCGCCTCGGCGACGACAAGACGGCAAACCGTGCGCATGTCATCGATCCGACGGGCGCACTCCGCGCGACTTACAACAAGATCCATATGTTCGATGTCGATCTCGCGAAGGGCGAAAGCTATCGCGAGTCCGCGGCTTACGAAGCCGGCACGCAGGCCTGCGTCCTTGATCTCCCTTGGGGCCGTCTCGGCATCGGCATCTGCTATGACCTCCGCTTCCCGCACCTCTTTCGTGCCCAGGCCGAAGCTGGCGCCGAAATACTCTCCGCACCGTCGGCTTTCACGCGTCAGACAGGTGCAGCACACTGGCACGTGCTGCAGCGGGCCCGCGCAATCGAGAACGGCGCATTCATGATCTCAGCCGCCCACGGTGGCAGCCACGAGAGCGGGCGGGAGACCTATGGCCACTCGATCGCCGTTGACCCGTGGGGCCGCATCATTGGCGAACTTGCAGAAGTGCCGGACATCCAAGTGGTCGAGATTGACATGAACAAAGTGAGCGAGGCGCGGGCACGCATCCCGTCTCTCAGGCACACCCGCGCCTTCACGCTCG
>JBCBXF010000097.1:0-10966 GCA_039816705.1 Pseudomonadota bacterium | reverse complement strand
CGCACCAGTCCTCCAGCTGGCGCACTTGGCGGCTGATGGCGCCGGGCGTCAGGTGCAGCACGCGGCGGCCCAGCGGGTCGGTGCGCAGGAAGGCGGCGGCGGCGGGCGCCCGCGTCGCGACCGTGACGGCGGCGCACCAGGCGGACGCTGAGGCGCATCACGCGACTGGCCGACAAGAGATGAGCCGATAAGGCACAACAGGACCAACGACCATGCTGCAACCGAAACGCACAAAATTCCGCAAGATGCACAAGGGGCGCATCAAGGGGAACGCAAAAGGCGGGACCGAGCTCAACTTCGGGTCTTTCGGCCTTAAGGCGCTTGAGCCGGAGCGGGTGACAGCACGCCAGATCGAGGCAGCTCGTCGTGCGATGACCCGCCAGATGAAGCGTGTCGGGCGGGTTTGGATCCGCATCTTCCCAGACGTGCCGGTCACCAAGAAGCCGACGGAAGTGCGAATGGGTAAAGGCAAGGGCTCGGTCGAGTTCTGGGCCGCCAAGGTGAAACCTGGCCGCATCATGTTTGAGATCGACGGCGTGTCGGAGCCGGTCGCGCGCGAGGCACTCTCACTGGCAGCGGCAAAACTTCCGATCAAGACGCGCATCGTCAAGCGGCTCGGCGACTAGACCCGCCCGACCGCACACGACGAGAGCATTGAGGATACGACGATGAAGATCACAGAGATCCGGGACCTGACCCCCGACCAGCTGGATGATGAGCTGGTGAAGCTGAAGAAAGAGCAGTTCAACCTGCGCTTTCAGACGGCGACCGGTCAGCTCGAGAACACGGCCCGCATCCGTCAGGTCCGCCGCAGCATTGCGCGGGTTCAGACGGTCGCCAAGGAACGCAAGACAGCAGCCGCCAACGAGGCTGGCTGACGTCGACAACGGCGCGGAGTTTTTCTCCGCATTCAAGACGCGAGAGACAAAGAGAACGTCATGCCCAAACGCATTCTTCAGGGTGTCGTGGTGTCCGACAAGACCGACAAGACCGTTGTCGTGAAGGTCGAACGCCGTTTCACGCACCCGCTCTATAAAAAGGTGGTGCGTCGCTCGAAACGCTATCAGGCCCACGACGAGAGCAACACGCTCAAGGTCGGCGCGGCCGTGCGGATCATCGAGTGCGCCCCGATCTCGAAAAACAAGCGGTGGACGGTCATCGCGGATGAAGGTGCCGCCGGTTGATCGGCGCGCGCAACCAACAGGATTGAACTTCAGCGATCGCCGGGCAGCCCCGCGGTTGCCGGGGTGCCGGGCTTGAGCGCCGGTTTCGATTGAAAAGGCTGGAAGCGATGATTCAGGACGAGACCAATCTCGACGTTGCCGACAATTCCGGCGCGCGTCGCGTGCAGTGCATCAAGGTGCTCGGCGGCTCCAAGCGCAAGTACGCATCGGTGGGTGACATCATCGTCGTCAGCGTCAAGGAAGCGATTCCGCGCGGTCGCGTGAAGAAAGGCCAGGTCATGAAGGCCGTGGTCGTGCGCACCGCCTCCGGTGTCCGCCGACAGGATGGCAGCCTGATCCGGTTCGATCGCAACGCAGCCGTGCTGATCAACAACAACAATGAGCCGATCGGCACGCGCATTTTCGGACCTGTCACGCGCGAGCTGCGCGGCAAGAAACACATGAAGATCGTCTCGCTTGCGCCGGAGGTGCTGTGATGGCCACCAAACTCAAGATCAAGAAGAACGACAACGTCGTCGTTCTGACGGGCAAGGACGTTGGCAAAAAGGGTGTCGTCCTGAAAGTGATGCCCGCAGAAAACAAGGCGCTCGTGCAGGGCGTTAACATGACGGTGAAACACCAGCGTCAGACCGCCAGCCAGGAAGCCGGCCGCGTCCAGAAGGAAGCACCGATCCACATTTCGAACCTCGCCCTCGAGGATCCGAAAGACGGCAAGCCGACCCGGGTTGGGTTCAAGACGCTGGAAGACGGAAAGAAAGTGCGCTTCGCCAAGCGCTCGGGAGAGACGATCGATGGCTGATGCCAACACCTATGTGCCGCGCCTTCGCAAGCAGTATGATGATGCGATCCGTGGCCAGCTGACTGAACAGTTCGGCTACACCAACCCGATGCGTGTGCCTCGGCTCGAGAAGATCGTGCTGAACATGGGCATTGGCGGTGCTGTTAACGATCGCAAGAAGATCGAAAATGCGGTCAACGACATGACGCTTATCGCCGGCCAGAAGCCGGTGACAACCAAGGCGCGCAAATCGATTGCGACGTTCAAGCTGCGTGATGGCATGGCGATCGGCTGCAAGGTCACGTTGCGCCGCCAGCGGATGTATGAGTTTTTGGACCGCCTGGTCACGATCGCCCTGCCGCGCGTGAAAGATTTTCGCGGGCTGAACCCTAAGAGCTTCGACGGTCGCGGCAACTACGCGATGGGTATCAAGGAACACATCGTGTTCCCCGAGATCGACTACGACAAGGTCGACGAGATCCTCGGAATGGACGTGATTGTCTGTACGACCGCCGACAGTGAT
Source organism: Pseudomonadota bacterium (assembly GCA_039816705.1). Classification (GTDB taxonomy): domain Bacteria; phylum Pseudomonadota; class Alphaproteobacteria; order Rhizobiales; family CALHAX01; genus CALHAX01. The sequence goes on along the minus strand of JBCBXF010000097.1, from coordinate 8,481 downwards.
GATGAGGCGCGCGCGCTTCTCAAAGCATTTAATTTCCCGTTCACCGGGCAAAACGAAGAGAGCTGATCCGCTCAGGAAAAGCTTTGCCGCCCCGGTAACCCAGAACGCTCCATGAGGAGGTCCAATGGCCAAGAAGAGTGCCATCGAGAAAAACAAGCGTCGGCGCAAGCTGACGAAACAGTTCGCCAGCAAGCGCGCTGAACTGAAGGCGATGATCAAGGATGAGAATGCCTCGCGCGAAGAGCGCTTCAAGGCATCCCTGAAACTCGCTCAGCTGCCGCGTGACTCGTCCAAGACGCGCGTGCGCAACCGTTGCGATCTGACGGGGCGCCCACGCGCCTACTATCGCAAACTGAAGCTCTCGCGCATCGCACTGCGCGAACTGACCTCGCAGGGCATGCTGCCCGGCATGGTCAAGTCGTCCTGGTAAGGGAGGCACCGACATGCCCGTATCCGATCCGATCGGCGATATGCTCACCCGCATTCGCAACGCCCAGATGCGCCGCAAGGCAAAGGTCGTTATGCCCGCCTCCAAACTGCGCGCTCGGGTGCTTGATGTGCTGACGTCCGAAGGCTACATCCGCGGCTACGCTGAGATGGAGACGAAAGGCGCGCAGCCGGAGCTTGAGGTGGAACTTAAGTACCACAACGGCGATCCGGTGATTAAATCGCTCAAACGCGTCTCGAAGCCGGGCCGACGAGTTTATTCTCCGGTCAAGGACATCCCGACGGTCATGAACGGCCTTGGCGTGTCGATCCTGTCGACACCCAAAGGTGTGATGTCCGATACGCAGGCCCGTGAAGAGCAGGTCGGCGGCGAGGTGCTCTGCAGCATCTTCTAGGTGCATGAAACCAGCGCGGGGCAATTGGGCTCCGCCGCACAACGCATGAACGCGGCCCGAAGCTGTCGGGCAAAGAGGACGAGAACAATGTCGCGGATCGGCAAGAAACCCATCGAGATCCCGTCAGGCGTGGAAGCCAGCGTTTCCGGTCAGACGGTCAAGGTGAAAGGCAGCAAGGGCCAGCTTGAGGTCACGCTCGTGGACGACGTTACAGTGCGGATGGATGACGGCGCCATTGTCGTTGAGCCGCGCGGCCAGTCGAAACGTGCGCGCTCGATGTGGGGGATGTCCCGCACGCTGGTGCAAAATCTCGTGACCGGTGTGACCGACGGCTTCACCAAGACGCTTGAGATCAACGGCGTCGGTTATCGCGCGCAGATGCAGGGCGCGAACCTGCAGCTGCAGCTTGGCCTCAGCCACGATGTGCTGCACCCGATCCCGCAGGAGCTCGACGTCAAGGTCACCAAGCCGACAGAGATCGTCGTCTCGGGCATCGAGAAGCAGCTCGTCGGTCAGTTCTGCGCCGAAGTGCGTGCCTACCGTCCGCCGGAGCCCTACAAGGGCAAGGGCATCAAGTATTCGGATGAAACGATCTTCCGCAAGGAAGGCAAGAAGAAATAGTCAGTCGCTCCTGCGTGGACGCCAAGCCCCTTTGCGGGTGCTTAGGAGTAGCGCAGCAAACTGACAAAACACTGGTGAGAAGAGATACCTCCGATGGCATCGCTCAAGGCAAAATCAGAGGCACGCAAGGCCCGTGTCCGTCGTCAGGTGACAAAGCGTGCGAACGGTCGCCCGCGGCTCTCCGTGTTTCGCTCCTCGCAACACATCTATGCGCAGGTCATCGATGATGCGAAGGGCCACACGGTCGCGTCCGCCTCGACGCTCGACAAGGACGTCAAAGGCTCGATCAAGACTGGCGCCAACAAGGACGCAGCAAGCGCGGTTGGCAAACTCGTCGCTGAACGCGCGACGAAAGCCGGTGTCACCGACGTTATCTTCGACCGTGGTTCGTACATTTATCATGGCCGTGTGAAAGCACTGGCGGACGCCGCCCGCGACGGCGGATTGAAATTCTAGGATAAGGATAAGCGACGTGGCACGAGGACCGGAAAGAGGCGGCCGCAAAGGCGATCGCGGCGGACGTGGACGCGAAGAGCAGAGCGAGTTTGAAGACAAGCTCGTCCATATCAATCGCGTCGCGAAAGTTGTGAAGGGTGGTCGCCGGTTCGGCTTCGCCGCGCTGGTTGTGATCGGCGACAAGAAAGGCCGCGTCGGCTTTGGCAAGGGCAAGGCCCGCGAAGTGCCCGAGGCGATCCGCAAGGCAAGCGAGGCAGCGAAGCGCGCCCTCATCAAGGTGCCGCTGCGCGAAGGCCGGACACTTCACCACGATGTCACCGGCCGTCATGGCGCCGGTCGCGTCGTCCTTCGTGCGGCACCTCCGGGCACCGGCATTATCGCAGGCGGGCCGATGCGCGCCGTGTTTGAAACGCTCGGTGTGCAGGATGTGGTTGCAAAGTCGCTTGGCTCGTCGAACCCCTACAACATGGTGCGCGCCACGATCGACGCTCTGACAAAAGAAGATAGTCCGCGCTCCGTCGCAGCCCGTCGCGGCAAAAAAGTCAGCGAGATCGTCAACCGCCGCCGTGATGGTGCGGGCGACGAACCAGACGCAGTCGGAAGCGAGACATCAGAAAACGTCGAAGCGGCCTGAGTTGGTGGCCGACGACTACACGAAAACGACGCGCCCTAGAGTTGCGCACACGAGGACGACATGGCGAACACAATCACCATCGAGCAGACTGGCAGCGCGATCCGCCGCCCCGAAGACCAGCGCGCAACGCTGCGCGGCCTCGGCCTTGGCAAAATCTCGCGTCGGCGGACACTCGAAGACACACCGGCCGTGCGCGGCATGATCGACAAGGTCAGCCACATGGTGCGGATCGTCGAGGACTAAGCGCGTCGCATCGCGACCCTGCCGCACCATGCGGCACCCCACGTTTTGAAGGACGAGAGCCATGCGGCTGAATGAACTCAGAGATAACCCCGGCGCAACGAAAGAGCGCAAGCGCGTCGGCCGCGGCATCGGCTCCGGCAAAGGCAAGACGTCCGGACGCGGTGTGAAGGGACAGAAATCCCGCTCAGGCGTCGCAATCAACGGCTTCGAGGGCGGCCAGATGCCAATCCACCGTCGCCTGCCGAAGCGTGGCTTCAACAATATATTTGCCAAGTCGTACAACGAGGTCGGCCTCAACCGCCTGCAAAAGGCGATCGACGATAAAAAGCTCGATCCATCTGCCACGATCACGGTCAGCGAGCTGGTCAAGGCGGGCGTCGTGCGTCGAGAGAAAGATGGCGTACGCATTCTCGGTGGTGAGCTGACGGCAAAGGTCACACTTGAAGTCGCAGGCGTCAGCAAAGGCGCGCGTGAGACGATCGAGAAAGCCGGTGGCACCGTGACCGCGACCGCACCAACCCGCGAAGAAAAGACCGAGAAGAAAATCGGTACGAAAAAAGCGCGCGGCCGCTTGGCGAAAGCTGGTGGAGACGCTGCCGACGCTTGAAACCGGCGACGCGGGCGTGCGCGGCAACGAGCTGTTAAACACGCGCCCTCTGGCGCTTGAGGTTAAGGCCCCCTAGATTGGGGCATGGCGTACAGTGCTCGTTGCGCAAGCGCCGGCGTCGCACATGGCGCGCATGCATTGCACGCACCCCGGCGGGGCGGAGCACCGGAGAAGATCATGGCTTCAGCAGCGGAACAACTGGCAGCGAACCTCAACTTCGGTGCCTTTGCGCGCGCTGAAGAGCTAAAGAAGCGGATCTGGTTCACGCTCGGTGCACTCGTCATCTACCGGCTTGGAACGTACATCCCGATCCCGGGAATTGATCCGCTGGCGCTGGCCAATGCCTTCAACCAAGGCAACGCCGGCATCTTCGACATGTTCAATCTGTTCTCCGGTGGCGCCGTGGGACGGATGGCAATCTTCGCCCTGAACATTATGCCGTATATCTCGGCGTCAATTATCATCCAGCTGATGACCACGGTCTCGCCGCACCTCGAGCAACTGAAGAAAGAGGGTGAGCAGGGCCGCAAGCAGATCAACCAGTACACCCGCTACGGCACGGTCGCGCTCGCGACGCTGCAGGCCTACGGCATCTCGGTCGGCCTCCAGAGCTCAACGAGCAACATCGTCACCAACCCCGGCCTCTTTTTCACGCTGACCACGGTGATCACGCTCGTCGGCGGCACCATCTTCCTGATGTGGCTGGGCGAACAGATCACCGCACGCGGCGTCGGCAACGGAATCTCGCTGATTATCTTTGCCGGTATCGTTGCCGAGTTGCCCGCCGCGCTGATTGGCACGTTGGAGCTGAGCCGTCAGGGCACCCTCGCCGCTCCGCTGCTGGTCGGCCTGTTCATCATGGCGATTGCGGTTATCGCGTTCATCGTCTGGGTCGAGCGCGCGCAACGGCGCATCCTGATCCAGTACCCCAAACGCCAGATGGGCAACCGCATGATGGACGGCCAGTCGTCCCACATGCCGCTGAAGCTCAACACGGCCGGCGTGATCCCGCCCATTTTTGCCTCTTCGCTTTTGCTGCTGCCGATCACGATTGCACAGTTCACGGCTGCCGGTGGCTCATCGGAGTGGCTGACCTACATTACGACTTCGCTGCAGCCGGGCGGTTTCCTCTATCTCGCGATCTTTGTCGCGATGATTGTCTTCTTCGCATTTTTCTACACGGCGATCGTCTCAGACCCGAAAGAGATGGCTGAGAACCTCAAGAAGTACGGCGGATTCATCCCCGGTATTCGTCCGGGCCAGAAGACAGCTGAGTATATCGACTATGTGATGACCCGACTGACGACCGTCGGCGCCGCCTACCTCGCCCTCGTTTGTATCCTACCGGAACTGCTCCGCGCCCAGCTTGCAGTCCCATTCTACTTCGGCGGAACCTCGCTGCTGATCGTCGTCAGCGTGACGATGGATACGGTCTCACAAGTGCAGAGCCACCTGATCGCGCAGCAGTACGAAGGTCTGATCAAGAAAGCGAAACTCAAGGGACGTCAGGGCGGACCGAAAGGTATGGTCCGGCGATGAACATCATCCTGCTCGGGCCCCCGGGCGCTGGCAAAGGCACACAGGCCAAGCGCATCGAAGACGCCCGTGGACTCGTCCAACTCTCGACGGGCGATATGTTGCGGGCTGCTGTGGCCGCTGGCTCGGAGATCGGGCAAAGGGCCAAGGCGGTGATGGAAAGTGGCGGGCTGGTCTCGGATGAGATCGTGATCGGCATTATCTCCGAGCGGATTGACCAGCCGGACTGCGCGAAAGGTTTCATCCTCGACGGCTTCCCACGCACGCTCCAGCAGGCTGCCGCGCTTAAGACGATGCTGGCGGACAAGGGCAAGACGCTCGACGCGGTGATCGAGATGCAGGTCGATGACGCGAGACTGGTCGAGCGGATTACGGGGCGCTTCACATGCGGCAGCTGCGGTGAGGGGTATCACGACACCTTCAAGCCGCCCCTCGTCGAAGGCGTCTGCGACAAGTGCGGTTCCAACGACTTCAAGCGCCGCGCGGATGACAATGCCGAGACGTTCAACGCGCGGTTGTTGGCCTACTACAAGGAAACATCGCCGCTGATCGGGTTCTATTTCGCGAGCGACATGCTGCGCTCGGTTGACGGCATGGCGGCCATGGATACCGTCACGGCCTCGATCTCCGATGCGCTGGACGCGAGCGGTAAAGGCGAATCGAAAGGATTGCTTTCGAGCATCTTTGGTTGACGGGATTGCGCTGCGGCACTAAGACCGTGCGCAATCTCACGGATTAGAGGTTTTGGACCGGTGAATCGCCCTGTCTTTCGGGCGCGCTTCGGTCCGTTTTCGTGTTTGCAGGGCGGATGTTCGCGCGGCAGGCACGGTTCAGATTGCGGCCCCCGCTGTACAGGGCGCCGCCCGAGGAGAGAAACGCACATGGCCCGCATCGCAGGCGTCAACATTCCGACGAACAAGCGCGTCGTCATCGCGCTGACCTATATTCACGGCATCGGCCGGCAGTTCGCCCGCGACATCTGCGAGAAGGCGAATATCCCGGCAGAGCGACGCGTGAACGAGATGAGCGAAGCCGAGGTGATCCAGGTCCGCGAACTTATTGACCGGGACTACCAGGTCGAGGGTGACCTGCGGCGCGAAGTGTCGATGAACGTCAAGCGGCTGATGGATCTCGGGTGCTATCGCGGTCTGCGCCATCGTCGCGGCCTCCCGGTTCGCGGTCAGCGCACCCACACGAACGCGCGTACCCGCAAGGGCCCGGCCAAAGCGATTGCCGGCAAGAAGAAGTAGGCGGCTCCGGGCGGCACTTCGGTGTTGCGGTTCGTGAGCATAACGAGAGGCAGGATCGCAAGATCTGCGATGCCCGCCAGCAGACCACCTCAGTAGGGGCCATCGCGTGGCGCGAAGGCAGCCGAGATAAAAGAGAGACAAATGGCCAAAGACCGCCAGCGCACCAAACGCCGGGTAAAGAAGAATATTTCTTCCGGCGTCGCGCACGTGAATGCGACGTTCAATAACACGATGATTACGATCACCGACGCCCAGGGCAACGCGATTTCCTGGTCGTCAGCCGGCACGATGGGCTTCAAAGGCTCGCGTAAATCGACGCCTTACGCCGCGCAGGTTGCCGCCGAAGACGCTGGTAAAAAAGCCGCGGACCACGGCATGCAAACACTCGAAGTGCTAGTCAAAGGCCCGGGCTCAGGTCGCGAAAGCGCGCTGCGTGCCCTCCAGGCCGCCGGCTTCAACATCACTTCGATCCAGGACGTCTCGCCGATTGCCCACAACGGCTGTCGCCCCCGCAAGAAACGCCGGGTCTAAGAGCGCTCGAAACATCATCAACCGTGCACCCCCCGCCGCACGGTCGTGACGCAACTCGTGAGAGAGATGCCTGCGCCTCGAATGCGCCGGCCTTTTATCTCCGCTGACGACAAGGAAGGCATCCAGTGCAAAAGAACTGGCAAGACCTCATCAAGCCGCAAAAACTCGCAATCACCGCCGGGCGTGACGCCGGCCGGGTAGCAACGGTTGTTGCGGAACCGCTGGAGCGCGGCTTCGGCATGACGCTCGGCAATGCGCTACGTCGCGTGCTGCTCTCGTCGCTGCAGGGCGGCGCGATCACAAGCGTGCACATCGACGGCGTGCTGCACGAATTTTCCTCCATCCCCGGTGTTCGCGAAGACGTCACCAACATGATCCTCAACATCAAAGGGATCGCGGTGAAGGTGCACTCCGAAGGCACCAAGCGCATGGTGCTGCGCAAGGAAGGCCCGGGCGTCGCGACTGCAGGTGACATCGAGACGGGTTCCGAAGTCGAAATTCTGAACCCGAACCACGTGATCTGCACGCTCGACGAAGGCGCGTCGATGCGGATGGAATTCACAGCCGCGACCGGCAAGGGCTACGTGCCTGCCGAACAGAACCGCCCGGGCGACGCGCCGATCGGCCTGATCCCGGTCGACAGCCTCTACAGCCCGGTTCAGAAGGTCTCCTACAAGGTCGAGAACACCCGCGAAGGCACCGTTCTCGACTATGACAAGCTGACGATGACCGTCGAGACCGATGGGTCCATCAAGGCAGACGATGCCGTCGCGCTCGCTGCCCGCATCCTGCAGGACCAGCTCCAGATCTTCATCAACTTCGAAGAGCCCCAGCGCGAGCAGCCCGCCGAAGCAGCGCCGGACCTCGAGTTCAACGCCGCACTGCTCAAGAAAGTCGATGAACTTGAACTTTCAGTTCGCTCGGCCAACTGCCTGAAGAACGACAACATCATTTATATCGGCGATCTGATCCAGAAGACAGAAGCCGAGATGCTGCGCACGCCGAACTTCGGTCGCAAGTCACTCAACGAGATTAAGGAAGTGCTCGCCGCGATGGGGCTGCACCTCGGTATGGACGTGCCGAACTGGCCACCGGACAATATCGAGGAACTCGCCAAACGGTTCGAGGACCATTTCTAGGCGACAGGGTTCGCTCAAGCTTTGACAAGTCGCACCAATGCGGTGCGCAGGACGGATGAAAAATGCGACACGGCCACGGCTACAGAAAACTCAACCGCACAGCGAGCCATCGCAAGGCGATGTTCGTCAACATGGCGGCCTCGCTGCTGCGCCACGAGCAGATCGTCACCACGCTGCCGAAAGCCAAAGAGCTGAAGCGCATCGCGGACAAGGTTATCACGCTTGGCAAGAACGGCTCGCTCCACGCGCGTCGCCAAGCCGCCGCAAAGATCCAGGACGACGACGTTGTCAAAAAACTCTTCGATGTCCTCGGACCACGCTACGCTGACCGAATGGGTGGTTACACCCGCGTCCTCAAGGCCGGGTTTCGCCACGGCGACAACGCCCCGATGGCCGTCATCGAACTTGTCGACCGCGATGAAAGCGAGAAAGGCAAGGACGATCGCGCACGTCACGAAGCCGAAATCGCTGCCAACGCGGAGAATGAAACGGAAGCCGCCGCAGCATAAACCTCCGGCGATGACTCTACCGACGCAAGATAGGGCGGGGCTAAAAGCTCCGCCTTTTTCTTCCGCGGCTGTCGTTTCGATACAAGCGTTTTGTCGTCGCGTTAGTGTTCGAG
>JBCBXF010000096.1:0-11101 GCA_039816705.1 Pseudomonadota bacterium | reverse complement strand
AAGGCTGGCGTGGACGGCGCGCTGCACAATGAGGCGTGAGCCCGCCACACAACTCTGGCCCGTCGCGCCAAAAATGCCGGCGACGATCGAGTTTGCGACGCTCTCGACATCCACGTCGTCGAAAACGAGCACCGGGGATTTTCCTCCGAGCTCCAGCGTCGTGACTGCAAGATTTCGCGCGGTGTTCGCCACCACGTGGCGGGCGGTTTCTGGACCGCCGGTGAAAGCGACGCGCGCCACGCCGGGATGCGATGTCAGCGCTGCGCCGCATGGATCACCAAAGCCGGTCAGCACGCTCACGACACCTGAAGGAAAACCCGCTTCGTCGATGAGCCTTGCAAGATGGAGCAAGGGTGCGGGGCCATCTTCGGATGCCTTGAGCACCACTGGACACCCGGCTGCGAGTGCCGGGCCCAGTTTGACGGCGGCGAGGAAAATCTGACTGTTCCAAGGTACGATTGCGGCAACGACGCCAATCGGTTCGCGGCGCAGGTAGGTCTCCATATCTGGCTTGTCGATTGGAAGATGCGCACCCTGCACCTTGTCCGCCAGGCCGGCGAAATAGCGGAAAAATTCTGCCGCGTAGCCGACCTGGGCCGTCGTCTCGCGGATGATCTTGCCAGTATCAGCGGTTTCGAGGCGCGCCAATTCACCTGCATGTTCGGCAACAAGATCGGCAAGACGATAGAGCAGCTTGCCGCGCGCTGTTGCGGTCAGCCCACCCCATGATGGATCATCCAGCATGCGCTGAGCCGCGGCGACTGCGCGTTCGACATCATCGGCGCTCGCCGCCGGCATGTTGGCCCACGGGCGTTCCGTTGCCGGATCGATGCTTTCGAAGTGCTCGGCTGCATCCTCGAATGCGCCGTCAATGTAGTTCTGGAAGGTTTCCATTTTTCTCTCTCACGCGAAGTCGCAGTGATTTTTCGTATCAGTGAAAGGCCGGCAGCACATGGTCGATCACCAGTTCGAGATTGCGCTTGCGATTCTCAAAACTCATCCCGGCGTCGAGCCAAACGGCGTACTCATCGAAGCCAAGGTCTTCACAACGCTTCAAGCGGTCGATGACGTTTTGTGGCGTGCCCACGACATGATTGCGGCGCATCTTCTCCGGCGCGTACATGTCCATGCCGGCAATTTCCTCGTCGCTCAAAGGGAGAAGATTGGCTTTCTGAATTGGCCGCTGATTTTTGAACCATGTGCCGAAATACGCATAGAAACGCGAAAGGTCTTTGGCGATCCGTTCAAGCTCGTCTTCGCTTTCGCCGACGGCTGTATGGCGCAGCAGCATGAGCTTCGGTCGCTTTGCTTTGCTGTTGGCATTGCAGGCATCGTTGAACTTTTGCACGAGCGCGTCGACTTCTTCGTCGCCGAGCCAAAGCGGGGTGACCTGGACGTTGCAGCCATTGTCGACCGCAAACTGATGTGAGTTCGGGTCGCGCGCCGCAACCCAGATCGGTGGATGCGGCTGCTGAAGAGGCAGCGGGGACGAGGTCGTTTTCGGAAACTTCCAGGCGTCACCGTCGTGCTCATAGTCGCCGCCCCACAGACCGCGCAGTGCCGGGATCATTTCCCGCAGTCGTTGACCCGCGCCCCAGGCATCGAGGCCGGGCGTCAATCGCTCATACTCGAAGCTGTATGCGCCGCGGGCAATGCCGATCTCGAGGCGGCCTTCGGTCATGATGTCGGTCATGGCAATCTCGCCAGCGAGACGCAGCGGATGCCAGAAGGGGGCGGCAATCGTGCCCGTGCCGAGGCGCACATTCTTTGTGCGGCGCGCGAGATCGACGAGAACCGTCAGCGGGTTCGGCGCAATGGTGAAATCCATCCCATGATGCTCGCCCGTCCATATCGTGTGAAATCCGGCGTCGTCAGCAATCTCGCAGAGAGAAACAAATTCGTCGTAGAGTTGCGCATGCGAGACGCCGGGTTGCAAACGCTCCATATGAGCGAAAAGCGAGATCCTCAATTTTCCCTCCCTCCATTTTCAGACCGCGACTGCAAGCGCGGTGCGTGAACAACACCGTCGTGCTGATCACCGACATAGATGCCGAAACTCTCCGTCGTGCGTTCCCGGATGTAGCGTGTGAGCATGTCGCGATCCGCGGGCGATGCGAGGTCTGCGACGTCGATCTCTTCAAAGGGAACGAAGGTGGCCTGCGGCTCATCGGGCTTCTCACCTGAGAACATTGCGCGATAGAACACGCTCAGGTGTTCGTTTTCGCGATCTTCGAACACGGCGAACAATAAGCTCGGGTCGACATTCACGCCCAACCGCGCGAGCTGGGCGCGCAATGATGACGGATTGGACGTTGGCCCGAGATCGCTTGCTGTCGGCAGGGTGCTTTGATCGTTTTTGTCCGTGAGCAGGAGGACCGCGCCTTCGCGTTCGATGATCGCGCCGACGCGGGTTGCGCGCGCACCGAGCGTTTCGGCATTGATGCCAAACGAGACATAGGCGCCGCGGCAGTAGCCGAGCGGCTGCACGCGATCGGCATCGCTGAAAGCTTCAAAGCCGATGACCCGACCAATCAAAATGACATGATCGCCCGCATCGACCTGTTCGTGCATCGTACAGTCAAGCCAAGCGGCCGTGCCGTCGAAAACGGGATTTCCCGCCGGTCCCGGCACCCAGTCAACGTTAGCGAAGCGGTTTTCGACCTGGCTTGCAAAGACACCGGACACATCGCGCTGCGCTTCCGACAGGATGTTGACGGCATAACCGCCTGCGTTGCGGAACGCCTCGAAGCTTGCGCCTGATTTGCCGATGCAGACGAGGATCAAGGGGGGCTCGAGAGAGACTGACGTGAACGAGTTGGCCGTAAAACCGCGCGGATTGCCCTCGCTATCCAGCGTTGTCACGACCGTGACGCCGGTTACGAAGGCCCCCAGGGCACGGCGCAACTGCTTGAGATCGAGCGCGCTCATGATGCCGCCCCTCTGGTCGATGCGCTGCCGACAGTGGAGATAAATTCGTCCAGTTCCGGCGTGACACGCGCTGGATCAACAAGGCTCATCATGTGGCGAGCGTCGTCAAAGACGATGCAGTGTCCGTGCGGCGCAGCATCCGCCATGCGCTGCGACATCGCCGGCGTCGAGTTCGGATCGTCTGCACCGGTCATGAACAGGGCCGGGCAGGTCAAGGCTTGGAGACGGCCAACAAACGCAACATCACTTGTCGCGAAGAGACGATAAATCTGTCCGTACTGTGCCGGATCGTTCGCCGCGAGCTGCTGGCGGAGCATATCGATGAGTTCCTCGTGCTCGACGTCGGGTGTATCTCCAAACCAACGGACAATCGTGGCCTCAACGCCGTTGTCCCGGCGGGTATCCGCGGTGTTGGCGAGAATCTGGCTGGCGCGTTCCTCAGCAGCGCGGCGCGCTTCCAATGGTCGATCGTAGACGCTGTTGAGGACGGAGAGCGACAGAGAGGCCTGCGGGTGGGCGAGAGCGAATCCTGTTGCGATCAGCCCACCCATTGAGTGCCCCACGATGTGCGCCGTTTGCACGCCGAGATCATGCAGCAGACCGTGCGCCTGATCGACGAGATCGTCGAGTGTCACGTCGTCGTCCGGTGGCGGGCTTTCACCATGGCCAAGCAGATCGTAGGCGATCAGATGATAGCGCTCTGCCAAGGCCACGAGCTGTGGCTGCCAGTACATATGCGCCATGCCGAGCCCGTGAATAAACAGGATGGTCGGCGCGTCTGCGTCGCCGAGGCGGAGATAATGCGTACCAAGGGTATCAAATCCGCTTTCGTGAATTCGACTAGACATCGGTGCCGCCTAACTCTTCCAGATCCTGATAGCGATCGCCGATCCGATGATGCGGGCGCCCGCCGATCGAAGCACCCAGCGCGACGACGACCTCTCCGGCAGCCGGCGCATCCGCGATCTGGAACTGGATGGTGAGATAGTGGGAGCGCATGCCGGCATCATGCTTGTGCATCAGCGGAATCATGATCGGCGCATTCGGTCCGCCGCGCGTGTTCGTGAAGCTCAAGTAGCTTTTTGCGCCGACGGCTTTGCGAAACGTATTGCCGAACCGCAGGGTGTGAATGAGCCCGGAGGCGTGCTCGACTTCGCCATCAGGACCGACGACCGCCGCTTTGCCGTAGCCTTCTATTGCCTCTCCGGTTCCAGCCATCGCAATCATCTCATCTGTAAGGATGCGTCCCAGGACAGGACCGAAGGCATAAATCTCGGGCGCCATGTCTTCGACAAATCCGCGATTGGCCCACGGATTTGCGAGGACCGCTGCAGCGGCGAACATGCGGAGCGGCGTGGCGGCAGCTTTGCCACCTTCAATCAGAGTGGTCTCATCGAAACGCACAAGCTTGCGGATTTCGGGCGTTGGGGTCTCGGACATGTCGGCTCGGGTGGGTGGCTTGCGATCGTGAGAGGCGCTGCTGCGACCGGAACTAAAACGGCGTGCAGAGCGAATAAGGCTATTGCGCTCGTATGAGCCCGAGCCAACCCTGTGGTCTCGCCTGGAGCGCCATCTTTAGCGCTGGCGCGCCGGCGGTGTTGTGAATGCATGCACGCATCAAGCGTTCACCCTTCGATCTGTCCGGTTTCACGCATAAAGTGCGGCCAGCCGCGATGCAAAGCAAAACTGCGCGCGATCGCCGCGCTCACAGGTTCCCTGGTTTCACGGACTTGCCAACGTTTGGCCCGTACCGCACAAGGCGCGAATGAGCCTGAAACTTGACAGCATCGACGAGGCGCTCGCTGAAATTTCGGCGGGTCGGCCTGTCGTCGTCGTGGACGATGAAGACCGCGAGAACGAAGGCGACCTGATCATGGCGGCCGATGCTGCCACGCCCGAATGGGTGGGATTTATGGTCCGCCATACCGGGGGTGTCCTGTGTGTCCCGATGCCGCGTGCTGATGCGCGTCGTCTGCAACTACATCCGATGGTCAGCGAGAATGACGCCCCGCTCGCGACGGCGTTTACGGTCTCGGTCGACGTGCGCGAGGGCCTTTCCACTGGCATCTCGGCGCTTGAACGGTCGAATACAGTGCGTGCGTTGGCCGATCGGGATCGCGTTGCGGATGATTTTGTCCGTCCTGGACATATCTTCCCACTCATCGCCCGGGATGGCGGCGTGCTGATGCGCACGGGACATACCGAAGCCGCAGTTGATCTCGCGCGCCTTGCGGGGCAGACGCCCATCGCGCTGATCTCGGAGATCGTCCACGACGACGGTTCGATCCAGCGCGGACCAGATCTCGAAGTTTTTGCGAAAGAGCACGGCTTGAAAATCGTGTCGATCGACGATCTGATCGCTTATCGCCAGGCACGGGAGAGCCTTGTTACACGCGTCTCTGATGAAGAGATCACGACTTCTATCGGCCCAGCACGGGCTGTGGTCTATGAAACGTCCTTTGATCAGGCACAGCATGTTGCTGTGACGTTTGGTGATATCAGTGACGGGCACAAGGTGCTCACCCGCTTTCAGCGGGAAGAGACGGTGGCAGATGTCTTTCATCCTGACGCCTCGCCGATTGCAGCGGCGATGAAGCGGATTGAAAAAGAAGGCCGTGGCATTGTTGTGTATCTCCGGCATGGAGCTGCCGGTGTGGTTGCGCACGGCGATGCGTCCAGGGCGCCGACGGACGGCACGGGTGATGGTGCCGCCAGTGATGCCGCCCGACACGTTCAATGGCGTGAGGTCGGACTTGGCGCGCAGATCCTGAAAGACCTTGGCATTCACTCCATCCAAGTGCTTTCGACGACCGAGCGGCAGTATTTCGGGCTTTCGGGGTTCTCCGTCGAGATTGCGGGCACAGAACTCATCTGACGCGTCGCTAGCTGCTTATCGCAGAGATTACTGCTCTTTTAGCGCCAGTGTCATGATGTGTTGCGGGCCGGACCGGCCACCTTCGTAAAGCATTCCGGTATCGATAAAACCGCCGGCCTCATAGGCGCGATAAGCGCGCGAATTCCGACAATTTACGGTGAGGCAGGCTGCTGTAGCAGCCGGGAACTCCTGGCGTAGATAGGCTGGCAGCGCTCGAAACATGGCCTTTCCATAGCCGCGTCCCTGTACCGTCTGATCAAGGCTCACTTCGTGAACTTCGATATGTCCGGGAAGACGCGGGCCGGCTTCGCGCGCGTCTATCTGGAAGAAGCCGATGATCTGACCCTCGGCTTCGACGACGTGATCGCTCCATACGTCACGATTGGCGGAAAGCGCGATCGAAATCGGCTCAACGAACGCACGTTGGGCCGGCGTGATTGTCAACGCCTCAACAGCGTCAAGGTCTTGGGGCTGCATTGCGCGGAGAACAATTTTCGGCGCGTCGCTCACTTTAGCCTCCTCCCCCTTTGATGCTGTTGGCGCTTTGCAACTGTGTATTTTTCTTCTCAAATCAATCAACTCATCAAGGAAAAAATAACCATTCGACTTCCCGAAGTTTTAATCAAGCCCCGGCAGTGTACGCCTTGTCGTGTGGGCTGCGAAAACAAAAGCGTGACATAAGTCATGCGTCCCTCGTCGACGGTAACGGGTTGAGGCAGAGGGCATCATGAAATCCTTTCCACTTGAATCACAAATTGCCGATATCGCGCCGGGTTATGCCACTCTTGAGCGCGCACGTAATTTGCCGTCCGCACCACGCGGCGAGGACGTGGACGTGCCACGCCGAGGTGGGCGTCGCAGCGAGCTCCAGGCACAGATGTCGGAGCTTGTCTCACGGATGAAAGTCGCCGTCGTCTACGGCGGAGATAAAACCCACAATGGTTCGGTGATCTACCAGACGCACAATCCGCGTTCGTGGAAGAGCTATGAGGCCGTGGCGCATGACATCTCGGCAAGTTTGACCCGTGCTGGCTGCAAAGACGTTGTCCTGTTGCCGGATGACATGCGTCTTGGTGATCGGCTCCGCAAAGAAGGCGTTCACCTTGCATGGCTGAACACAGGCGGCGTTCAAGGCTATTGCGCGGTTTCCCATGCAGCAGCGACCCTCGAGATGCTCGGTGTCCCGTATGTCGGACACGAACCACTGTCAGCGGGCATCCTTGACAGTAAGCATGTGTTCAAGCGCCAGCTCGCAGGCGCTGGTGTTCCGACGGCACGATTTATCACATGGCACGGGGCGCAAGGGCCGCTCCGCACCGGCGCGAACACGCACTTTGATGACGTCTTTTCCGGATATGACGGCCCGTTCATCGTCAAGCCTGTCTCGGGTCGGGCTTCTCTCAATGTCGAATATGCTCCTGACCGCTTCTGTGCGGAACAGCTCGCGGCGGCCGTCTTTCAGAAAACCGAGAACCATGTGCTGATCGAGCAGTATCTTGGCGGACGGGAATATTGCGTCGCCATTTGCGGGCCAACCGTTCAGCGAAACGGCAGCCTTGAGCGTCTGGATCGGCCGTTCACATTTGCGCACGTTGAGCGTGTATTGGCAGCTGATGAGCGAATTTTCACGTCGATGGACAAAAAGCCCATCACCGGTGATCGCGTGCGCGCCATGAATACCGATGCAGAGTGTGATGTCATTGCCCAACTCGACAATCTGGCGCACATGACATTCGCTCAACTTGATCTGGAGACCCTGATTCGTCTTGATGTTCGGGCGGACGAAAATGGCAAACTTTTCATCCTTGAGGCCAATCCCAAGCCTGACCTGAAAGCGCCGACGGATACTGGCGTGACCAGCCTGATCGTTGAAGGACTCCACAACTGTGGAATGTCGTACGATGATCTGATTTTCTCTCTGCTTTCCGACCGGATCGACGTGCTGTTCAGCAAACGTCGCGGCAGTGCGCACCCCCTCCTACGCCTTTTAACTCCTTGTGAAGGCTAGTTCGCTAGTCTTGTGGAAATAAATCCGCTTATCCGGGGTAGGGACATGAGCGATATCACACCGACCATTGGTCGCCGGCTGAACGATGCCGTCACGATGTTCGTGGTTCTTTTTGTCTCCCTCCTTCTTCTCGTTTACGTTGCATTTGGCGAAGCCAAGCGCACATTCGAGGGGTTTCAGGGAGATAAACTGCATGGACAGGTTCTCGTCGTCCAGAACTCCATGCAGACACCATTGCGGTCAGGACTCGCCTTGAAGCAGTTCGTCGGCTTCAAGACACTGACAGACCCGATCTTTTCGTCAGATGAGACCGTTGGAACCCTCGCGGTCTATGATCTATCGGGAGAGATCGTCTTCAGTGCCGGCGACATGCGCATCTTGCGTACACTGCCGACGCCCATGGATATTGTCTCGCCGGTGAGGTCCAACATCGCCCCTGTACGGGGGCGTGACGCGGCACCTTCGAAAGCCGATTTGCGGAAGAAATATAATCTTGCGCGCCAGAACGGGCAGTACCGGATCGTCGTCCCGCTGCGGAACAAATTTGAGACGGTCGGCTACCTCGGCATTACGATGTCTGAGTCTGTCGTTGAGAACCGGGTGACAGAAGCGTTCCGTCCCCTGTTCCTCGCGTCACTTATTCCGTCCCTTGTCTTCGCGATCGTGATTGGGCTTTTCGGACCACGTATGGCGCGCAGCCGCATGCCGTGGGCCCAGATAACATTCGGCTTCGTTTTCATGGCGGCATCGGCCGGTGTGATCGCGACGCTGATCGCACTCTATTCCGATGGAGCTCAGGCGAAAGCCCGGGCGCTTGCTGGATCGCTCGGGCAACGGCTCAGCGACGTCGTCGCATTCAACATCAACATCAATGAAATCCAGGGCCTTGATCGAACGTTCGGCGAGTATCTGAACGTGAACCCAGACATCAGCGCAGCGTCGCTGACCGTGGACGGACGGATTGTTATTCACACGGACCGTACGCGGGTTGGCGAACGCTGGAAGCGATCCGATGAACACTACGAGTATGTGGTCGATCTCAAGTCACCGGGCAGCGATCGCGACGTGCAGGTTGCGGTTGAGCTTCCTGGTGATGTGGTGCTTGAGCAGATCGCGCGATCGGTTAAAAACTTCGCGGCACTGTTTATTGCCTCGGCATTTCTTGCGAGCCTTTTCTTCCAGCTTGGCGGAGCCGTGCGCCGTCCAATTGGGCAGCGCGGATCCGGCGGCAAGGACGATGCTGAGTACACGCCGGTTGATGGCGAATGGATGCTCGATCACCTGAAGCCAGTGTTTTTTCTCGGTGTGCTGTTGGAGCATCTGACGTATGCCTTCCTGCCTCAGTTTGTGCAGGCGGCTGTTCTGGAAGCGGGCGTTTCGGCCGGCTATGCATCGACGCCGTTCGTCGGATTTTATCTCTTCTTCGCACTGACGCTGATACCGGCGGGATATGTCGCGCAGAAGATCGGACCGAAATTGTTGATGTCCCTCGGTCTCGTGCTTGCGGGTGCCGGGCTCGCAATGCTGGCGTTCTATCCTGACTTCGCGATGATCCTGATCGCGCGCTGCCTCTCGGGCATCGGCCAGGGTATGCTGTTCATCGGCGTACAGTCCTACTTGTTGGCCGTTGCGCCTCCGGGCAAGAAAACCCAAGCCGCCGGCATCATTGTCTACGGGTTCCAGGGTGGAATGATTTCCGGCATGGCCGTCGGGTCGTTGCTGGTGAGCTACATGGGCCCGGACGGCGTGTTCATGCTTGCAGCGGGTATCGGTCTGCTTGCATCGCTCTATGCCGTTGCCGCTGTGCCATCTGTTCCGAAAGAACTGATGACGCGCGCCTCGACTGTCCCGGCACAGGGCCTGATGGTCAGCGTCGGTCATGCAATCCGCAACTTCAACTTCATGAACACCATGATCACGATCGGGGTGCCTGCGAAAGCTGTCCTGACAGGTGTCATGACGTTCGCCTTGCCACTGCTGCTTGCACAGTCGGGATATCCGCAGGAAGACATCGGGCAGATCATCATGATCTACGCAATTAGTGTGGTGCTCTCCAGCGGTCTGATCACCTCTTACGTCGACGGAGTTGGCAATGCCCGGAACGTTTTGTTCCAGGGTGCGATCCTGAGCGGTGTCGGCCTGTTGCTGATCGGCTTCAGTGGCTCCATCGCAACCGCTGCTGAGACGGCCGCCTACGCGTCAACCGGATTGCTCGTGATTGGCGTGGCGCTGCTTGGCATTGCGCATGGCTTCATCAACGCACCGGTCGTCACGTTTATCGCAGACTCCGACCTTGCAGACCGGATCGGCCAGAGCACGGCGACCGCAACATACCGGTTCCTTGAGCGCATCGGTCACGTCGCCGGGCCGGTCGCCGTTGGACAGTTGTTGATCTGGACGTCCTATGACTGGAGCGCGATCAGTGTGGTTGGAATCGGTATTGCGATGTTCGCGCTGGTTTTCATCCTCACGTCAGAAAATACGGTGCGCAACGACAGCAACGAAGCAACGGTTGCCGGCGACGACGTTGTGAAACGCGCGACCAATCAACAGCGCATGGCCGACGCGTGATGCCTAGGTCTCGCTTCCTCAGCACGAACGTTCGTTATCCGAGCCCCCAATCTCGAGCGAAAGAGTACGCCTTCATGATTGATCTCCGTCGCACCATCGCTGGTGTTTCACTTTCCGCGATCCTGGTTGGCGCAATGGCGCCTGGAGCACTCGCCCAGGACACGCTTTTGTCATCAACGACGAACGTTCCGCAAACCTCATCATCTTCGCATGTTGGTGCGCCGGCAGCGGTGAAGCCGAAGCCAGTTGTTGTCGCATCGCGGGTCACTGAGACCCAAGCCAAACCTGCATTTGCGAGCTGGTTCCGTTACCGCGAAAGCGTCACGGAGAACTGGTATGTTCAAGAAGTCGAGGACGATGCCAATAAAGTCCTGATCCGCATCCGCGGGAACGAGACGCCGGAGGGGGTTAAAGTCGAGCCGCGTTACCGCGTGGTCGTACTCTACCCCCGACCATCATCAGCTTACGATACCGCGATCAGCACGATCCTGACGATGTTTGCAGAACGCGACATCCAGGCCGAAGTGACGGTGATCAATTTCCAACGCAAGGACGAGCTGGGCAAGGAAGCGATCGCAGTCGCCGAGCGCGAGAATGCCGATCTGATCTACGCGATGGGATCACAATCCACCGCATGGCTTTGGAAGAACTATCGCGGAGGAAAAATTCCGGTCATTTCGGTAACATCGAAAGATCCGGTGATTCTTGGTCAAACCGAC
>JBCBXF010000095.1:0-11218 GCA_039816705.1 Pseudomonadota bacterium | reverse complement strand
GTATGACGTTCGCGGACCCATGGAAAGCCCCTCTTTATCCCGGCCGACACGGCTGACCGCGACGCAAGAGCAAGCCCTCACACAACACCCGCAGCCCGCTGGGTGAGACGTGTGTTATCGCCCCGCGCCTCGGGTGGCAATCGCCCCGCGCACGCTGCCGCAATCGCCGGGACAAACGCGGCAAGACTAAGGCACCTGCAACGCGAGACCAGGGAGAAGACGCACAGTGTTGCGGCAGAGCCAGATCCACCCCCGGACACGCTCCAAAGCGAGCGATCCGCTACGATTTCAGGTCGCGCTAACGGTCATCCCGGGCCCGCAAATGCCGCCGAACAAGCGAAGCCACGATCCCCCTCAGCGTCCGCACTTCCTGCTCGGTCGCCGACATACGCTCAAACATGGCCCGTATATTCCGCGACATCGCCGGGCGTTTTTCTGCCGGCCGTAAAAAGCCGCTGTCGTCCAGCTCGCGTTCCAGATGTTCGAGGAACCCGAGCAGTTCGGCGCGCGTCGCCGGGCGGGAAGCGCGCGTGTGCAGCCCCGTTCGCGTCGGGTCCGCATTGATCGGATCGCGTCCGAGATGCGCGCTGCCCGCCGCCTTCAGCCACTCGTAACCGATCAGCAGGACGGCTTGTGCAATGTTGAGTGACGCGAACGCCGGATTGACGGGGATCATGACGATTGCGTTGGCCACGGCGACATGATCGTTGCGCAGGCCAGATTTCTCGCGCCCGAAGAGAATGCCACAGCGCTCACCTCTGGCCGTACGCGTGACGATCTCGATCGCCAGTTGCTCCGGTGTCATCACCGGCTTGGTCATGTCACGCGGGCGGGCCGTCGTCGCGGCGAGAAAGTGCAGATCGCCAATGGCATCCTCGAACGTATCGTGGACCACCGTGCTCTCGAGCACGCAATCGGCACCTGAGGCGGCCGCAACTGCTTTGTCGTTCGGCCATCCGTCACGCGGCGCGACGAGACGCAACTCATCGAGTGCAAAATTCCCCATCGCACGGGCAGCGGTGCCGATATTCTCGCCGAGCTGTGGTTCGACAAGGATCACCGCCGGTGGTTTTGCCGCCGTCATAGCTCTCGCCACACAAGATAATCTCCCTGCGGAGCTGCCGGCGTCAGCGTGTCGATCGGGGAACGGGTGATGCCTTCGTCTTGCAGACGTACAACGTAGGAGTAATGCGACCGAAGCGTTGCCATCATCTCCGCCACGTCGTCGCGTTCGCGGTCCCGATCCAGAAACTCGAAAACGAGGGGACGCCCGGCTGTTATGATCCGCGACGCTCCCGCAATCACATCCGGCTCCGCGCCTTCCACATCGATCCACATCAGCGAAATATCCTCCGGGGCGATTGCCGCAGCGGCAAGATCGTCATCCAACGATATCACGTCGACGTCATGCGTCTCGGAGTTTGCGGGCACATCGTCGCCAGTCATGAGGCGGTGCGCGCCAAAATTGGTCGGATGACGCACCAGTCGGCCTCGACCGCTTTCTCGCCCGACAGCGCAGGCGCGCAGCACAACCGGAAAGTCGACCGGATTTTCATCCATATTCAGCCGAAAGTGATCTGCGTTCACCGGATCGGGCTCGTAGGCCCGCACGCGCCCGAACCGAAAGCTTTTCAGGGCGTAGAGCGTCTGCGTTCCGATGTTGGCTCCAACATCGAGAAACAGGCCACCGAGAGCGAGATCGCCAGCATGCACCAGCGTGTTCATCGCCCGCTCAAACTCGTCGCGATTCCAATGTCCTTTCTCGAGAACCGCCGGCGTGATCGTGCGATCGCGCGGATCGAGATGCAGCGTGTGGTCTTCGAATACGCATCGGATTGTCGTGGCATGCGTCATGTGCGAGCCGAACAAAAGACCGAGCGCGTCCTTGCGGGAATGGCGATCCGACATCAGTTCACGCAACAGCGCGCGCCGCCCTTTACGGTCGCCCGGCAGCGAAAGCGTGAGGCCCTCGCGCTCAAGATCGACGAAGGTGGGTGTTGTGTCCGGCTCGCTCAACGCTTATCCCCTCGCCACCGGCCTGCCCGTTCGGCATCCCCGTCCGGTCGGTCCTCTCGATATTCACTGCGCGCCTTTGGTCACAGACATCGGCCCCACAAAATGACGCGCGCCAACTGCCGAGGCTTTTCCATGAGCAAGATCAAAGTTGCAAACCCGGTTGTCGATCTCGACGGCGACGAGATGACCCGGATCATCTGGGATCTCATCAAAGACAAGCTGATCCATCCCTACCTCGATCTCGACATCGAATACTACGATCTCGGCATTGAACACCGCGATGCGACCGACGACCAGGTGACCGTCGATGCCGCCCACGCCATCCAGAAACACGGCGTTGGCATCAAATGCGCGACGATCACACCGGATGAAGCTCGCGTCGAGGAGTTCGGCCTGAAACGGATGTATCGCTCGCCGAACGGCACCATCCGCAACATTCTGGGCGGTGTTATTTTCCGTGAGCCGATCGTCTGCACCAACGTGCCGCGCCTCGTGCCCGGCTGGACCCAGCCCATGGTCGTCGGCCGTCACGCGTTTGGCGATCAGTACAAGGCGACGGATTTCGTTGTGCCGGGGCCCGGCAAACTCACCATGACCTTTGAAGGCGCTGATGGAGAGAAAATAGAACACGAGGTGTTCGAGTTCGAAAGCGGCGGCGTCGCGATGGGAATGTACAACCTCGACAGCTCAATCCGCGATTTCGCCCGCGCCTCGCTTAACTTTGGCTTGCAGCGTGGGTGGCCCGTCTATCTCTCCACGAAGAACACGATCCTCAAAGCCTATGACGGGCGCTTCAAGGACCTGTTCCAGGAAGTTTTCGATGCCGAGTTTGCCGACAAGTTCAAAGACGCCGGCATCACCTATGAGCACCGCCTTATCGACGACATGGTCGCTGCGGCTCTCAAGTGGTCCGGCGGTTTCGTCTGGGCCTGCAAAAACTACGATGGCGATGTGCAGTCCGACACGGTGGCGCAGGGCTTCGGCTCGCTGGGTCTGATGACTTCGCAGCTCATGACGCCGGACGGATCTGTGCTTGAAGCCGAAGCTGCTCACGGCACCGTCACCCGCCACTATCGCCTCCATCAGGACGGCAAGGAAACCAGCACCAACTCGACCGCATCGGTCTTTGCCTGGACCTGCGGCCTCGCCCACCGCGCGAAACTTGACGGCAATGACGAACTGGCGAAATTCGCCAAAACGCTCGAAGACGTCACGGTCGCGACCATCGAAGGTGGCGAGATGACCAAAGATCTCGCCCTCCTCGTCGGCCCTGACCAAAAGTGGCTCTCCACCCAGGGCTTCCTCGACGCCATTGACCGCAACCTGCAGAAGGCGATGGGAGTCTAGAGGCCTCATGGATCTTCGGATTAAATCCGAGGATGACAACGGTGGACGTTGCGCCGGAGAGTGCCACGACGGATATAGCGCCACCCCTCCCGGTGCTGACCCTCCTTTGTCGTCCTAGGCCTTGAGCCTAGGACCCATCTCGCGGCTCGCTGCGCCGTCACCGGGCATCCGTTCTGATCGCCGCGTGCTCCGGTGGCCGACCTCACCCGTCCATGCGATGGATCCCCGGATTAAATCCGAGGATGACAAGGGTGGACGTGGCGCCGGGGAGTGCCACGACGGATATAGCGCCACCCTCCCGGTGCTGACCCTCCTTTGTCGTCCTAGGCCTTGAGCCTAGGACCCATCTCGCGGCTTGCTGCGCCGTCGCCGGTCATCCGTTCTGATCGCCGCGTGCTCCGGTGGCCGACCTCACCCGGCCATGCCATGGATCCTCGGATTAAATCCGAGGATGACAACGGTGGACGTTGCGCCGGAGAGTGCCACGACGGATATAGCGCCACCCTCCCGGTGCTTACCCTCCTTTGTCGTCCTAGGCCTTGAGCCTAGGACCCATCTCGCGGCTCGCTGCGCCGTCACCGGGCATTCATTCTGATCGCCGCGTGCTCCCGTGGCCGACCTCACCCGGCCATGCGATGGATCCTCGGATTAAATCCGAGGATGACAACGGTTGACGTTGCGCCGGGGAGTGCCACGACGGATATAGCGCCACCCTCCCGGTGCCTACCCTCCTTTGTCGTCCAAGGTCTTGAGCCTAGGACCCATCTCGCCACGCCTCCACTTGCGAATAAGATTCGCACCTTTGGCCACTGACACCCTCAGTTCCTCGGATCAAAACCGAGGACGACAAGGGTGAGTAAGGGCCGGTGCGTTGACCAGTTGTGCGGGCAATGCTGTGGCGCAAGTCTGCCACCATGTCGCGTGATCATCTCTACACAACGTACATTCTCGCCAGTCGTCCGCGGGGCACGCTCTACATCGGCGTGACGCGCGACATCCATGCGCGCGTGTTGGCGCATCGCTCGGGTCGGGGCAGCACTTTCGTTGCGCGATATCGCGTTCATATTCTCGTCTGGTATGAGCAGCACACCTACGTCACGCACGCGATCCAGCGCGAAAAGAGCCTGAAGCGATGGCGGCGCGAGTGGAAGCTGGAGTTGATCGAACGCAACAATCCGCGATGGTGTGATCTGTTGACTGACATGCATTGACAATAGAGGTCGTCACCGCATGCGCGTTCTGATCATCATCTTTCTCGTGCTTGCCGGTTTTCCAGCGGTGTTCTTTGCGGGCGTTTATTATTCTCCCTGGGTGCAGACGCGTTTGGCGCAGGAGGGGTATGTCCTGCCGATCTGTGCGGGGCTTCCGGAAATCCGCAATGCGGATACGTTGCGTTGCGGCTTTCGTAAGGTGGAGCTTGACTTCGACGCTCCGGAGCGGCGCTCGACCCGAAACTGCCCGAACGCGGCCATCGATCCGCAACGGGCTGAAAATTGGTTGCGCGCAACGCTTATCCGCGCGGATCGCGACGGCGCGACGATCCGGGTCTGGGTCAGCGATCACGTCCGCTCACGAAACGAATTCCGCGGCGCGCTTTACGTGAACGGGAAGCCGCTGCGCACGGCGATCATCGCGGCGAAACTCGCCTGCTCGAACGATGCACCACGCAGCGGGCGTGACTGGTGCGCCACCACATATGAGGCTGTCTGCGCATCAGGCTGACGCGGTGCGCCGAGACGCTGTGGGCTAAGACGCTGGGCACAAAGAGACTGTGCGCCAAGAGAACGGGCGCCAAGACACAATCGTCACAAAAACGCCGCGCCCGCGCCAACGCGGTCTCACATTCCCACGCCATGTCAAGCCGACGCACGAAAAGAGCGCTGGTCCGCATTGGCGTTGATGACACCCCCGCACAACGCCGTGCGTCGGCCACCCGGCACCAAATTACGCTCCCTGCCGGGCGTCACCGCGCCGGAGAAAAACGCGGTCTGCCGGGAAACCCGCGAATCGAATGTCTGATCGTTAAGGGGGCGTTAACCGTGCCGAGCCTACCGTGGCGCAGTTCAGAGGTTTGGGTAATGAACAGTTTCATGCGTACCAAAGTGGCTCATTACGAGCGTTCCCGCGGTCCGGCTGCCTGCATGGTCGCCGCATTCGCATTGTCGGCCTGCAGCGCCGATGTCACCCGGTTTGATTTTCCGGCGTTCAGCCTCGGCCAGAGCGGTACGGAAACGGCAGCGCTTCCAGCGCCGCCCGAACCGATCTATCAGTTCAAATCGCCAAAAGAGACGGCCAAACTTCCGGCCTACGAGACGGCGAAGCGATATCGCGTGGCGCAGGCAGACACGGGCATCACACGCTCGAACCTCGGCCGGCCGACGGATGATTATTCGATCACCGACGCAGCGCCGGATGCTTTCCAAGACAAAGCTTCATCGCCGCGCGTCGAGCGCTCCGCCTCTCCGCGACCATTGCAGACGGGGCATGGCCGCACGATCACTGTGGTCAAGGGCGACACGCTCTATGGCATCTCGCGTCGCACAGGTGCCTCGGTCAGCGCCATCAAGTCGGCCAACGCGCTTCAGGGCAGCGGCATACGCATTGGCCAGCGCCTGATCATTCCAGGCAGCAGCTATGAACGATACAACGAGCCTCGCACGACTGCGAGCACGCGCTCGAGCATCGATATCGAGGAGCGTGCCGTTGTCCGCCGCGCAGAGCCGCGGCGGGCGCCAACCGCCCGCGTCGCGACGCGTCCCGCACCATCCAGTGGCGGCAACACATATCGTGTGCGCGCCGGTGACTCACTCTATGCGATCGCGCGCGCCACGGGACACAAGGCCAATGACATTGCCGCGGTGAACGGCATCGTCGATCCCTCGAAACTCTCGGTTGGGCAAGTTCTGCGTCTACCAGCCGGTGGATCTTTCGCAGCCACATCAGCGGAGCCGTACAAAGCTGAGCCGCGGTCGTCGCGCCGCGTGGCCTCGATCGACAAGTCATCCGGGATCTCGAACGAAAGCTTCGCGCCGATCAAGCCAAAGACGCAGCCTGTCAATACAACGAGCTTTCGCTGGCCGGCCCGCGGACGCATCATCTCGGGCTTCGGCGGCAAGCTGGCTTCTGGCAAAAATGACGGCATCAACCTCGCCGTCCCTGAAGGCACATCGGTCAAATCGGTTGAAGATGGCGTAGTGGCCTACGCAGGCAGCGAACTGAAAGGTTACGGCAAGCTGCTCCTCATTCGCCACCAGGATGATTGGGTGTCGGCGTACGCGCACAACAGCAAGCTGCTGGTCAAACGTGGCGATCGCATTCGCCGAGGACAGACAATCGCCAAAGCCGGCCGCACCGGCAGTGTGGACCGCCCGCAAGTGCACTTCGAACTTCGCAAAGGCTCCAAGCCGGTCGATCCGCTCAAGTATCTCGCGCGGAATTAATCTCCTCGCCGACACGCAGACCTCTGCCGAAGGGGCGGCTTCTCTAATTGAGCATGTCAATGGTATCCAACAGTACCGCGCAACGGCAATAGATTGGGTCGTTGCCAACCATACGTCTTTCTGACGTTTCCGCGTCGTTGCGAGAAGATAGTATTTGCGCCACTCCGTGAACTATTTCCGTATCAACCAGTTGCTCGATGTTCGATGCCTCCGCAGCCAAGCGCATGACCAGCAAACCATTCAAGAGCGAATATAGAAGATCGATTTCAAGTGGGTCGAGATCCGATCCTTGATCGATCCGCTGCGCATAAGCGAAGTCACCATGACACCTTCTGTAGAGCTCATCCCGGCCATACGCATTGACTGCGGTATGAAACAGTTCAATGTCTCCGGACGCTTCAGCCAAACGATCCCCGGAGCACAAGAAGCCCAAATTGTTCGCCAACAAAGACACCGCTTCCAAGGCGTGATTTCGTTTTAAACGATCAGCAGCTTCTACGCGATTCCGCTGTAAATAGTCGGCATTAGAAGCCACGAGGAAGGGTAATCCCGATTCTATTCAAATATTGTTCTTTCACAGCCATGTGAGTGAAAATGCGCCCACCAGATCCGGTCGAGGATGTAAACATGAACTTGTTCACATCCAGCCGAGTGATATGCGCCACTTTCTGTGTGCCATCGTGGCGAAACGCAAAACGTGTTCCGGATTTTATATGTTTACTTGCTTGTGCTAAATAGTCCTTCGCATTGCGCACGCCTAATTCGGGGCCGTGCCGCGCAAAGTGATCCTTCAATTTTGCGAAGCGGCAAGCATTATGCACCAACACCGCTTCGGAGTTGGGGTTCTCTGGATCACGGACGTAGTAGTTGGGCGTGTGCTCGACGGAGAGGTTATAGGCCGTGAACGGCTCAAACACCTCCTGCCACTTCTTCACGTGAGCCGGAGTGCCGTCGCAGGTTTGAAGGTCTGTGCCGACTTTCAGATCCGCCGCATCCACCCACGTTTTCGTCGAGGGAACGTAAAACGGGTGCTCGTGTGTGGTGATGATCTTCGACGTTTCACCTGTTTGCGGGAAGTGCAGTGTCAAGTGAAGTTGCTTTTCATGGTGCTCTGACCAGACGCCGGTGACTGCGCTCAGCACATTACCTGTCGGCTTGACCGCCTGTTTGCCGTTGGCGCTAACGCGGGTGACGAACTCACGGCCCTCGTAAACAAACTTCTGTTTGTTCTTCATCAGCCCAAGGTGCTGGAACGTCCACGGCCCATCGCCTTGCCATTTGGCATAAACGATCTCGCTCTTGCGTCCCGGAAAGTTCAGATCTTTCGGAACATGACTTGAAATGTGTCGTGCGAGGGCCGCTTTCGTTCCGGGACCCAGCGGCACGGTTGCAATGCCGTTCGCGCCCGTGCCCTGATCATGCTTGATATGGTAGACCTGTCCGCCCTGCACGAGGATATCGAGCGGTCTTAGTGATCTGGCGCGGACCTTGATCCAGTCTTTCTCTGATGGGCGATAAACATCGAAGGCCCTGTCGTACATGTCGACGACACGCGGGGGGCTGGCGCTTGAAAATGCACCTGTATAACCGGCGACGGAAACGCCGCCAAAGACGAAAACGGCCAGAAGGCCAAGTGAAATCAACCATTTACTTTGCAAACGCTTCACAATACGACGCATCACGCAATAGTCCTTCTCAAAATCACAACGCAGATTTGAAGTCATTCAGTAAAACTTGGACGTAAAACACGCCGTCAATCACGCTTATGTCAAGACCGCTTGTCGCTCCTAACGTGGATATTTTTGACGGCCCATGGCCAGTTTGCATCAGCGGTGATCGGGCATCTTCCATGCTTACGCAACGCCTGTCGCCCTCAAGGGCAAGCCGCTACGCGGCGCATGCGCGCCCCTGACCGCGCCCG
Source organism: Pseudomonadota bacterium (assembly GCA_039816705.1). Taxonomy (GTDB): domain Bacteria; phylum Pseudomonadota; class Alphaproteobacteria; order Rhizobiales; family CALHAX01; genus CALHAX01. The sequence goes on along the minus strand of JBCBXF010000095.1, from coordinate 2,494 downwards.
GCTTATGCGCCGTGCGGTTGGCATGCCTTTCTGGAAAAAATGTGTTGGGGGTGCCAGGCGGTGAGGTTCCGGTTTCCTCGAAGACGGGCTTCTCTGCGTGGTCCGTCACTCCCATCACAGGAGTCCGCTGCCACATGCTACGGCTTCGTTTGGAAAAAGAGTGGGAGCAGATTAACTCCGAAACGCAGTGTCGTCACTGGTCGACCTGTTCTGACCTGCGGCCGTCCGGACGCATCTTGCTCCCAGCCTTTCGTCCCCTGAGGAACCTCGGTTCGCCTAGGCGAATTCGTATCTCCTTGATCTGTTATTTTGTCTGGCTGCTGAAGCTATCCCGTCGGAGCCGTCGTCACTCGCTCACAAAACCCAGTGAGTGACGATGGTGGAGACGGGAGAGCGGGCACTCCTGTTGGTGAGTTGGAAATGAGCATCATGCCGGACTATCCGCTGCCACGTTGCCCCATGAGAATGTCGTACCGTCGATCCACATCCTATGCATGATCACAGCGAGTTTCCGCGCCAGTGCCACACGCGCCTTGCGTTCCGAGCTGCGTTTGACAAGCTCAAGTGCCCAGGTTCGAAGACCACAGGGTTTGCGCAGCCGCGTCATCAGGACGTTGGCTGCCTCGTACAGATATGTGCGCACCAGACTGTCACCAGCTTTGGTGATGCTACCGGTTCGATCCACTTCGCCCGAGGCGTACTTGCTCGGCGTTAAACCGAAGAATGCGCCAACGTCGCGTGATCGGCGGAAAATGTGAGGATTGTCGATCGAGGAGACAAATGCCAAGGCATTCATTGGTCCAATGCCGGGGATCGTCATCAATCGGCGACACACGGGATCTTTGCGAACGATTTTACGGATCTGACGTTCGAGATCTGCTATCTCGCAAATGAGAATTGCACGGGCGCGCAACATCGGTTTGATGATGGAGAGTAAAGCCTCGTCCTCGGCAAGGAGTTCGTAGACACGCTTCTCGAAATTGTGCCGCCAGTGCACGCGCCCCATCTTGTAACCGAAGGTCTTGAGATTGCCGCGGATTTGGTTGCCCAGGTCGATCTTGCGCCCGATCAGCCACCGCCGATTGTTGAGTATCACGCGGTAGCGTGAGTTCTCCGGACTTTTGACGTGAACCTCTTTGTACCAACCGACCCGCATCATATGCGCGATACCACGGGCGTCGTTCTGATCCGTCTTCACCCGCTGTGCCTTGAGCGCGGTGCTCATGTGATGGCTCTCGACACAGATGATGGGGAGATCCGCATCGCGCATCCCGTGATAGAGCCAGTTGGACAACTGGCCCGTCTCCATGCCGATGCGGTGGAACGGTAGATCGAGATCGCGAATGTAGGCCGCAAGGTCATCCGGATCGGAGTGAACCTTGGCCTCGCGGACGATAGTGCCATCCCTGTCGACGACACAAACACTCGTCTCAGCCAACGAGACATCAAGACCGATATAGTACTGCATGCTGACTTCTCCCGTTCCATGTTGAAAACCAACACCTTACGAGGAAGTCGATCGCGCGTCTCTCAGCCTTGCTCGCTCAATTACGGTAGCTCCGTAAACCGCGGCGGCCAGCCCCGCAGGACCTCCGCCGGCCACGATGACATCGTACGTTGTGCCCGGGGTGATGTGCGCGGCGACGCCGAGGTGTTCTGCGAGTTCGCGGATCGACGGTTTCACCAGATCGAAGCGATCCGAGGTCACAACCGGGCGTTGATCAGGCGCATGACCGCGGGCAGCCAGCGCACTGATTGCAACGTCTTCGTTGGTACTCTGGAAAATAAAGGGAATGCCCTGGCGCGAAAGAAACGATCGCAGCTTTGCCGTTTCGGCTTCCTCAGCTATGCCGAAAATGGTGATGTCCCCCTGATCTTCGGCGATCATCCGCATTCGACGGAGAATAAGGCTCAGCAGAACTTTTTCTCCGAGCTGCGCCTCAAGAGCAATCATTTCGCGCAGCCGTTGTGGGGACAAGGCAAGCGTTTTCAAAGCTGTCTTTGCCCGCCCGCCGACGAAGGCGCCGCGGCCCATCATGGTCACGATCTCGCCACCGTAGTGGCCGCGCCGATGTGTGATGATGACACACTCGTTGCCATCACGGACGGTCAGGATGTCGAGTTCACCATCGAGCACCACGAAAAACCCTGCGCCTCGATCGCCTGCGCGCCACAGCCACTCGCCAGCCGCAAATGCCACTTCGTCGCCGTAGCGAGCAACGATCTCGATCTCGGCGTCGGTCAGTTCGGGATCGAGCTCGTGCATACGGTCTTCCGTTCCCGCGGCCCAGGGCGGGACGCTCGAACGGGTGTTTGCTGCGGGGGTGGCCATTTCGGGGGGAACTCCGGCTTGTTGCGTCGTGCTCAGTTGTCGCGACGCGCCATGAACGCGAGACGTTCGAAGAGGTGGACGTCCTGTTCGTTTTTGAGCAGCGCACCGTGAAGCGGCGGGATCAGTTTGCGGTTATCGGTCTCGCGGATGACTTCGGGATCA
>JBCBXF010000094.1:0-11271 GCA_039816705.1 Pseudomonadota bacterium | reverse complement strand
GGTTGGAACCACCTCGACCAGACCTCCCGCCAGATCGAAACCGCAGTCACGGCAGCGATCAACCATGCCCTTGAACTGCTTCGCGACTTTCTCGGGGCCAAGGTGGGCCATGGAGATATAAAGCCCGCCTTCTCCGGTCGTGTTGCCTGCACGCATTTCCTCGAACATGGCGCGGGAAACAATGTCCCGGGTTGCGCGTTCGCTGCGTGGATCATAGCGATCCATGAAACGTTTTTTTTCTCCGTCAAGGAGGTGGCCGCCGGCTCCGCGCAGCCCTTCCTCGATGATGGTGCCGGTCATGCGCGTGTTCTCGCCGGCAAGCACACCTGTCGGGTGGAACTGCACCATCTCCATGTCGCGCAGCTCAAGCCCGGCATCGAGGGCCATGGCGAGGCCGTCCATTGATTTGTCGCCGGACGGGGTGTGATACTTGAACATCGTCGGGCCACCGCCCGTAGCAAGCAGTACGCAACCGGCTTCGACAAAGTGGAACCCGCCCGTGCGCATGTCGACCATCAGCACGCCGGAAAGAGCGTCTTCCTCTCGCGTCCTGATCAGTGCGACGGCGCGATGTTCTTCGAGCTTTGCGATCGGCAAAGCCCAGACCTGTTCCATCAGCCGATTGATGATCTCGATGCCGGTCAGGTCGCCCTTGTGTACGGTGCGGTCAAAAGTCTGCCCGGCAAAAGCCTTGCCGTGGAGCGTTCCGTCCGCGTTGCGGTCGAAAAAGCAGCCGACTTCATTTTCGAGTTCGTGAATGCGCTCGACGGCGGTCTCGACGAGAGTCCACGCGAGATCCTGGTGAGGGAGCCATTTGCCTCCCTCAATCGTGTCCATAAAGTGCCGTGTGACACTGTCGCCCGGGTTGAGAGCGACGTTGTAGCCGCCTTGGACCATGCGCGTGCAACCGGATTTTCCAAGGAGACCCTTGCAGGCGATGGCGACCTCAAGCTCGGGGTTTGCGCGATGAGCGTGGAGTGCTGCAAACAAACCTGCGCCACCGGCGCCGAGGATCAGCACGTCGGTGCGCGAGCGGCTTAATTCGACATTGGGGTATGACGACATCTCAGACGTTTCCGATCAAATCACCTGAAAGAGGAAAACTGCGCCAAGACCGAGGGATATCGCAATCGCGATCATCGCCGCAGACTTGTAGGCCTCGCGCCATCGAAGATTTTCTAGTGCCAATACACGAATGCCACCAAGGAGATGAACGGCGAGGAGGAAAACGAGGCCAGCCTCAGCGAGTTTCACCATCGGACTGTCCGTCCATTTGAGGAACCCGCCAAGTGCGCCTTCTCCTTCAAGTGCCAGACCGAGAACGAGAAAGTGAAAGGGGAGAAAAAGCGCGAGAAGGACGCCGGAGATGCGATGTATGAATGCCGCAGTCCACAACGCATTGCGGCGATGCCCGGTTTGCGACAATGCCATGGTTTAGTGAGCTCCCGGAGCAATAACGGCGATTACAGCCCGTGTGCCGAGAAGCAAAAGCGCGAGCCCGCTGAGCCACATGACAGTGTGCAAAGCTGCTGGTCGGGGCGTGACCCAATCTTTCGCAACGCTGCGCAATCCGATCGCGCCATGGATGGCCGCGCTGATGACGAAGAGCTGGTAAAATCCGAACCACAGAGTGCTGCCACGCGTGCGATCCAGAATTTCGGCGGCTGTCAGACCGTCGTGCGTCGCATAAAAGATCAGAGCGATGTGCACAAGGATCAACGGCGCCATGATCGCTGCCGTCAAACGCTGGAGAAGGTAGAGGCGTGTCGTGAGGCGCAGGCTGCTCATTCGACCTCGGCCTCCAGCTCGCCGCGGATATAGGCCTGAACTGTCATCCGTTTGAGCCCCACAATGGACTCTGTCGGATTGAGATTGGCCGGGCAGTGGGCCTCGCACGATTGGTGTGAGTGACAGCTGTGACAACCACCGTCGGCCGCGACTGCACGAAGTCGCGCGGCGTGCCCGGCATCGCGTTCATCATTTTGAAGCGTCCAGGCGCGATTCAACGCGGCGGGGCCGAGATAGTCCGGGTTCCAGCGTACGCTGTCACAGGCGGCATAGCAGATGCCGCAGTTGATGCATTCAATCGCTTTTGAGGCCGCGGCGCGTTTCGGGCTGTCAGGAGCGATCGCGGCCATCGGCTTGTGACGATCCGTGCTTGCCTCGAATTTCCCTCCTGCTCTTTGCCATTTGTCGAAGAACGGCCGCATGTCTGCCGCGAGATCCTTTATAACGGGCAAATTGCCAAGCGGACCGATCTCGAGTCTGTCACCCCCGGTCATGACGCGAGAAACGTGCGTTCGGCAGGTCCAGCGTGGCCGACCGTTAACGGTCATGGCGCAAGAGCCGCAAACCCCGACGCGGCAGGCGAAGCGATAGGACAAGGTCGGATCGAGATGCCGCTGAATGTAGGTGACGACATCGAGAACCGTCTGGTTGTCCTGTCGCGGCACGTCGAAACTCTGATAGTCGCCATCAGCGCGGCCGCGCCAGACGTTGACGTTCAAGACGGACTTCCTGGCGGGCATGGAGATCTCTAGTGAGAAGCGAGCGCGCCTGCATTTTTACGCGCCGACTTGTCGTGTCAAGGTGACCGATTGCAAGCGCCATTGGCTCGAAGTTGCTTGGTCTACACCGTATCGGGGCGCTCGTCCGTCAGCTGATTGACCACTCTCTCGCGCGCATCGTGCACGTCGATGTCGAGGACGAGGGCAATTTCATCGGCAAGACGGTCAACGGCCGCGTTAAATGCGCGCTCGACGGAATAGGGTGTTTCTCGATGCCCCGGACTTCGGAACATGTCACGCGCGACGCGGGCTGTCTTCCGGATGTCGCCCGTTGCGATGCGCTGTTCGCTCTCCGCAACGAGGCGATATTGATCGGCGTGCCGCACTTTTGATCGGGTGGCCAGGAGTGCGAGGATTTCTTCGACGTCGTGTGGCTCAACCAGCGGGCGCAGACCGCTTTCGCTCATGCGCGGTGCGGGGATGCGCAACGTCATGCCTGTCGCCTCGAACGCCACGACGCGCATCTCAATCGTGATACCGGCCGCTTCGACGCTTTGTGTACCGGAGATGACGCCGATGCCATGAGATCCGTGAACGACATATGACCCGTCGGGAAATTGTTCGTCGCTCATCTGGCGCAAGATCCTGCAGCGTTCGGTTTGCACGGGTGAGATGCGGAAGGCATCTCTCATGTATCGTCGCGTGCACTTGCGATGCCACAAATCAATTGTGCGGGTGCACAACATTTTTTAGTTTCACGGCGAGTTTGGCGCGCTGTGAGCGTAACCCCGACGCCAAACTCGAGAGTGGTACGGCATTCCCCAAGTGTCGCTCCACGGAGTGGCTGTCACGTGCCTGCGTGACAGCCACTTTTCGCAGTATCGCCTGCGATCCGGGCCGTGGAGGCTTCGGTTGTTCGCGGTCTGTAAGCCACACCCCGCCGCCGTGACGATCTGGTACAGAGTTTGCTCGCGACGATTAAGCGTCGGTTTTCCACATTCTGCCAAGCATCACGGCGACCGTGACGTGGTCGACAGGCCAAACCGTATTGAAAGCAAGCACTTGCTTCGCCGTGCCATTGATCGTTAACCAAGTTGACGCGAGCGTCAGTCTTTGACCCGGAGCAGCGACGATGAAGAACCCGGACATCCCGCGCATGAATGGCGCAACGCAGCCGACCGGCGGTGGTGAGCCGCAAGACGAGATGGAGCAGGTTCGTCAGCTTCTGCTGGGTGAGCAGCACACCGCGCAGTCGCGGGCCATTGAGGCACTTGAGGCGCGTGTCGAGACGCTTGAGGCGTTGGTCCACGCCCTGGCGACGCAGGGGCAGGTCGCACGGGATGCGTGGGCACGCGACGTCGCTCCTTTGCTTGATCCGGAAAAGACCGAGACGAAAACCGGCAAGCCAACGCGGTCTGCCGTGTCACAACGTGCAGTCGCGCAGCAGATCACGCCGCTCTCGCCGCCGCGAAAATCTTGAGACCGCGCAATGACTGAGGCTGCACGCGACTTTAATGACGTGACGCGTCTGAAGAGCCTTCTGTTCCGCAACGAACAGGAAGCGATCGCGGAGTTGCGTGGTCAGATTGATGCGCATCATGACCGTATCGGCTCGGACGTGGTGCTCCAACGCAGCGTCTCCGAAGTGATCGCCGGGGCGCTGCGCGATGCGCGCGTGCGTCAGCATCAACAGGTGGCGGATGCGATCGCGCCGCTCCTCGTTGAGGGAATGAAGCGCGAGATCCGCAACTCGCGGGATGAAATGGTTGACGCGCTTTATCCTATCTTGGGCCGCCTCGTGTCGGCCTATGTCGCGTCAGCTGTTAATGATGTGATGCGCCAGACCAACCGGCGCCTTGAGGCCGGGCTGACGGGGCGTTTCCTCCTGCTCCGCATCAAAGCCCTTCTGACCGGGCAGTCGTATGCGGCGCTCGCGCTGGCTGATCAGTCGATGTACCGGATGAGCGAGCTGATGCTGATCCGGCGCGGTTCAGGCGTTTTGATCGATCATCTGAAGCTTGAGGCTGTCGCCGAGGCCCGCGCGTCCGCCACGGAGCAGGACAGTGCGTTGGTCAGTGGGATGGTGGCAGCCATTCATGAGTTTGCGCAGGAGGCGTTTGCAAAGCGTCACTCCGCGCTGCGCTCGGTCGATATGGGTGATCAAACGATTTATCTCCGCGCGACAGCCGGGCTCATCCTTGCCGTCGTTGGGCAAGGGCGGGCGCGGAGGAAATTCGAGCGGACGATTGATCGCGAATTGATCAGTCTGCTCGAAGAGCGCTCAAAGGACATCGCACTGCTTGAAGATGATGCGGCGGGCACATCACCGAAGCTGCTGCCCGTCGTGGCGGAACGGCTGACGGCGGTTCAGACCGAGATGAGCCAGAAACGACCGATCCTTGCGATGATCCTGTTCGGTCTGATCGGTGCAGCGGTGGCGGCTGGCATTGGTTGGTTGTCATACACCTCGTGGGATCGTGCGCGTCTCTACGCAACCGCTCAGGAAACGATCGCAAGTGAACGCGGGTTTGAAGGGTATCCGGTTCAGATTGACGTGTCGGATGACCGCCAACTCGTTCGCGTCGCCGGATTTGCCCCATCGGACGAGGCCGGGCGGAAGGCAACAGCCGCACTGCAACGCAGGCTCGGCGATGGTCGTGTCAGTGCGAAGTTCAAGGTCGTTGCCACTGGCGAGAGCGATGACACGCGGCTGCGTGCCGCCGAGACCGCGTTGGCCGCAGTAACGGGGCGTGTTGGCTCAACAGAAGATAGAGTTTCCGCGGCTGCTGAACGTGAGGCGTTGCGTGCGCTTGGATCGGAAGTGTCGGCACTTGAGCGTCGATCTGCTGAGGCGCGTCGCACGTTCGCCGAACGCACCGATCGACTTCGCCAGCGGATTGCTGCGCTCGAAACCCGCAAGGTCGGTGGTCCCGGGCTTGATCCGTTGACGGCGTTTGTCATGAGGAACGGGATTTTCTTCCAGAACGGGACGCGTTTTCGCGAAGAGGCAATTGCGAAACGGACACTGGATAGACTGGCCGCCCTGCTACGCGAGACCGATACGCGGTTGCGGGTGATTGGATACGCGGATCTGCGCGGGCGGGCCGACAGCAATCGTGGTTTGGCTACAAACCGGGCAGAGGCGGTTGTTGCCGCACTCGTCTCTCGCGGGATTGCTGAAAACCGACTGATCATTGCCGAGCGCTCTGCCGAGCGGATGCTCAGCACGGTCGACGGGCCAGAAGGTGGTAATCGTCGGGTTGAGTTCGAGCTGCCTCTGACGGGTGAATAGGCGCGTGCTGACACGCAAGGTCATGCTGCTAGGCGAGATCGCTGTCGGCAAGACGGCACTCGCACGGCGGCTCGTGTTCAATCGCTTCGATGCGGGGTATCGGGCAACTCTGGGCGTGGAGCTATACACGCACGAGACCGATGATATCGAGGCCGCGGGCGGGCCAATGCGGCTTTCTATCTGGGATGTCGACGGCGATCTTGGCGAAAGCATTGCCTCGCACAATTACATCAAAGGAGCCTCGGGTGCGCTGATCGTTGCGGACGCGTCACGAGAAGCAACGCTGGCACGCCTCGCGCCACTTGCCGCGGTTTTCCGGGAGGCCCGTCACGGCCGGCCGGCCCTTTTCGTGATCAACAAGTCTGATCTCATCGACGCCGCAGGGCTTGAGCGGCTTCGGTCACACTATGATCTTGACGCCGCAACGACACTCGTGACGAGCGCGTTTGACGGCGCCAATGTCGCGGCTGCGTTCCAGCGCCTGGCCTTCGAGATTGCGCAGGTTGGCGCGTGACGGGGGTGGGGCCGAGCGACAGTTTGGCCGATAGCGCGTTTCGCTTTCTCATTGCGCGCGGCGTCCTCGGCATTGCGTGGGCTGATACGGATCTGCGTGTCCTCGGCGCGGTTGGTTCGCTTGCCGCATGGCTCGTGCCGGGGATGATGCTGAGCGATGACGTCACGGTTTTCACCGGCCTTGAGGACGATCTGAATTCGCTTGTCGATGATTTTCATCCCTCTCTCGTGCTGGCAAACGTCGGGTTGCCTGTGCGGTCCGATCCAGGCGTGGAGCCGGAACAGGCGGACAACGGCGATCCGGAGGCGCGTGTCAAAGTCTCCATCGAAGTGTTTTTTGATGGTCAGGCCGCACAGTTCGTGATCGTCCTGCATCGGCTGGGTGCGCAGCCGGAGTTCGAGCAGGATCTGGCGCGACAGATGCGGGGACGTCGTGTCGCGGAAGACCATCTGGCAGTGCTCCAACGTCAGCTCTCAGCGTCTGAAGACAAGTCCATGACGTTGGACTTGCTTGCGGAGCACGCGCCGTTGCCCGTTGCGCTTGGCGCGGTGGACGGTGTTCCCCAATTTGCGACGCGGTTGTGGCTCGAACGTTTTGGTCCGCGTATGTCGGTGGGTGAAGCTGACGCGCCCCAAAGCTGGGAGATCTCACGGACGCGCCTGCCTGACGCCGCGTCCGGTGAAAGCAGCGAGTTGCTTGTTGCAACAGATGTAACGCCGGCCCGAGCTGCGGAGGAAAAATTCGCGGTACGTTTGAAATCGGCCGAAACACTTGCGAACGACCTCGACGGATTTGCGGGTCTCGTTGCGCATGATTTGCGCGCTCCACTGGTACGAGCTTCTCATCATCTCAGCGCTGGTGGCGATACGACCGAAGCGTCGCGCGCCGTTGCGGATGCGCTGCAGCTGGTCGATGGATTGCTGGACTATGCACGGACCGCGACACGACATGCGCCACTTCAGCCGCTTGATCTCGGTGCCATGGTCGACGCCATTGCCCGTGACGCTTGTGCCGGGACGGGGATGACCTACGCGCGTCACGGCAGATGGCCGGTGGATGCGCTGGCGCTAACACCGCTTGATATCGCCTTGCGCAACATCGTTGCCAACGCTGTTCGCCATCACGACCAGCCAGCTGGGCACATCGATCTGAGTTATGAGATCGAACGACGCGACAATGGGCACGTCTGTCATGTGATCCGAGTTCGTGACGATGGTCCAGGCATCCGCCCCAATCAGTGCGAGCGGATTTTTACACCGCTGATTCGGCTTTCCGAATCAAAGCCGAAACCCATTGACGGCAGTGGTCTCGGTCTTGCCTTTGTACGCCGCGCGCTGGAGAGCGTCGGCGGGTCGGTGGTGGTTGAAAGTGATGCGCCGCGCCTGCGGGGTGCAACTTTCATTATCTCGTGGCCGTACCGCAGAGTGCAGGCATCTCTGAGCTGAACCTGCGACGGTTGGCGGGTCTGGGCGTGCGTGGGTTTCGGACGCGCTGCGACTGTGTCAATGATGGCCGAGCAGACAATTGGACTACGAATTGAAAGCGGGTCTCTTGCATTCCCCTGACGCCACAGGCGACGCGGAACGTGGTGTCGGGATTAGCCTCGTCGATGCCGGGTCGGCGTATGTCGTCGACGACATCGAAGACGACCGCCTGATGGTATCGCGGTTTGTGATTGATGCGGGATATAAGGTCGAGACGTTTGCATCCGGCGCCGATTTGCTCGCGAAGCTTCCCCTTCTGGAGCCCGGACTCTTCATTGTTGATGTGATGATGCCTCAGGTCGATGGCGCTGCCGTGCTTGATGCGGTGCTGGCGCGTGATCAAGGGGACGTGGTGGTCATGATGTCCGCCCACGCCGATGTTGCGACAGCGATCGGGGTGATGCGCCGCGGCGCACACGATTTTCTCCTTAAACCCGTTGAGGGGGCAGAAAGCGCGGCTGTGCTCGCGCGGGCTGCCGTGTCTTTCCACAAGCAACGTACGCGCACCGATGCCGATGCCTCGATGCGAGAAACGCTGCAATCGATCACGCCGAAGGAGATGGTTGTGCTGCGCAAGCTGTTGGCGGGCAAGCGCAACAAAAACATCGCCTATGAACTTGGCGTAAGCGAGCGCACTGTGGAAGTGCATCGCTCGCGGCTGATCAAGCGCACGGACACGGCAACGTTTGCCGGGCTCATCGCATTTGCCGTGCGCGCCGGGATCGAACCTGATGCGGACTGAGAGGCTGCTGTGTTGTTTCGCGCGCGTCAGGCGGATCTATTTTAGAGAATTTTGATCTGCTCTTGAGCGTCAAGTTTTAACGCTCGTAAACCACGTCCGCGCATTGGTGCCGTCGTGTAAAATTGGAACTGTTCGTTTCAGGATATCCGAGCGGCATTGGGCGTATTTGTCTCCCCGACAGCGACAGATTTGGGGCAGACCAATGGCGATCTACAACGGCACTTCTGGCGATAACCGCGTCAACGGCACACGACGCGGCGACGTCCTCAACGGATACGGCGGCAACGACACCCTGCACGGGAATGGTGGCAACGACACCATACATGGTGGCGACGGCAATGATTGGCTGACGGGTGGAACGGGCACTGACCAAGTCTATGGCGGCGCAGGAGACGATACGCTCTCCGAATGGACGGACGACAGCTCGGATGACACCTTCGACGGTGGCGAGGGCAACGACACGTTCCTGATCGACGGGACACCGCTCGAAAGCTTCGACTACCACATCGACCTGGCTGCAGAGACGGACCAGTACGACAACACCTACGTCAGCATCGAGAATATCGTCTCGGGAGCCGGCGACGATATTCTGAGTGGCTCCGACGTGTCCAACCGTCTTGAGGGCCAGGACGGCGATGACCTGCTCAACGGGCGTGGCGGCGATGACGTGCTCATTGGTGGCAATGGCGACGACGTGGTGATCGGTGGCCAGGCCGATGCCGCGCTGGTGGAAGTTCTCGCCGAAGCCGAGACGGGCACACGCGACGAGATCGGTGGCAGCCTTGCCGAGAACAACCAGGAGCTTCCGGAACCTGATGATTCAGATGTGATGACGGGTGACGATGGCGATGACCTGATGCTCGGCATGCGTGGCGACGACACGATGTCCGGCGGAAATGGCGATGACGTCATGTACGGCAACTCTGGTGATGACCAGATCTCAGGCGATCGTGGTGATGATACGCTCTACGGCGGTAAAGGCCATGACACGATCATGGACGGTGCCGGCGACGATACCGTGCTCGGCGACAGTGGCGATGACGTCATCATCGCGGGCGCTGGCGGGACGGACAGTTATACCGGCGGGTCGGGTCACGACATGCTGAGCTATGCCGACGCCGGTGCTGGGGATCTTAAAATTGATATCTCGAAAGGCACGGTCAAAGGCAGCGGGCAAGACGACAAGATCAATGGTTTCGAGCATGTCGTCGGCGGTGACGGCGATGACACCATTAAGGGCTCGAAGCGCGAAGAGACGATCGATGGCGGTGCTGGTGACGATACCATGCGCGGTTATAAGGGTGCGGACACGTTGATTGGTGGTGCGGGTGAGGACACGTTCACCTGGCAGCGCAAAGACGTCGATGCGGTCGACACAATCGCCGATTTCGTTCTTGGCGAAGATACGCTTGATTTCGCAGATCTGATCAAATCAACGAAGTACGAGGAAGTGGCCGACGTTGTGCGTGCCGAACAGACAGAAGACGGCACAGTCGTCTCCGTCTACTCCGGTTCTGATTATGGTTGGCAGACTGTGGCGACGCTTGACGGTGTGATGACCAATGTCGATAAGCTGTTCGCATCGGATTCGATGATCCTGTGATGCGCGTATCGTCAGGTATCGCGCAGCGCCGCGGCCCCTGAGAAGTTTCTCATATCACAAGTCCGAATACCCGGCAGTGGGCCTACCGCTGCCGGGTTTCGTTTGTCGACATTCGAGCGTCCACGGTGCTGCTCGAGGCCTGCGATGCGCTGGCAACTTGAGCCAAAAACGCGATAGACTTGGCAGACGAGATTTTGTCGGTGGCCGCTCCGGGGCGGCGACTGGCCGGCAACCGCGTGCGCGGATGAGAGTGGACGCATGAGAGAACTGCTGATCGGACTGCCGCCGCGGGCCAAGCGGGCGATTGTCGTGGGACATGACTTCGCGATCCTGTGTGCCGCGCTGCTTGTCGCGCTCGTGTTGCGATTTGACGCTTTGGTGCTGCCGAGCGAGTTCGATGGGTGGGCGACGGTGATGCTCGGGCCGGTGCTTGGGATCGTTGGGCTGCGGTTCGCTGGCGTCTATCGATTGATTGTGCGCGATATGGGAGGCGACGGGCTGCGTCGTCTTGCGCTTGGGTTGCTCGGCAGTGCGCTCGCGTGGGGCGCCATCTGCTTTCTGTTGTCGCTGAATTTTATCGCGCTTGTGTTTGTGCCGCGCAGCGTCCTGGTTGGCTATCTCATCACGGCGTTCATCGCGCTCGCGACAAGCCGCGCGCTGGTTTATCTTTTTCTCACCGGGCGCACACTGAGTGTTGGCCGGCTTTTGAACCTTCAACCGGTTGCGCCGCGGCGCGCGGCACTCATTGTAGGATATGAGCAATCGACGCCGAAGGTGGCCCGCCAGATTGCGCATGCCGGGAACTATCGCATCGTCGGGCTCGTGCATGATGATGCGACGATGCAGTACCGAAAGGTCGACGGATACAAGATCTATCCGTCGGAAGCGCTCGAACGGGTGATGGCGCGCAACACGATCGATGAAGTGTTCCTGCTGTCATCGAAGTTTTCGGCGCCAAAGCGGATTGAGCTGATCAAGGCATTCGGGGCCGCGGGGATCACCGTCAAACAGTTCCCGACGTTTAGCGATATTGAATCCGGGCGTGTGAACGTCAGTGATCTGCGACCCGTCAATGTGATGCAGCTGCTTGGACGGGCGCCCGTTCCGCCGCTTGAGGACCTGCTCAATG
>JBCBXF010000093.1:0-11417 GCA_039816705.1 Pseudomonadota bacterium | reverse complement strand
ACATGCTCGCGAGATTGAGATCGTGGAGCACCGCGATCACGAGATGCCCCTCCTGGGCAAGACGCCGCCCCTCATCCAGTAGAAGGAGCTGGTGCGCCAGATCGAGGCTGGCGGTTGGTTCGTCGAGGAGAATGAGCGCGGGGGCGTACGGCTCCGGACGGGCAGCAAGTTGACACCAGGCCCGTGCAAAATGGACGCGCTGACGTTCGCCACCCGACAGTGACGTGTATATGCGTCCGGCAAATGACTCCATCTCCACGCACTCGAGCGCGCGTTTGACGGCGTCATCCGGGCGGCGTGCCCCAAATTCTGGCACGCTCGCACCCAACGCGACGACTTCGAAAACGGTGAACGGGAAAGAGAGTTGCGTGGCCTGGGGGACGACCACACGGCGGGTCGCGAGTTCGCCGGCCGGGTATGTCCAAAGCTCGCGTTCTGCCAGGGCAACACGACCTGACGATAGGCTCAGTTCACCGGAAATCACCTGGATCAGTGTCGACTTTCCTGCGCCGTTCGGCCCGACGATAGAAACGAATTGGCCGCCAGGCATTTGGAACGACACATCGTCGAGGATGACGTTCTCGCCACGCTTCACTGCGACGTTTTCAAGCTCGATCATCTGCGACCTATATCGCGAACCGCCGTCTCAGGATGAGATGGAGAAAAATCGGGGCGCCGATCAAAGCCATCACGAGCCCCACCGGAAACTCGGCAGGTTGCACGACAATGCGCGCAATGACGTCGGCGATCAGAAGGATTGTCGCACCGCAGAGCGCGGATGCCGGAATGACGACGGCGTTGTCGGGGCCCGCGATCAGCCGAACGAAGTGGGGAACCACAATGCCGACAAATCCGATCAACCCGGCGACGGCGACCGACGCACCTACACCAACAGCCGTGAGACCGATGATCAAAAACTTTGCGCGTGCGACGTTGACTCCGAGGTGAAACGCCTCTGCTTCGCCGATCAGCAGGCCATTGAGCGCGCGCACCGTTCTGGGAAGAAAAATAATAAGGACGATCGCGAACGGGACAATCGCGGCCACTTTGTCCCATGAGGAACCGGTCAGGCTCCCGAACTGCCAGAGTGTCAGATCGCGCAATTCCTGATCGTTGCTCGCCTGCGCAATTGCACCGGTTGCGGCACCTGCAAGGGCGGCCATCGCGATGCCGGCGAGGAGCAGCGTACCGACCATCATCTGGCCACCGCGACCGGCTGCGATGACCAAGACCAGCGTTGCGACGGCACCGCCGAGAAACGCGGAGACCGGCAACGCGTAGATCCCGAGCGTCTCCGCCCAGAATGCGAGCGGCCCGTCTGACAGTGCGATTGTCGCGACCGCGAAGAGCCCTGCCCCAGCCGACACGCCCACAATACCCGGGTCGGCGAGCGGATTGCGAAACAAGCCCTGCATCATTGCACCGGAGACAGCGAGTGCGGCACCGACGAACATGCCGAGCAGGGTGCGTGGCAGGCGCAGATCGAACAGGATAAGGGCACTTTGCTGAGCAACTGGATCGCTATCGTCCGACCAGACACCTCGCAGCGCTGCGGGGATCGCCTCGAAGGAGAGGCCCGTCGGCCCGATGCCGAGTGACGCGAGTGCAGCGGCGACAAGAGCACCGGTAGCCCCGATCATCAGCAGTCGTCTGGCACGGGTCCGGGAGGCATTCGCGTCCGATCGAACGGGAGGCGGAATGGACTCCGCAAGGCTCACTGCTGGAGCTCGAGTTCAGGATAGAGCCACGCCATGACGTCGCGCGCGGCATCCGGCGTGCGCGGGCCGAAGCCGAGAAGATAGAGCCCGTCAATGTCCCGGATCCTGCCGGTCGCGCCTGCCGCCGTTGATTTCACGACCGGCAAGCTGCGAAGCCCGGACGAGTCGTGCCCGCCACCACGTCCGCCCTTCATCACGAGAATGGCGTCCGGGTTCATCGCGACCAGTGACTCCGCCGGAATGGGTTTGAAGCCATTGATTTTCGCCGCAGCATTCTCTCCACCTGCGAGCCGTATGATCGCGTCAGCGCTTGTGTCGGCGCCGCCGACGATCATTCGTCCCCCGGCGGCGTTCAAGACGAACAGTACCTTGCGTGGTTGACGGACCCGCGCCCGCTCCAGTTCGAGCATTGTGAAACCCCGAGCGATGCTCGCGGCCAACGCCTTTCCCTTTGCGCCCGCGCCAATCGCCTTGGCGATCGTCGTCACTTTCTTTTCGACGCCGGCAGGAGTGGGATCGTCCGGAATGGTGACATACGGGACGGATGCCGCCTTGAGCGCACGCACCGTCTCTGCCGGGCCGGCGCTGTCGGACGCGAGAATGAGCGAGGGCGTGACAGACAGAACGCCTTCGGCTGAAAGCGCCCGCATGTACCCGACGCTCTTGTTGCGCTTCAGCGCGTCGGACGGGTACTGGCTCGTCGTGTCCACGGCAACAATGCGGTCTGCTGCTTCGAGCGCATACAAAACCTCGGTCACGCTGCCACCGATCGAAAGAATGCGCGACGTGTCGTATGGCGCATTCGAGTCCGTCGCTCGCACGGACGATGCTGCAAACACGACAGACGTACAGAACGAAATCGCTATTGCGAGTACACGCATGTTCCGACCCTTACTTGGTGAGGATGAGTTTACCGCGCGCCGTGACGCGCAACCTGTAATTTTCTCCGTTGTGCACGATGACGGCTTCGCTGACACCACGCAGAAGCTCGCTCACATCGTACGTCGGAGGAGGCCGTTGACGTTGCGACTTTACGGGCGCGCCGTCCGTCGGCCTGCCTGGCTCCTTGGTCAAAAGCTGCACCTTGGACTGCGAGTGCGGGAAGATAATTGCGACTGTTCCGCAACACTCGTCGAATTCGATTGTTGATCCATTAGTTCCACATTGACATTCGGTCAACGTAGTTGTTGATTGCGTGGGTCAACTTACGGTTGGCCGCACGATTGTGCGTGTACATGCGTTGATAGCCAGCCCGCCGGCGAAAGAGCGCCCGGCCAGCCCGCCAGAACGTCAACCCTGACCGCATGTCAGGATGATTTGGGGGAAGAGGGCATGGCGCTCAAAAATTTCACATCACACGTGACGTCGACGACGGCGCTTACAATCGCAGTCCTTGCACTGGGCGCCACGCAATCGCGCGCTCAAGGCACGCAGCTCGAAGAGATCTCCGTTTTTGCGACAGCTGGCGGCGAAACGTCCGCATTCGAGTTTCCGGGGTGTCTCCGTGATCACTAGGGAGGAAATCGACAACCAGGTTGCGGCGCGGCCGGCCGACATATTCCAGGGAACACCGGGTGTCGAATTCGAGGGCGGGCCCCGGCGGTCCGGCCAGGTTCCGATCATACGTGGTCAGCAAGGTGACGGGGTTCTCATCCTGTTCGATGACGCGCGTCAGAATTTCGTGTCCGGCCACGACGGACGACTTTTTCTTGACCCCGATATCCTGCAAGCCGCCGAGGTCGTGAAGGGACCGACATCGTCGATCTACGGAAGCGGCGCGATTGGTGGCGTTTTCGCCTTCCGCACGCTCGAGGCGGGCGACATCCTCGAAGGCAATGAACTGGCCGCGGCCAAGCTTAAGTGGACGGGTCAATCCCTCGATGACGAGTTCCGCTACTCGGCAACTATCGTCGCGACGAACGAAGAACGCACGGGCGAAATCGTCGGCAACATCGGCTACAGCACGGCCGGTGATATCGAATTGGGCAATGACACGACGTTGCCGAACGACGAGGAGATCGGGAGCGTCTTCCTCAAGGCAATTCTCCGCCCGAGCGAGGCCTGGAAATGGACCACGTCATGGATACGTTTCGACCGCAAGGCGACGGATGCAAACAATGCGCAAGGTCTCGGATTGATCGGCCCGAACAATGCCGAAGTTGCGAGGAATGCGCGCAGCGACACGTTGCAGAGCAAGATTGAGTACAATCCCGCAGGCAACGACCTGATTGACGCGAAACTATCGGTGTATGCTGCGGAGAACGTTGTCGAAGAGCCTGAAATCCTGAGTGGTCGCTTCCTGACGCGGGACGTGAACACCCGTGGTTTCAAGGCTGACAATCGTTCGAAGTTCACGCTCGCACCAGCGGTGATCGCATCATGGACCTATGGCGTCGACATATATCAGGACCGCCAGACCGGCCGCGACAGCGAGAGTGCAACCGGCCAGCGCGGCGGTGTGCCCCAGGCGCAATCCGATTTCGTGGGCCTGTTCACTGAGTTGGAGATCGATCTCGGAAAGCCAGGCGTCGGGCTTGGTCAACTCAGCATCATCCCCGGCGTGCGTTACGACACCTTCGACTCCGAAAATGCAACGGGGACAGATACGAGTGAGACCGCGGTATCTCCAAAGATCGCGGTCGCATATCGTCCGGTTGAATGGTTCACGCTCTTCGGCAACATGGGCGATGCGTTCCGGGCCCCGTCGTTCAACGAGAGTTTCGCACTCGGCAAGCACTTCGACGGTCCGTTCGGCCTGACGAACGAGTTCATTGCCAACCCCGACCTGCAGCCGGAAGACGCGAACGGCTGGGAGATCGGTTCAAGTCTCCAGTTCAACAACATCATGTCGACAGGGGATAAATTCAGGGTCAAGGGGTCTTATTGGGAGAATGACGTCGAGAACTTGATCAATCTTCAGGTCAACGCCGGCATCTCGAACCCGAACTGTAACCCATTCATTCCTCCGAACCCATTCGCGCCTCCGTGCAATCCGATTGGTGGTTTCGGTACATCGCAGTTCGTCAACATTGGCCAGGCTGAGTTGGACGGGATCGAAGTCGAGGCGAGCTACGACAGCACGTACTTCTTCATGAAGGCGACGTACTCCGAGACAAACGGCGTCGACGCACAGACCGGCGCGTTCATCGGCTCCCTGCGCGCCGACCGCTTCTATGTGGATGCTGCGTTGAAGTCGCCCGAACTCGATTCTCGCATCGGTGTGCGCGCGACATTCGCTCAGGAGTTCGACAAAGTGAACTCTCCTGCGGAGATCCGTGATGCCTACAACGTCTTCGACCTTTACGCCGTTTGGGAGCCAGACGACGGACTTCTCAAAGGACTGCGGGTGGACCTCGGCGTCGATAATGTCACCGATGAAGATTATCAGGTGGTAGACGCAAACGTCAGTGAAGAGGGCCGCAACTTCAAAGCGGGGATCGCCTATAAAATTCCGCTCTGCGGCACAGGGAGCTGCTGATGCATTGTGTTTCTCGCCGAATATAAGTGGACCGTTTGAGTCGACAATACGCGTGTTGAACTGCTATGTGGGTCTGCTGGTCATGCTAGGGGTGGCATCATTCGCAAAAGATACAGGCACGCTTCAGAAAGCGGGCGCATCGCAATTTCTGTCCCTCGAGTTGTGCTGTGCCGATCCATTAATCATCCACCGAGGATAAAATGACGATGTACATCGCGATGAACCGCTTCAAGGTCGGCAAAGACACGGCACGCGACTTCGAGAAGCTGTGGAACGAGCGCGAAAGCTACCTGCACGAACTCGATGGCTTCGCTGGTTTCCACTTGCTGCGCGGCCCAGAACGCGACGATCATATCCTTTACGCCTCACATACGATCTGGCGCAGCTACGTGGACTTCGAGGCCTGGACCAAGTCAGAGCAGTTCCGCAAGGCACACGCAAACGCGGGTTCGAGCACGATCCGTCCGCTTTACCTTGGCCACCCGGAGTTTGAAGGGTTCACAGCCGTTCAGGAGGTCGCTGCGGACGGAACAAAGCGTCTGCTTGAGCCGGAGCCTGTCGATGCCTGAGGCTGCCACGTTGGAGCCGGAATGGCACCGGCCGGCCGCGAATCCGGAAATCGTCGCGCTGCTCTCCGAAAATCCGGACGGAATTCTTGAACAGATCGCAGACCGGCACGCGGTGTCGACCTTCGATGTCGTGAATGCCCTTGCAGAGGATCACGCAGCGATCGTCTCGTCGAGTTCGTTCGAAGCTGTTTTTCAGGACCTCACGGGTTGGGGCGACGTGATGATGATCGTCCACACGCCAAACATTGTTCTGGAATGCAAGGGGCCAATCCCTCCCGGTTCATTCGGACGCGGATACTTCAACATCCATGGTGACAGCCCGATCGGCGGGCATATCAAGGCGGAGCGCTGCCGGCACATCGCGTTCGTGTCACGCCCGTTCATGGGGCGCCCGTCCTGCTCGATACAGTTTTTCGACGAAGATGGTCACGCCATGTTCAAAATCTTCGTTGGTCGCGATGAGGAGAGAAATCTGAGGCCAGACCAAGTCGAACGGTTTGAAAGCTTAAGGCAGACGTTATGCGGCTAGCGACATGCGGGTATGTCCTGTTTCTGGCCGGTGTTTTGGCTGCGACACCATGGCAATTTCGAAGTCACGCCAGTGAGGCGCCAGAACTTTCGATTGAGCTGAACGATCTATCGAAAGTCGGCGGAGCCTGTCGTGTCACCTTTCTCATGAAGAATGCGCTCGGCGAACAAGTCACCGATCTCAGATTCGAGCTTGTGCTGTTCGGCAAGGATCAACGGATCATAAGATTGATCGCGGTCACCGCCGGGCAGTTGCCGGTCGGGAAGTCGCGGGTGCGTCAGTTCGATCTGAAAGGGATTGAATGTGGCGATGTCGGACGCGCTCTATTGAACGACATCACGCAGTGCGCAGGTGATCAACTCACGCCGGCGACATGCCTTGCGGCAGCAAAACTCTCTTCACGCATCGACGTACCCTTCATTCTCTGAGGTTCAGGATGGAAGAGACATTGGTCGAAGTTCCGGCAATCGAGCCCGATGATCTCACTGCGGTATCGCCGATCGATGCCCTGTGGTCGGCTGTCGAATTTGATCCATCCGCCGCCGCCAGCCTGCTGGAGCGTGGCGGGCCCGTCGTCGCGATCCTGCTCGTCCTGTCGATCGCAGCGTTGACGGTGATCCTGTACAAGTTCGCGCAGTTCTGGTTTCGCGGCGTCGGCAGGGGCCGGGCATCCGAGCGGGCTCTCCGGACCTGGTTTTCGGGTCGACGGGAACAGGCCGCAACGCAATTGCGGCGTTCCCGCAGTCCGAACGCCGTCGTACTGGCGCACGCCATGGCCGGCATCGGCAGCGGGCTTGCTGAAGCGATCGTTCGCGAAGATGCGGAACGTGTCGCACAGCATGAACTGGCGCGATTGCGGGGGCAGTTCCGCGTGCTGGAATCGATCTCGCAGCTCGCGCCGCTCCTCGGTCTGTTCGGCACGGTGCTCGGCATGATGAGCGCGTTCCAGGCGCTTCAGGCGTCTGGCGCTGATGCCGACCCGGCGGTCCTGGCAGGCGGGATCTGGGTGGCGCTGATCACCACCGCGGTGGGTCTTGCGGTCGCTATCCCGACGTCGTTCGCGCTCTACTGGTTCGAAGGCAAGGTCGATCGAGAGACGACGATGATCGAGTCGTCGCTGACCAGCCTGTTCACCGGGCGCCTGTCCTCTCCGGAAACACCGCGTTTGGCGCAGGCACCGGCGAGCCCGTCCATGGGTGGTGAACCCCATGCGGCTAGCTAGAGCAGCACGTGCACGCAGAGCGATCGGACTCACGTCGCTGATTGACGTCGTCTTCCTGCTTCTCGTGTTCTTCATGCTGTCGTCGACGTTTCTCAAGTTCGGCATGGTGACCATCGACACCGCGGGCGCATCGGACGGACAGGGCACCGCCGATCTCTCGAAAGTGGTTCTCGTGCATGTGGCAAAGGATCGAGGGGTGCGGGTTAATGGCGCCGCCACCGCATCCGACAAGATCGACGGCGTGCTGTCCGAGTTGATCAACGCTGGCGCAGAACACGCCGTGGTTGTCGCCACCGGGTCCGCCACCGTCGATGATCTCGTCGCGACGCTGACGCAGGTCCGGCGAAGTGAATTTCAGTCTGTCCGCGTTGTCGACTAGGTGACTGAGTCGAAGGTTGTACTCCATGCGACTGCGAACCTCCCGAGCCGCGCGACGACGTGATGCCGACCTCACCGGCCTTATCAACATCGTCTTCTTGATTCTCATCTTCTTCATCGTCGCGGGCGCGCTTCGCCCCTTCTCTGCGCGAGACATCGAACTCGCGAAGATTGACCCGGACGCAGGCAGCAAGGTCGCGCCGTCGCGGCTGATTGCGTTCGAGGATGGCCGTATCACGTGGGGCGGGACGGAAATCGAGCTGGATGCGCTGGCGACTGTCGTGCCGGTCAAGACAGAGCGGGACACGATGATCATTGTCGCCGACGGAAGGCTGGACGCCGCACGACTTCTGGACATTGCCCGCCGTCTGCGAGCAGCCGGACATCAGTCTGTTGCTGTCATGTCCGAGCGGGCGCGTCGCCCATGATGCGGACCGGCCCATACTGGACGACCGTTTTCGTTGCGGCGCTGGCATTGCACGCGCTGATTCTGTTGACCGTCCGCCCGCCGACACAAGGTGTCTCCGAACCACCTGCCGGACCGCCGGTCGCCATATCGGGAAGCCTTGCGAGTGTTCTCGGCGGCGCCGTCGCGACGGAGCAGGCAACCGCGGAACCGATCGACGACGTGACACCGGACACCACAGCAGAAGCGCCAAACGAGACGGCCGAGGTAACCGAAACAACCGAACCGCTTGCCCCGGCAAGCGTGGCGCCAAAGACGGAAGTCTCACCGACCAAGGCCCGCCAACCGACCGAAGTCGATCCAGCCGAGGCGGTCATGGCGAACGACGTATCGGCGCTGCCTGTTCCCGAACCGAATGTCGAGACCGAGGAAGTCACGGCGCAATCGGTCTCGGCGAATGCCGTTACGGCGGTGCAGTCTGGCGAGACCGCCTTGCCAGAGACTGTCGAGGCCGTTGCGCCGGTTCGGCTCGCACCTCCCAACCCTTCGAGGATCAAACGCCCGACGCAGCGAACGAAGCCGGCGCGAAAAGCAAAACCAAGGCGCACAGGAAGCAAGCCGAAAAAAGCCGCCAGACGGCCGGCAAAAGCCAAACAAAAACGCGCCTCACGCCGCAGCAGCAGCCAGAGGGGATCGCGGACGCAGGGATCGGCAGGTCGATCACAGGGCGGCCGCAGCGGAAGAGGTCGAGCCAGTCCAGGAGCTGTCCGAGGCTATGCCGCTCGCGTCCGCGCCAGAATATTGTCCAATCGGCCCGGCGCCTCGGGGCGTGGCCGGGTGGTCGTATCATTCGGGCTGAGTTCAAGCGGCTCACTGCGTTACGCACGGATTGTGCGGCGCAGCGGCAATGCGGCGCTTGATCGCGCAGCGCTCGCGGCAGTCAGACGTTCGTCCCCATTCCCCCGCCCACCGAAAGGCGCAACGGCGAGACAACTCACCTTTTCAATCCCCTTCTCATTTCGGTAGCAAATTATTGACCTGCTGGGTCAAGTATGTTGTTGATTTCAATGGTCGACAAAAGAGCATGGCACTGTCGGCCAGCTACCGGAGCTTGGCACAATGTGCAGCATTGAGATCTCGGCGAAGGCCCTCCCAGGACTGGTCGATCGTCAGAGGGAATCTATCAAAAGCCCTAGCCGCAAGGAGGGGCGCCTGAAAATCTGGGAAACGCGGCACAATTGTCATTGCTCAATCGTCGGGACTTGCCTCAGTCACGGAGACCTCCTGAAACTATTGAAGCGCTGCCGTCTGGTCGCAGGTGATGACATCACGCCGTACGGGCTGCATGGCTACTTCGCGCAAGAAGTGGCCCGCGACTGCCCACTCGCACGTACCGTCCAGAAATTTCTTGATCGTCGCAACGCCGGCATGGTGCGCGTCGTCGGGAAATTGACCGACGAAGCGGCACTCGCAGAGCTCTGGCAACGGGAGTACGACGCGGGACGCATTGCAGGCGCATACTGGGCGCTTCAGACATACGCGCATGTTTCCGAGGACCTGCATGTCAAGATTTTCGGTGACGTTCACATGCTCAGCCACATTCTCGGTCGGACCGTTCACGCAACGGCAGCGCGCGCGTCGGAATTGCAAGCGCACATCGAGGATCTTGAAAGCAAAGTTGCGCGGCAGTCTGCGCAACACAGATCTGCACTCGAGGCACGTGACGGAGAGATTGCGTTGCTTCGTAGTTCCCAGTTGCGCGGGGTCGCCGACAAAAACGCAGCTCCATGCGCTATTGGAACGGACGATCGAATTCGAAGAAGGTTTGAGCGTCAGGGCCGCGCGTTGAGTGCAGCACGCGAGCGTGCGCGGACGATTGAAGCGGAAAAAGAAGGGCTGGCCTCAGAACTTCAGAAGCTGAACGCGGAGGTGCGTGTGCTTCGCAGACGCACCACCGTGGCTGAACCAACAACGGATTGTCCTGGCGCGAAAGCCTGCCAGATCGAGATCGACCACGGAGAGAATCTCAAGATTCTCTACCTCGGTGGTCGATCGAGTGCGGTGACAAGGCTCCGTGAGATTGCCAACGCGGCGTCAGCAGAGTTTATTCATCACGATGGTGGCAAAGGAGAGGCCTTCTCCCGGATCGGCGGCCTGATCTCGCAGTGCCATGTCGTCTTCTGCCCCGTCGACTGTATCAGCCATCGTGCCTGTCTCTATGCAAAAGACCGTTGCCGGCGGCTTGAAAAGGCGTTCGTTCCGCTGCCGTCGTCCGGGGGCAAGACGTTTGAACGGGCGTTGCAGGATCTGCAGGTCGCATAGGGTCGGAACACACATCACAAGCGGGCGAACTTCCGCCATGCTGCCAGCAAAAGCGTCCGCTGTTTCAAAGGCGCGAGCGGATGGTCCTGCACGGCTGACGCGAGAGCGTGCAAGCGCAGGTAGCCGCTTCGGTGGCTCTCCTGCCGTGGGCATGGATTACCCGTCAGTCGGCTCGACGTCGGCGCTTGTCGAGCGGTGCAATCCGGGGCGTGTGCCGCGACCGAAACATGCTTCGCACAGACACGTACAGCAGTCGCAGTGGGGAACAATGCCGGTGCCGCAACAATGCGGGCATGGCGCCGGCCGTTCCTCGGCGCTCACACGACGCGACGGTTTCTCCCAATCGCGAGTGTTGATGCGCATAATGTGATCGAACACAGGATCCATTCCGGCACCATTGCTATGCCTGTATAGCTGTAGCATCTCATTTGATGACCGTAGAAGTCTACAATATATCCCTGTCCAGGGCCCATCGTCTGCACCACTCAATCTCCGTTTCTCTAGATTGTCTCCGGCACTGGCGGACGCATTCCGAGGCCCTCGTGCGGACGGATGTGGTTGTACTGTTTGAGCCAGGTGTTGATGACGGCCTGTGCCTGGTGAGCGGAGGTAAACCACTCAGCGTTCAGCACTTCTTCGCGCAGCGTCCCGTTGAAGCGTTCGTTGTATCCGTTCTCCCAGGGACTGCCCGGGTAGATCTGGATCGGCACAATACCGACACGCACCAGCCAGTCCTTGAACACTGCGGATGTAAACTCTGGTCCGTTGTCCGAACGCAGGTACTCCGGTGTGCCG
>JBCBXF010000092.1:448-11465 GCA_039816705.1 Pseudomonadota bacterium | reverse complement strand
CGCACGCTCTCAACGCCGTCGTCGATGCGTTCGGCGGGATCGACCTCTGCGTCAACTGTGCCGGAATCGCCTTCGCCATCAAGACCACAGGCAAGGACGGCGCGCACCCCTTGGAGACCTATCGCAAGGCCATCGACATCAATCTGGTTGGCAGTTTCAACGTTGCGCGCCTCGCGGCACTCCACATGGAGAAAAATGAACCTGATGAAGATGGCGGCCGCGGTGCTATCATCAACACCGCATCGGTTGCCGCCTTTGATGGTCAGAAGGGCCAAGCCGCCTACGCGGCTTCAAAAGGCGGTATTGCCGCATCCTCACTGCCGATGGCCCGTGACCTTGCGTTCTCAGGCATCCGCGTGAACGCCGTCGCGCCCGGTCTCTTTCTGACACCGATGTTCGAAAACTCCCTGTCGCAGGAGGCGCAAGACGCGCTCGGCCAGCAGGTCACCTTTCCGAAGCGACTCGGACGTCCGTCAGAATTCGCGAAAATGGTCCGCGCCATCGCCGAAAACCCATACATGAACGGCACGACCGTGCGTCTCGACGGCGCGATCCGCCTGCCGTAGTGGCGGGGCGCCCGGCATGACCATTCTCATTGTCGGTGGCGGTATCGGCGGCTTGGCGAGCGCGATCCTGCTCGGGCGCCTTGGCATGTCGTGCTGTGTTCTTGAGCGGTCCGCAACGTTCGAGGATGTCGGGGCCGGCATCCAGCTCAGTCCGAACGCGATGCGCGTCCTTTGTGCGCTTGGTATCGCCGATACACTCAGGCCACTGCGTTGCGAGCCGAACGCTGTCACCGTGCGCCATGCCGTAAGTGGCAAAGAAATATTTTCCCTTCCACTGGGCGACGCCGCGCGCCACAGATGGGGCAATGACTATTGGGTCGTCCACCGTGCTGATCTGGTTGCCGCGATGCGTGACGCTGTCATCCAAGAGTTTCCCTCCGCTATCGCGTCAAACGCCGAAGTCGTCAGCATCGCGCAAACTGAGACTCATGTGATCGCCCATCTTTCGAATGGCGAGACGGTGGAGGGCCACGCCCTCGTTGGCGCCGACGGACTGAAGTCGGTCACGCGGGCCCAGATTGTCGGTGACGGCGCGCCACGTTTCACCGGGAAAGTCGCATGGCGCGCATTGGTCCCGCGACGGTCCGAAGAGGCCGGTCCGACATCGCTCTTGCACGTCGGTCAGACCACCGTCTGGGCTGGAGCCGGGCGCCATGTCGTAACCTATCCGGTGAGAGGAGGCGCACTGCTCAACGTCGTCGGTGTTATCAATGAGGCCGACGAGAGTGCGGAGAGTTGGTCACGTACCGCAAATCCGACAGATTTTCAGGACCGCTTCGCGACACCGCAGTTCGCTCATCGAGATCTCCGTGCCGCTATCGCTAATTCCAGAGAGGTTTATCGCTGGCCGTTGTACGATCGCGCTCCCCTGAGCAAATGGTCGGATGGCCGGATTGGTCTTCTCGGTGACGCCGCGCATCCGATGCTTCCGTCCATGGCGCAAGGCGCCGCCATGGCATTAGAAGATGCATGGGTGCTCGCTGCAGAACTTCACCAGGCCAGTCAGAAGCACCCGCCGTCTTTGCTTGATCTCAACCACGCTTTTGACCGCTACACGGCCGCAAGACAGCCGCGCACCGCTGCAATTCAACGGCGAGCAACGCGAAATCTCGACATGTTTCATCGCTCCGGCCCGGTAAACGCAGGCCTCATGTACGGCACGCTAAAGCTTGTCGGCCGCATCGCACCGGCACTCCTCCAGCGTCAGCAGGATTGGATCTACGCATACGATGTCACAGCAATTCACCCGGCGCCGCTGACTGTCGGATCTCAGCGTTGATGATCTACGAAATGCCATCACGCTGCGCGCGTGGCGCAAACATGCGATAGGAAAGCGGTCATTCGAAAGAGGGCGGAACAGGGAGCGCATACGCCATGGACCTCGACAGCGAACAAGTCGCCATCTTCGAAATGGCGCACGATTTCGGTCAATCGCGAATCGCCCCACATGCCCGTGCGTGGGAAGACGCCGGCACCATCCCGCGAGACCTCTGGCCAGACGTGGCAGAACTCGGCCTCTCAGCCTTGTTTGTCACGGAGGAAAACGGCGGCACTGGTCTCACACGCCATGACGCTACGCTGGTCTTCGAGGCGCTTGCGATGGCGTGTCCCTCCGTCAGCGCGTTTCTGTCGATCCACAATATGTGCGCCGCCATGATTGAAAAGTCCGGTTCCGATGCGCTGCGCGAGCGTTGGCTGGAACCTGCCTGCCAAATGGAGAAAATATTCTCCTACTGCCTGACGGAACCGGGCTCTGGCTCCGACGCTGCAGCTCTCAAGACGAAAGCGACGCGGACGAATGCCGGATGGTCGCTCAGCGGAACGAAAGCGTTCATCTCCGGCGGTTCCTACTCCGACGCCTACATTGTGATGTGCCGCACCGGCGAGGACAGCCCGAAAGGCATTTCGGCGATGGTCGTTGAAGACGGAACACCCGGCCTGTCGTTCGGTCGTCTGGAAGACAAAATGGGCTGGCGCTCCCAGCCGACCGCGCAGGTCGAGTTTGACGACGCACAGGTGCCCTCGGAAAACCTCCTCGGAGTAGAAGGCGAAGGCTTCCGTTATGCCATGGCCGGGTTGGATGGTGGCAGGCTCAATATCGCCGCCTGTTCCCTCGGTGGCGCCCAACGCGCACTTGATGCTGCACTGGCCTACATGCGGGAACGCAAGGCGTTTGGCAAAACACTCGATGGGTTTCAGGCGCTCCAGTTTCGCCTCGCGGATATGGAGACAGACCTCCAGGCATCGCGTATTTTTCTCCGTTCAGCCGCGCATAAGCTGGACCGAGGAGCGCCGGACGCAACGAAGTTCTGTGCGATGGCCAAGCGCTTTGTCACCGACACCGCGTTCCGCGTTGCCAACGATGCCCTGCAGCTTCACGGTGGCTACGGCTACCTCTCGGATTACGGGATCGAGAAGATCGTGCGGGATCTGCGCGTCCATCAGATCCTCGAAGGCACGAACGAGATCATGCGGGTCATCATCTCGCGCGCACTGATTGCGGAAGCGCGGGGATGACGGAGATCAATGTTCGACTGGTCGGCCGCGTTGGCCGTATTACCCTGACCCGACCCGAAGCGCTAAATGCTCTCACGGCATCAATGCTGGATGAGATCGCGGACGCGTTGGCACGATGGCGCAATGATGCGGATGTCGCGCTGGTTCTGATCGACGGCGAAGGTGAACGCGCGTTTGCAGCCGGTGGAGACATCGTTGATCTCTACGAGGCGGGGGAACGCGGCGACTATAATTTCGGCAGACGTTTCTGGGCGCGCGAGTATCAACTCAATCTGGACATTGCAACATATCCCAAACCCTTCGTCGCGCTGATGCATGGCTTTGTGATGGGCGGTGGCGTGGGCGTCTCAGCCCACGGGTCGCATCGCATCGTGACCGACTCGACATCTGTCGCGATGCCGGAATGCGGGATTGGTTTGGTGCCTGATGTCGGTGGATCAAAAATCCTCGCAGACGCGCCGGGACATATAGGAGAATATCTCGGCACAACAGGAACGCGTATGCACGCGGGCGATGCGATCTATGCAGGCTTTGCCGATACCTATGTGTCGCAAGACCGGTTCACCCCACTGATCGATGCGATCGAGCGCGAAGCCAGCCCGGAAGTCATCGCGACCTTTTCCACGCCGGCACCCCACGCGCCACTCGCGGACGTGAAGGAACAGATTGAATTCGCTTTTTCCGCCGCGACGATCCATGAGGTCGTGGCACGTCTGGAAGACATGACGACCGACTGGGCAGCGCTCACCCTGAAAAAACTTCGCGCGGGTTGCCCGCTCTCCGTCGCATGCGCGCACCGGATGATCGGTGAAGCACGGCAGCTCGGTTTGCGTGACGCACTGATGCAGGAGTATCGCTTCATTTGGCGTTGCATGTCCGAGGGTGAGTTCATCGAGGGCATTCGCGCCGCGGTGATCGACAAGGATCGCGCGCCGAAATGGCAACGTGCGACGCTTGATGACATCACGACAGAGCACATCGCCAACATGCTGGCGCCGCTCGAAAACGACTTGCAACTCGCGGGAGGCGCGCCATGAGAATCGGATTTATCGGACTGGGCAACATGGGTGCGCCAATGGCAGCCAATCTCGCCGCGGCCGGGCACACCGTGCGGGGCTATGACGTTGCGTCCGTCGAGGTTGAGGGGGTGGAGAATGCGGCGTCGCTCGTGAGCGCGCTCGACGCGGCTGAAGTCATCATTACGATGCTGCCGAACGGTAAGATCCTCCGCGACGTGGCGGAGCAGATTGCCAGTGTCACGGCGCCCGGCGCTTGCCACCTCGATTGCTCGACCGTCGATGTCACGTCGGCCCGGGCGGTCCACGATATGGCGCAGCGCGCGGGTCTGTTGAGCGTGGACGCGCCGGTCTCCGGCGGGGTCGGCGGCGCGGAGGCTGGCACGCTGACCTTCATGTGCGGCGGAGAAAAATCGGCCTTCGACGTCGCCATGCCGCTGTTTGACATCATGGGGCAGAAGGCTGTGCACTGCGGTGCGGGAGGCGCTGGCCAGGCCGCGAAGATCTGCAACAACATGATCCTCGGCATTACCATGATCGGCACCTGCGAGGCTTTGGCCCTCGCGGACGGGCTCGGCTTGGATCGGCAAGCGCTCTTCGACGTGGTCTCCACATCGTCCGGCTCGTCCTGGTCGATGAACACATATTGTCCGGCCCCTGGTATCGGACCGACGTCGCCTGCAGACAATGATTACAAGCCGGGTTTTGCCTCAGAACTCATGCTGAAAGATCTTCGTCTCTCGCAGCGGGCCGCCGCCGACGCGAAGGCAGCAACGCCTCTCGGTGCCCAGGCAACGGAGATCTACGCTGCTTTTGTCGAAGCGGGGGGGCGCGGAAAAGACTTTTCCGCGATGCTCGAGCGCATCACGTCGCTGGATCGGGACGACTGATCGCGTGTCGATGGTGTGGACATCCAACTATGAACATCCGCTTTCCGCACGCGTCTTTCGGGCCCGCCACTTCGAGATCATTGCGGCGAGATCTGTCGGGGCGAATGGCTTGCTCACGAAATCGGACATACCGGCGTCAAGGCATCTCTGCTGGTCTTCCGCAAAAACATTCGCGGTCAGTGCGATAATGGGTGGCGGCGTGAACGAGGCGCGCTCGTCACCAAAGCTATCGGCTCGCGCCCGCAGCATTGCCGTGTCCGCAAGGATGTGTTGCGTCGCGGTGATCCCGTCCATCTCCGGCATGTGAAGATCCATTAGGATAAGATCGAACGGCGACACCTCATCATCGCTTTGCATCTGTGAAACCGCTTCCACAGCTTCTTGACCGTTCTCGACGTGCACCACATCATGCCCGAGACGTTCAATCACGCGTCGTGCCAGAAGGGCATTGACCGGATTATCCTCCGCAAGAAGGATGCGGCAGGGACCGTCGGCAAAGGTGTCGTGCGCGACGTTAGCACAAGGACCTTCGGCAGGTATGGTCTGACTGCAAGCCTCTGGCGCCACGCTGAGGCTTTCTGCCGGTGCGGAGCGCAGTCGACGCAGAAGCGAGCGCGGGCGTACGGGACGCATGAGATATCCATGAAAGCCCTCGTCGAGCAGTTCGTCGAGTCTCTCCTTATCCGTCGGCTCGATGATGACCAGGCACTGCGGTGCGCCCGTGGTCGTGGCGGACTGGAGACGGCGGCACACCTGCCTGCGAATGGCGGCGTGAACGCTGGTGTCCAAGATGACGACATCAAATGGCGCTTTGTTTCCATTGGCGGCGAGCAGCGTTTGCAGCGCGTCTTCTGCCGGCGTTACCAGACAGTCCCAGCCACGCGTCTCCACCGTGTGCAGCAATGTCGCTGCTTCGATCGTCCGGGCGCTTGCAATCAGGACGCGCTTTTTCTCTCCATCGCGGGAAAGTGACCGTTCGGGCACTGAAGGACCATGAACCGGAAGCGTGAGCAGGAACGACGTCGAGGTGGCGGCACGCCCAACGACACCTGAGTTGTCGTCAGCGTCAACAACGCCGTCGGAGGGCTCCGTTTCAACGATGATGTCGCCACCCATCGAGCGCGCGAGGCGACGGCTGATCGCAAGGCCAAGCCCCGTTCCGCCAAACCGCCGTGTCGTCGTGGTATCGGCTTGTTCGAATTCTGTAAAAATCCGCTCGCGCTGATCCGGGGTGAGCCCGATGCCGGTGTCCGTGATCCGAAAGACGAGAGATGGCGCCGCATCAGCGTTACAAGGCCCTCGCCTGGCGACCGGCCCAACTCCCGGCCCCACCGCCGGCCTGCTGTCTGGCCAACCCACCGGACTGTCGGGTGCGTCGCCGCTGTGACGAGACGGGACGCTATCGCTAAGGCGCAACGACAGCCGAACACCGCCGCTTTGGGTAAATTTTATCGCGTTGCCAGCGAGGTTCATCAGGATTTGGCGGACCCGTTGCGGATCACCGAACCCTGTATTCGCGAGTGCCGGCTCACAATCCCACCCGAGTTCGAGATTTTTCTCCCATGCACGAGGCGCCAGAAGTTCAGCAACGCTCTGCATGATCTCGGTGGGGTCGTAAACACGCGAGTCGAATGTCGTCTTACCGGCCTCGATCTTCGAGAAATCAAGTATCTCGTCGATGATGGTCAGGAGCGAGCGTGCGCTCTCCGTCAGCGCGCCGGTGTAGGTCTGCTGCTCCGGTGTCAGCTCGGTCTGATCGAGCAGTCCGGCCATCCCCATGATGCCGCCAAGTGGGGTCCGGATCTCATGTGACATGATTGCGAGAAAACGCGACTTGGCTTCGCTCGCCGCTTCCGCATCCGCGCGGGCATCGTTGAGCGTAGCTTCGACGTGCCGCTGCTCGGTAATGTCGCGACCGATTCGTTGTGTCTCGACGGCCCCGGTCTCGCAAGAGCGAATGGTCTGCTCCTCCCAGATGAACCAGCGGGGGCCGGCAACGGTGGAGATCTTCTGCGTGAACCGCCGACGCGGAGGTGGCGCCCCCGTACAGGTGTCGCCGTGCTGCTCGGCAAAGTCGAGCTCTTCACCATTCTCAAGCGTGTGCGGCACGAACGAGCGCCCGAGCACGTCACGGGTCTCGACATCGAACGTCCGGCAGAAGGCGCGATTCACAAACAACAGACTGCCGTCCTGGCGCTGACGGAGGATGATGTCGGTCTGACTGTCGAGGAGATCGCGATAGCGCGCTTCGGTATCGCGAAGCTCCCACTCGATGTCCTTGAGAGATTCGAGACCATCGGCATAGGCGGTGTCGCGCACGATAGGTGGCAGAGAAAAAATATCGAACGCGGAAGCCTGAGCGCTCTGGGAGCGGGTTTTCGTGTCACGTAAGCGGGCTTCACCGGACCGCGCTGGTGCCTTTCGCGCAACGAGAGGTATGCCGAGATATACGAACCCGCCCAAAGCGGCGACGACATGAACCCACGTCACAGGTGCCATCAGCCAAAGCAGAGCGGTCAAAGCAACGCACAACCCGACAAACTGCACGCTGCGCAAGGCAATCGCGGAGCCGAGACGCTCTCTCAAGGCATACGCGTCGAAAACACGATGTTTCCGGGGCTGCGCTGTCCGATCGACGCCAGCAACAGTATGCCCGCCGTCGCGAGCCCCCGAATGACCCACGAAGCTTGAGCCGTCGTCAGGCCCTTCGACGCCGGATGAACTGCGAGAGCCAGTGCCTGCCCGAACGGCGGTTGCCGGTCTCGATCCACATGCAGCAGACAGGGGCACAGCAAATAGTCTCCACGCGCCAATGCTCAAGCGCGCAACACCTCACTGCCATACACGCCACCACAACGGCATAGAGAATAGAGGTTAATTCAGGCTGTACCGGACCGTTAAAGTTCGATCGATTAATGGTCCTTCTGAGAGTGTCTCAGCGAATTGCGGACAGCGCATTTGGAGGAGGCGAATTCACGCCGCAAGCGAAACCCGCGCTGCCTCGGTTCGATAACTGAGCGCCTCGGCGACATGCATTCGCTGCAGCGTCTCGATCCCCTCAAGGTCTGCAATTGTTCGCGCAAGCCTGAGCGTACGATGATACCCGCGTGCTGTGAGGTTCAGCCGTTCAGCAGCTGTGCGCAGCAAACTGCCGGCGTCGTCGGTAAGTGGTGCGAGCCGCTCGAGCACATGACCTTCCGTCTGCGCATTACAATGCACCCGCGTGAATCCGAGAGACTCGGCGCGATCTTTCTGGACATTGCGCGCAGCCTGAACTCGTGCGGCCACTTCGACACTGCCCTCAGTGGCCGCGGGTGCTGAGAGATCAGACACGCTCACAGCCGGCACCTCGATCTGGACATCAATGCGATCGAGCAACGGGCCAGAAATCCGGGACTGGTAAAGCGTCGCGCAGTTGCGACCACGCTTGCAGGCAATGCCCGGTTGCCAGTGTCCGCATTTGCACGGGTTCATTGCCGCCACCAGTTGCAGATGTGACGGATAGGTCGTGCGATGATTGGCGCGCGCGATGACGGTTTCACCCGTCTCGAGTGGCTGGCGCAGGGCATCGAGTGCCTGAGGAGAAAATTCCGGCAATTCATCAAGAAAGAGCACGCCGAGGTGCGCAAGCGAAATCTCCCCCGGGCGTGGCCTGACCCCACCACCAACAAGTGCAACCATGCTCGCGGAGTGATGCGGTGCACGAAATGGTCTTCGGCGCGTGAGCGCACCGCCTGTCAGTTCACCCGCAAGTGAATGCACCATGCTGATCTCCAGCATTTCCGCAGGAGTGAGAGCGGGCAGAATGCCGGGCAACCGGGCGGCCATCATCGATTTCCCCGAACCGGGCGGACCGACCATGAGCATGTTGTGTCCACCGGCCGCCACAACTTCGAGTGCCCGTTTGGCGCTTTCCTGGCCTTTGACATCCCGCAGATCAGGCAAAACCTCGCTCTCGTCGCGCATGTCGGGTTGCGGGCGCTTGAGGGTTTGCAAGCCTTTGAAATGATTGACCAGCGCAAGCAGATGATCGGGGGCGAGAATATCCATGTCAGCGGAGGCCCACGCCGCCTCTGGGCCGCACGCCGCCGGACAGATCAGCCCCTTGCCGAGCGCGTTCGCACCGATTGCAGCCGGAAGGGCACCAATGACTGGCGCCACGGAGCCATCAAGCGCCAGTTCACCGATCGCGCAAAAATCATCCATCGCATCCTGCGCAATGACACCGCAGGCCACGAGCAGAGCCAGCACGATTGGAAGATCAAAATGACTCCCTTCTTTTGGCAGGTCAGCTGGCGCCAGGGAGATTGTAATGTGCTTAGGCGGCAGCCCAATCCCAAGCGCATGTAACGCGGCGCGCACCCGCTCGCGGCTCTCCGTCACCGCCTTGTCCGGCAGCCCGACGATGACAAACGCGAACTGCCCGCCCGAGAGCTGCACCTGCGCTTGAACGGGTCGCGCTTCAACGCCTTGGAACGTGAGAGTGGAAACCTGACCAAACATGCGACGCCCTCATTCGAGTGCGCCTAACCTTGCAGACGGCAAGTCACATGTAAAGAACATTGCAAGAACAAAATGCGTGCGGGCGTCTAGCCACACTTACTCTCGATCACATCCCAGATCATTCCTGCAATATCGGCGCCGCCAAAGGCTTTGACCTCGCGAATACCTGTTGGAGAGGTGACATTGATCTCTGTCAGCACATCACCAATCACGTCGATACCTGTAAAGATCAGGCCACGCTTCTTGAGCTCAGGAGCAAGCCGCCTGCAGATTTCACGGTCTCGATCCGTCATCTCAACCGCCTCCGCTACGCCGCCCACGTGCATATTCGAGCGCGCTTCATCGGCTGCGGGCACGCGGTTGATCGCCCCGGCGACCTCTCCATCGATCAGGATGATCCGCTTGTCGCCAGCGCGCACGGCCGGCTGATACTGCTGCACCATAAACGGTTCCGGCGCGAGGGCCTGAAAGGTCTCAACAAGCGCATTGAGGTTGGTGTCATGCTTGCCGATGCGGAATACCGCGGCACCGCCGTTACCGTAGAGCGGCTTGAGGATGAGGTCGTCATAGGTTTCGCGAAAAGCTTTAACCTCCGTCAGCGATCGCGTGATCATCGTCGGTGGCATGAGGTCGGGATAGTCGAGAACGAAAATCTTCTCCGGTGCGTTACGCACCTCGGCGGGGGTGTTCACCACCAACGTCTGCGGATGGATACGCTCCAGAAGATGTGTCGTGGTGATGTAGTTCATATCAAATGGTGGGTCCTGCCGCAGCAGCACGGCATCGTGGCTTGCCAGATCGACGCGCACCGTCTCTCCAAGCTCATAATGCGCACCCACCTCGTCGCGCACCTTGAGTGCCGCGCCGCGGGCCATGACTTTGCCGTCCCGGAGATAAAGTCCGTCCGGCGTATAGTAGAAAACATCATGTCCGCGTGCCTGCGCTTCGAGCAGGATCGCAAACGTGGAATCGCCACGAATGTCGATGGAATTGATCGGGTCCATCTGAACGGCAATCGAAAGCGGCATGAAAAGTCCTTGCGGAGAAAAATGATGTCCGGCGCCTGCGCGTCTGCAGGATCAGGAGTAGCTGTGGAGGAACGCGTCTTTCAAGTAGTAGACACGTGGCAAGGCAAACCGGCGTCGACCGAACGCAACCCCGGGTCCGGCGACGACAACAACAACGTCGTAGCCACGCACGCCATCGAAGCGTGGCGCATAGCGGGCAAGCCAGTGATCCGATGCGGCGACGACCCTCTGGCGATTGCGCGGTGTGACGGCAAACAGTGCGGCGTCCCGCGTGGCACGTTGCTTCACCTCCACAAACGCGACCCGCCGGCCGCGCTTGACGACAAGATCGAGCTCACCCACGGGCGTGCGCTCGCGCAGTGCGAGCAACCGGTAGCCGCGGCTCATCATCATCGCTGCCGCAAGCCATTCGGCACGCCGCCCGCGCATATAGCGCGAGACGCGTTCGGCACTTGCGGTATCGCGGCTCATGCGTCCTCAGACGCCGCGCGCAGCGC
>JBCBXF010000092.1:0-438 GCA_039816705.1 Pseudomonadota bacterium | reverse complement strand
GTCGTAGACCCGTTTACGGGCAACGCCATGCAGCTGGGCGATTTCACGCGCTGCATCTCCGAGCCGCTGCGTCTCGAGCGCTTTGCGCAGATCGTCCTCCAAAGCCGCGTCCGAAACGTTATTCGCAATCGCGGCGGGCCCGACGAGGATCACACACTCACCCCGGACCTGCGCCTCGGCGCTGCTTGCCGCCGTCACGGTCAGCGGCCTCGCAAGTGATCGGTTCTTTTTCGAAGGCTTTCTGCCACCCAAAAGCGCGTCACGACGGCGCCGGATTGGCGCGCTTGCCGGTGTACCGGGGGTGCTCGTTCTCTATGAAGCGCCCGGACGGTTGGCGGCAACACTGACCGATCTTGCCGACGCGCTGGGTGACCGGGACGCGTCAGTGATGCGGGAGTTGACCAAGCGGCATGAAGAGTCCTTGCGGAGAAAAATGAT
>JBCBXF010000091.1:0-11522 GCA_039816705.1 Pseudomonadota bacterium | reverse complement strand
GAAAAATCGGACGCTGCCAGTCCGCCGTCCATGACATCGGGCGCAGGGCCGGTGCGCAGGACCGATGCCTTGACGTTGAGTGCCTTCAGCCGAATACCATGACGCTTGCAGAACAGGCGGCTCCAGGCACCACCGGCGAGCAATACGGCATCGGCTTTCACGCGCCCCGCTTCCGTGATCACGCCCCGTGCTTTGCCACCCATGACATCGAGACCACGAACGGCGCAGCGGGCATGAAGCGTTGCACCTGCCGCCCGCGCTGCGGCTGCGAGAGCCGGAACCGCCTTTGACGGTTCGGCACGTCCATCACTCGGCGTGAGGAGACCGGCCTTCCAGCGACGCTGCGCTTTCGGGAGCACGCGTGCAACACCGTCGCTGTCCAGAAGTTCGGTGCGGATCTGATAGCCCTGCGCCTGCGCGAGCCAGCCTTTCCAAGCGGCGACGTCCTTCTCTTTATCCGTAACGTAGAGGATGCCGCGTTCCCGAAAGCCGGTTTCGGCGCCGAGATCCGCATTGAGGGTGCGCCATTGGCGCAGGCTCTCGACAATCAAAGGCAGTTCAGCAGGATCGCGCCCCTGCTGTCGGCAATAGCCCCAATTGCGGCTGGACTGCTCTGCCGCGATCCCCCCCTTCTCGAACACAGCGACCGTGTGACCCATCCGCCTGAGATGCCAGGCGGCCGCGACGCCAATGATCCCGCCGCCGATGATTGCGACGTCAACCGCATCCGGCACTTTTTCATCCGTTTCGATGACATCGACTTCATGCATGTATCGATAGCCCTCAATCAGGATCAGTGAAGCTTCAAGCGTGGGCGGATGACCCGGTTGACCTGCCCCATGGCGATCATGGCACTGCCACGGAGCCAGCCGTGAATGGCGATCAGGTGCATGCGGTAAAGCGAGGTGTAGACAAAGCGGGCGAGGCGGCCTTCGAGCGCCATGCGACCGCCCACCAGGTTGCCCATCAGACTGCCAACCGTCGAAAACCTGCTGAGCGATACCAGTGAGCCATGGTCCTTGTAGACGAACGGCTCCAACGCTTCGTCGCGCATCTGATGTGTGAGGTTGCGGCGGACGGTGTCGGCCATCTGATGGGCGGCCTGCGCGCGTGGCGGGATCGGTCGCTCCTCGCCCTCGGGCGTACAGGCGCAGCAATCGCCAAGCGCGTAGATGCGATCGTCTTCGGTTGTCTGCAGTGTATCACGCACAACCAGTTGATTGGCACGATTGGTCTCGAGCCCGCCGATGCCGGCCATGGCGCTATCGCCTTTCACGCCCGCCGCCCAGACCGGCAGATCCGCCCGAATGAACTCGCCATCTTTCGTGCGCATGCCGTCTGCCGTCACCTCAACAACCGGCATGTCGGTCACAACGCGGATGCCGAGCGCCTGAAGTTCATTGTGTGCGGCCTCGGCCAGTTTTTCCGGCAGCGCGGGAAGGATGCGGGGACCGGCTTCGAGTAGGGTGATGTTGATCCGCTCATCGTCAAACGCCTCGAGACCATAGTGGCGAAGTCCGTCCGCGGCGCTGCAGAGCTCGGCAGCGAGTTCGACACCGGTTGCACCACCACCTACGATTGCGACATCGACGCTCGCTTTTGTCGCCGCATCCTGCTGCCAGGTTCGTGAGACCCGCAGGCACTGATTGAGCAGCTTTTGACGGAACTTGTCGGCGTGGCCGCGGCGATCGAGAAAGATGCAGTGCTCGCGGACGCCGGGTGTACCGAAATCATTGGAGACAGAGCCGACCGCCAGAACGAGATAATCATATCGGATGCGATGCTCACCAGTGATCTCGGAGCCGTCGACATCCACCAGCGGCGCGACAACGATCTGTCGTTGCTCACGATCGATGCTGCTCATTGTGCCGTTGAAAAACCTGTAACCCCAGCGATGAGCGTGGCCGCGATAGCCGGTCTCATCCATGTTGGCGTCGAGTGTGCCCGCCGCAATTTCATGCAGCAGTGGCTTCCAGACATGGGTCTGATTGCGCTCGACGAGGATAATGTCGTGGTGCTTGCGTCCATACTTTGCGCCGAGCTTTGCAGCGAGTTCGAGCCCGCCGGCGCCGCCGCCGACAATAACGATCTGGGTCTTCTTTTGCGGCATGGGTGTGCTTTCAGGTCCAGTTCATCTGACAACTGCAAAATATGCGTCGAGGGCAGAGGCACGCCTGCGTTCACCACGACTCGGCGTACTTGCGTTGTTCTGCCACAAAACCTCATTATGTCCCGGCTACGAAAGGCGACGAATGATCGCCGAAGTGAGAG
Organism: Pseudomonadota bacterium; assembly: GCA_039816705.1. Classification (GTDB taxonomy): domain Bacteria; phylum Pseudomonadota; class Alphaproteobacteria; order Rhizobiales; family CALHAX01; genus CALHAX01. Next base: position 9,251 of record JBCBXF010000091.1, on the reverse strand, counting down.
GAAGGAACTCTACGATGATCAAGAATGTGCTGATTACAGGCGTATTCACTGCCGCCTTCGCTGGCGCCGCGTTCGCGGCCGACACACCCCGCAGTGCGGCTGAGTGTGATGCGCTCGTCAAGAAAACAGTTGCCCTGTTCGACAACAAGACACTGTCCGATGCGCAGGAAGACAAGCTGGAAGCGCTGTTCGATTCACTCGACAATCAATGCGCAAGCAACAGCTACGAAGATGCGGCGAAGACCGCTGGCGAGATTGCCGATCTTGTCCCGGATGCCTGATCTGACGCTGGCGGGTTTCTCGTCTGCCGTCGAGATGTAAACCGAGGGCGGCCCTTATCCAGGCCGCCCTTTTTCTTGCGTTTTCTCGCGCGTAGCCGCGATGAAAACGCGTTGACCTGTCTTGCGACTTAACGCTGTGGCGATGATCGGCTAGGCTTTCGCGATGATCGCTGTGGCACGCGAAGCTGTTGCGGTCCGCCTCTTTTGCCACTTACACGCGATCGGCGCCCATGACCGGCTCATTCCTCATTCAGGCGTCTGTTTTTCTTGCTGCTGCGGCGATCGCGGCCCCCCTCGCGCGCCGGCTAAAAATCGGCTCTGTGCTTGGATACATGGCAGCCGGGATTCTCATCGGACCGTTCGGCCTCGGGTTTGTGTATGCCGTCTACGAGGTGGAGAATATTCTCCATTTTGCAGAGCTTGGAGTGGTGCTGCTGCTTTTTCTTATCGGGCTGGAGCTGCGCCCGGCGCGTTTGATGGCGATGCGCAAGGCCGTCTTTGGTGCTGGCGGCACACAGGTTATTGTCAGTGCGATACTCCTGACGATCGCGGCGCTGACCTTCGGGCAATCGATGACGGTTGCGCTTACGATTGGGCTGGCGCTTGCGCTGTCGTCGACCGCGTTTGTTCTCCAGGTACTGGAGGAAAAAGGTGAGCTGACGAAGCGGCACGGGCGGCTCGCGTTCTCGGTGCTGCTGTTCCAGGATCTCGCGGCGATCCCGATTATCGCCGCCGTGCCGTTTCTCGCCGCGGTTTCGTTTGCGGGTGATCACGGTGAGGCGGTCGATCCGGTTGGCTGGATGGATGCGCTGACGGCGATCGCGGTGATCGGTGCCGTTGTGCTGCTTGGCCGCTATGTGCTTGCGCATGTCTATCGTCTGGTGGCGGCGTCCGGTGTTCGCGAGGCGATGACGGCCAGCGCGCTGCTGACCGTCGTTGGCGTCGCGCTGCTGATGCAGCTTGCCGGTGTGTCGCCAGCACTCGGAGCGTTTCTTGCCGGGGCGCTGCTCGCTGACAGTGAGTATCGCCATCAGATTGAGGCTGACCTTGCACCGTTTGAGGGTCTCCTGCTCGGTTTGTTTTTCACCGCGATCGGCATGCTGTTGAACCTGAAGCTGCTGTTCAATGAACCGCTTCTCATTCTCGCGCTCGTTGCCGGCCTGCTCGCGGTCAAGGCCGCGGTGCTTTACCTCGTCGGGCGCATGCAGGGCTTGGACAACAGGGCGGCGCGACGGCTGGCGCTTGCGGTCTCTCAGGGTGGCGAGTTTGCATTCGTCGTGTTTACAGCGGCGCTCGGCGCCGGTGTGCTTGATCGTGCAACGACCGATCTCCTCACCGTCGTCGTGACGCTTTCCATGGTGGCGACACCATTGCTGTTGATGCTTGACGAGGCGTTGACGCCGCAGAGCTCAGGCGACGCGGGCGCTTACGATGAGATGCCTGATGAAGACCAACATGTGGTGATCGCAGGGTTTGGCCGTTACGGGCAGATCATTGCGCGCGTGCTCAAGGCGCGGGGTATCCCGTTCACCGCGCTTGATTCCAGTCCCCAACGGGTCGATCTCGCGCGGGCCTTTGGCAACACAATCTACTACGGCGACACGAGCCGGATCGATATTCTGGAAGCCGCGCAGGTCGGCAAGGCACGCGCATTCGTGCTGGCCGTCGATGATGTCGATGTGTCGCTGAAGACCGCCGCTGTTGTCCGCCAGCGTTTTCCAGATGTCCCGGTCCATGCGCGGGCGCGCGATCGCCAGCATGCCCACAAGCTCATGGAGCTTGGTGTCACGCAGCTGCGGCGAGAGACCTTCCAGTCGGCTGTCGCCACGGCGCGAAACGTGTTGGAGGATATCGGCTTTGAACGGCCCGAAGCCCGGCGGATCGTCAACATGTTCGCCCAGCATGATCGCCAGCGCCTTTACGACGACTTCCAGCACGCCTCGGACATCGAGAAACTCCAGCTTTCCGCGCAGCAGGCGGCGGAAGAGTTGCGCGGTCTGATTGCCGGGGACGATGGCGACGCACACGGGGAGACGGATCCAGCGTCTTCACCGAACGATGCGGCGGCAAATGCCGGCGAGGTCTACGGAGATGGTGCCCGCAATCACCCAGCCGTTGCGGCGGAAAAATCCGGTTAGCGCGACCGACCTTGGGTGTTGGCGGAGCGCATCTGCTGAACTACTCTTTGCGGCATTCGGGTCATGGTCTTTCCCGTCACTTGAGGCCATTGCGCAGCTGCTGCTCGCGTGCCTCTCCGGAGTTCCCTCATGACCAGTTGCGGCGCGGCCATACCCGGCCTGCTCGAAGCCTATGGCATCACGCACGTCTTCGGCATTCCCGGCACCCACTCGATCGAAATGTATCGCGGCCTGGAAGCCTCAGGTCTGCGCCACGTGCTGCCGCGGCATGAGCAGGGCGGCGCATTTATGGCGCAGGGGTTTGCGGATGTCGCTGGGCGCCCCGCCGCGTGTTTCTTCATCACGGGGCCCGGGTTGACCAACGCGGCGACGGGGATCGCACAGGCCTATCAGGCATCTGTACCAATGCTGGTGCTCACACCTGTCAACCCGCGCAATACACTTGGCAAGGGCCTCGGACACCTGCATGAGCTGACGGATCAGAGCGCCGTTGCCAAGCCGTTCACGGCGTTTTCCGAGACGGCTATGTCCGCGGCTGAGGTGCCGCCCCTGATCGCCCGTGCGTTCGATGTTTTCGAGAGCCAGCGTCCGCGCCCCGTCCACATTGAAGTGCCAATCGATGTGTTTATCGAGGCCGCGAACGGAGACTGGTCAAAGACCGCACCGCCCGCGCGGCCTGTCGCGGATGAGAATGACATCGACAAGGCGGCTGAGCTGCTGAAAGGCGCCAAGGCGCCGCTGTTCCTGATCGGTGGAGGTGCGCGCGCTGCTGCGCCTGCGGTCGATTATCTTGCGCGGCGTCTTGGTGCTGCGGTGGTGTCATCGAACGCCGCGAAGGAGATTATTCCGCATTCGAGCCCTTGGTATCTCGGTGCGACGCGCGATCGGCCCGGGACTGTCGATATGCTTCGGGCTGCCGATGTGGTCGTCGGTATCGGGACCGAGCTCTCGCCAACGGATTCCTACGGGTCAGAGCTGATCATCAACGGTGCGTTCATCCGCATTGATCTCGATCCGCATGAGCTGACAAGCGACTATGCGGCTGACGTCGCGTTGCTCGGTGACGCGAAAGAAACACTTGATGCGATCGGTCGATTGCTCGGTCACGGCGACGCGCCCGACGGACGGCAAGAGGCGATCGCCGCCGCGCGGGAGAAAAATCTCGGTGAGCCGGACGAGACGACGTGGCTCCACATGTCGCTCCTCGATACGCTGCGGAACACGCTGCCTGCCGATACAATCTGGTCCGGTGATATGACGCAAGTTGTCTACACGGCCGACTGGTATCTGAAGGTCGCTGAGCCCGGACGGTATCTGCAGGACGCCGGTTTCGGCTCGCTTGGGTGTGCGCTGCCGGTTGCGCTCGGCGCGAAACTGGCGCGCCCGGATCAACCGGTGGTCGCGATCGCGGGCGATAGCGGCGTGTTGTATTCGATGCAGGAGATGGCGACCGCACGGGAAGAAGGGATCGATATTCTCCTTTACGTCTGGAACAATCAGGCACTCGGGCAAATCCGTGATGACATGATCGGCGCGCAGATCGCGCCGACGCAGGTCGAGCCGATCCCACCGGATTTCTCGAAGATGGCAGAGATGTTCGACTGGTCTTACGCACAGGCGGATGGGGGCGACGCACTTGCGGATGCGACCGTCGCCGGGCTGGACCGCTCGGGCCCAACGCTCATTGAAATTCGTGATCCCCGCGCATTCTGATACGCCGTTCAAGGAGGCTCTCATGTCCATGCATGCGAACGTCGCCCCGCAACCCCCAAAGCTTGCCGTTGCGCGCCGGGCCGCAGCATTGACCGCGGGCTCCAGCGATGCATGGGCCGTGCACGATGCCGCCATCGAGCGCCAACGCCGCGGCGACGACGTGATCATTCTGACGATTGGTGATCCGGATTACGATACGCCGACGCCAATCGTGGACGCTGCAATTGCAAGTCTGCATCGCGGTGAGACGCATTACATCTCCGGCGGTGGGATCCCTGCCTTTCGTGAAGCGATCCGTAAATCAGAGAGCGCGCGATTGGGTTTCGATGTTCCGCTCAGCTCTGTCGTTGTCGCCCAAGGCGCGCAGAACGGGCTTTATCTGGTGATGCAGTCGATCGTCAGCGAGGGCGACGACGTGCTGTCGATCGATCCGGCTTACCCGACGTTTCCGGCGGTGATCGGTGGTAGCGGAGGGAAAATGGTGCGTGTCCCGCTGGCGCACCGCGACGGTCAGTTCCGGTTCGATGTTGCAGCAGCCGAGGCAGCGATCACTGAGCGTACAGTCGCGTTCCTCTTTAACTTTCCGCACAATCCAACGGGGGCCGGGTTGACGCGCGATGAAGCTGAAGCGGTCGTGGATTTTTGTCGACGCTACGGTATCTGGCTCGTCTGCGATGAGGTTTATGCCGAGCTGACGTTTGACGCGCCGTACGTCTCGCCCCTGTCACTTCCCGCAGCGCGCGACATCGCGATCTCGGTCCGCTCGATGTCGAAGAGCCATGCGATGAGCGGTTGGCGTGTCGGGTGGACGTTGTCGCCACCGAGCCATGCTGTTCACATCCAGAACACCGCCAACGCAATGCTGTTTGGCGGAGCGCCTTTCATTCAGCACGGTGCCGCTGCTGGGCTTGAGATGAATGTGGCAGAAGAGATGCGCACCGCATATCAGCGCCGGCGCGATGTGCTGGTTTCAAAGATTGCGCCCTGTCAGCATCTCAACATCCTCAAGCCGGAGAGTGGGATTTTCGCGCTGGTCGATGTGCGGCGGACCGGGCTGGACGACGCGGCCTTCGCGTGGCGGCTCCTTGACGAGAAAAATGTTTCGGTGCTTCCAGCGACGTCTTTTTCCGAACTGACCGCCGGGTTCGTGCGGATTTCGCTGTGTGTCAACGATGACGCGCTTGCGGAAGCCGGGACACGCATCGTGGAACTTGCGGAAACACTGGCGGGTTAGATGGTGGCGCGTCCATCAGCTGTGTGTTGGGGTTCTGCGATCTTTCGCTCGCCGACGACGCAACATAGACAGAACGTACAGATGCCAAGACGATCACGACGACGACGCCATACGACGACGCAACATGACGACCGGGGGAGCTGAACAATGGCGGAGCTTTTTACGTTTGCGAGCCTCTTCACGCTCCTGATGCTGATCATGTTGCAGGCCGTGCTCGGCTTCGACAATCTGCTCTACATCTCAATCGAAAGTCGCCGGGTGCCGGAAGCCGAGCAAAGCCGGGTCCGGCGACTTGGGATTGCCATCGCCATTGCTCTGCGCATCGTTCTGCTGTTCGTGCTGGTCTCGGCGATCGGGTATTTCCAAACGCCATTCTTCAACATTGATCTCCTCGGGATCGAAGGAGAGGTGACCGGCCACGCGCTGATCGTGATCGTCGGTGGTGTTTTCATCATGTACACGGCGGTCAAGGAGATCATGCATATGATCGCGATCGACGACATTGGTCATGGCGTCGAAGATACGGGCCGGAAGACGTTTGGCCAGGCTCTCGGGATGATTGTTGCGATGAACCTCGTATTCTCGTTTGACTCGATCCTCGCCGCGATTGCGCTCACGAACACGATGAGCTTTTGGCCCGGCTTCGCGATCATGGCGATCGCAATTGTCGCGTCCGGTATCCTGATGATCGTGATGGCAGACACCGTCACTGAGTTCATCAAGAAGAATCGCATGTATGAAGTGCTCGGACTGTTCGTGCTCTTCATCGTCGGGATCATGCTGCTTGGTGAGGGCGGGCATCTCGCGCACCTCAAGTTCTTTGGTTACGCCGTGGAGCCAATGGCGAAGACGACGTTCTACTTCACGCTGTTCGTCCTGCTTCTCGTGGATATCGTGCAAGGCCGCTATCGCAAGAAACTGCTGGCGCAGAAGGAGCAGGAGGTCTTGACGTCCGGCCCGGGTATCGGGCCTGAAGCGGTCTGAAGCCATCACGGTTGGAGAGCGCAAGCTGCTGATTTTTCGCGATTGTTGGGGATAAGCAGATCTCAGACATGCCGTGGCCTCCGGTCACCGGTCGCAAATCACGTATCGATTCGTGATCGGTCGGGCGTTTGTCGTCCGACGTCGATTGCGAGGTGATCCCATGCTTCAGGCGACGCTGCTTTTCAAAATCCTGCGGGCTGCTCACGCGCGTGGAACGCATCATAAACTCGCGCTCGACGCTCTACCGCATCTGCGCGGTCCGGGTGCCGACACATGGCGCAACGTCTTTCTGCGCTATTCCGAAAGCTACCTCGAAGGCGCGAAAGCGCCGGACAAGGAGTTCAAAGACTTCACGAACCATGTGCTTCACGTCCGCGATGGCTACTGGGGTGGCGCGGCGGAGAAGGCGATGGCGTGGTATGCCCACACCGTCGACGCGCTGACGGCGAAGGACTGGCAGCAAGCGGTCTACGCCGCCGGGGTCATGAGCCACTATTACACGGACCCGATCATGCCGTTTCATACGGCCCAGTCAGATGCGGAGAACACAATTCATCGGGCGGTCGAATGGTCAGTATCGAAGTCCTACGACGCGTTGATAACATTGGCGCGCCGCGAATTCCCGATGCCCGATGTTCCGATCGAGGATCGTGATGATTGGCTTGCGGATCTCGTTTGCGATGCGGCGGAGCTATCAAACACATTTTACGACAGGCTGATTTCCGACTATGACTTTGATCGCGGTGTTGTCGATCCGCCGAGCGGGCTCAATGCGCGCTCGCAGCGGTTCCTCGCACAGTTGTTGGCCTACGCGCAGGTCGGGCAGGCGCGCATCCTTGATCGCGCGTTTGCCGATGCCGGCGTCACGCCGCCTGAAACACCGCTCACTGCGGCCACAGTCGTTGCCGGACTGAAGATTCCGGTGCGGTGGGTGCTGCGGCGCATGGACGATGTGGATGACCGTCGCACCGTGCAAGCGATGTATGACGAGTTGCAACAAACCGGGAAGGTTGAACGCACGCTCCCCGAAGACGACCGCGCGGTGCGGACGCGGTTCCGTGCGGATGTCGGCGAGGTGAGCGCCACACCGCGCCCGGCGTACCGACCACCGCACAGCGATGGCGCGTTTGACTATGCGCAAGCTCTGAGCGCACGGGCCAAGCGGGAAACCGCCGCGCTGGCCGCCGACGACGAGACAATCGGGACGCCTGCGGAGCCTGAGGCGCTCGTTCAATCACAGCCGGAGGCAGCACCTGCGCAGGGTGATGTACCAGACGAAACCGACGCGGCACGTCCGCTGGTTGCACCCGATGGTGACGACGCGGATGCTGAAACAGATCGTGTAGCAGGCCTCGAACACTCTTCTAACGCAGACGATGACGCGAGCCCCGCGGAGCAACTCCGCGCACGTGCGCGTGAGATGAGTGAAGCCGCCGGGTTGCCATCGCTGCGGTTCCGCCTGCACATGGGCGATGAGGTCGAGGATGGGCCGTCCGTTGGGCCGAAAACCGCCCTGCGGCTCAACAAGATCGGGATCGTCACCGTCAGCGACCTTCTGAGTGCCGACCCGGAGGCCACTGCGGCGGCGCTGAAGGTCAGCTATATCCGCCCGGCACTTGTGCGCAACTGGCAGGATCAGGCGCGATTGCAATGCGATGTTCCGGAGCTGACCGGCACGGCTGCCCAGCTGATTGTCGGGTGTGAGGTTCGCTCTGCCAGCGAACTTGCCGAAACAGATGTTGCCGCGCTGACGGAGCTGGTTGCGGAGTATGCAATGACGTCCGAGGGACTGCGACTGCTGCGCGATCGGCCGGCACCTGACGCGGAGAAGATCGCCGAATGGGTCAGCAATGCCGGATCTGCCGTCAGACAGCTCAACCCGCAAGCCTCTGTTGCCTAGTTCCGGGCAAAGCCGATGCGACGCTGCGGCTGCAATTTTGGCGTTGCAGGCCGCGGCGCGCGTACGCTAGAGCCAAGTCCAGTCGTGGCATGACTGTTGCGACCGGCTTTTGATCGCTTTTCAAGGCGAAACGGACATCCGAATGACCTACATCGTCAATGACAACTGCATCAAATGTAAGCATACCGATTGCGTCGAAGTGTGCCCGGTTGACTGTTTCTACGAGGGTGAAAACATGCTCGTCATTCATCCCGACGAGTGCATCGACTGCGGCGTCTGCGAGCCGGAATGCCCCGTCGATGCGATCCAGCCTGATACTGATAGCGGCATCGAGAAATGGCTTGAGATCAATCGCGAGTACGCCGAGAAATGGCCGAATCTCACAATGAAGAAAGACGAACTGCCGGACGCGAAGACGTTCGACGGGATGAAGAACAAATTTGAGGAGCACTTCTCGCCTGAGCCTGGAGAGGGCGACTAGAGGCTTCAGACTGATCTCGAAACGTGCTGCCTAACATAGTCACCTGTGGCGCCGGTTACCGCGATGCCGGGCGAGCCCGGCGCAGCAAAATTTGGTCGGTCGCCTGAGCGGCGGAACAGCCGGTCTGTTCAATCTTATCGTTACGACAACGTACCATTGACCGTATCGCAGGTGATTCGCATCATCACGCCTGCCGTGCGCTTCTATTCGTCTTAAAATTGTGTTATGACAGACGTCAGGTGAGCTCGGAGCAGGCAGCGCAGGCTGCCGCAAAATCGTTATGTTGGGTGCATCAGAGACTTGCGCTACGACCAGATGGCCGTCATGCCGCCTAAGTGTTGCGTGCAAAGCTCCGGTAGGGCTTGCTTTGCTTGACCAAAAAACGCGCAAGCTCCGGTGCTGAACCGCAGCAAAAGTCCGCTTGGCGCTAGCTTGTTGTTATTGCAACGATTTTGCGGCAGCCTGCGCTGCCTGCTCCGAGCTCACCTGACGTCTGTCATAACACAATTTTAAGACGAAT
>JBCBXF010000090.1:7092-11531 GCA_039816705.1 Pseudomonadota bacterium | reverse complement strand
GTTCTGGGTGCTGTGGATCAAGCGTTTGCGCACGACGAGGTGCGGCGTGGGCTGGCGGATGCCGGTGAGGAGATCCGGCACATCTCCTATCGCGCGGCTGAACGCGGACGGGTCGAATTGTGGCCGCTTGAAGCGCCGGAAGAGGCCAATGAGACGGATGCGTGGCGCCCTCTCGACGAACAGGGTTCGATTCCGCCTGTTGAACGTCTGGCCGTGCGGATTGCTGATCAGATCAGGCAGTGGATCGATACACGAGAGGTGCTGGCGTCAAGCGGGCTTGCGATCGAGCCTGGTGATGTTCTGATTTTGTTGCGCCGACGTATGCCGATGGCCGCGGTCCTGATCCGGGCGCTCAAGTCGCGCGGGATACCCGTTGCCGGTGCAGATCGCATTCGGATTACCGATCAGATTGCCGTGATGGACCTGATGGCGCTCGGCGATTTTGTTCTCTTGCCCGATGACGACCTGGCGCTTGCAAGCGTGTTGAAGAGCCCGCTGATCGGGCTTGATGACAATGATCTGCTGGTCTTGGTGCAGCGACAGAAGGGCACGCTCTGGTCAGCTTTACTGGGAAGCGAAGATGATCCGCGGTTTGGCCTGGCTGTGTCGCGGCTCAAGCGCTGGCGCTCACGGGCGGACTATGCGCCGCCGTTCGAATTTTTTGCCAGCGTTCTGGGTGAGGACGATCTGAGGCGGGCGATGCTTACACGGCTTGGCCCAGAGGCCGGCGACGCCATTGACGAGTTTACCAACTATGCGCTGGAGTTCGATCTGAAGCATCCGCCATCGCTGCAGGGCTTTCTCAGTGCGTTGCGCGATGGGGAACTTCAGGTGAAGCGAGACATGGATCAAGGGCGCGGGGAAGTCCGCATTATGACGGTTCATGGCGCCAAAGGGCTGGAGGCGCCGATTGTTTTTCTCCCCGATACCTGCAGCACCGCAAGTGGAGGGCAGGGTCCACAGCTTCTTCCGCTCGGCGGCCGGGCAGACGAGGAGACGACGACCGCGCAGACCGGGCTTGATGAGGCCGCGCCGTTCATCTGGGCGGTCAAGGACACCGGCCATGTTCCAGCGATCCAGGATGCGCGGGATGCGGTCGCTCATCAGGATGACGACGAGTATCGCCGCCTGCTTTATGTTGCGATGACGCGCGCGCGCGATCGTCTTTACATCTCCGGATATCATGGCGCGCGCGCGCCTTCGGCACGGTCCTGGTATGTGCGGGTGTCGGAGGCGCTGAAGCCGGGAATGGCAGAGCATTCTGCGGATGACGGGCGAACGATCTGGCGCTTGGACGGCGGTGATCCGGCAACAGACAAGGCGGTGACCGAGCATCGACCCGAAGGTGAAGGTGCTTGGCCCGTTGATCGCCTGCCGGACTGGTTCGACATGCCCGGTGCGGATGAACGTGTGGAGACCATTCCGATCATGCCGTCGCGTATTGTCGCTGCGGAGGAAGACATCGTGCCCGGCGTGGGTGTGGCAGACCTCGCTGCGGAGGCGGCGCGGTCACCGTTAATCGCGCGGGACCAACGACGCTTTCAACGCGGGGTGATGACCCACGCGCTGTTGCAATATCTGCCGGATTTACCTCCGCAAGCGCGGCGTGCGGCGGCGGAGCAATATGTGCGCGCGCGTGGCGGCGATCTGCCTGAGAGACTGCGTCGGAGTGTGGTTGATGAAACTCTGGCGATCACCGAGAGTGAAGCGCATGCCGTTCTGTTCGGTCCGGGCTCCCACGCTGAGGTGGCAATTGCGGCGGAAGTCGAGAACCCCAAGGCAGATGGTCGGCCGCTGGCTGTCGCCGGCTCGATTGATCGGCTGGTGGTCAGCGACGCGGTCGTGCACTTCGTCGACTACAAGACCAACCGGCCGGCGCCGCGCGCGCAAGAAGATGTTATCCAGCCCTATCTCGTCCAGCTGGCGGCTTATCGGCTCGTGTTGCGCCGACTGTATCCAGATCACGAGATGCGCGCGTCCCTGTTGTGGACGGATGGGGCGCGAATCATGACAATTGCTAATGACCGGCTGGACCGGATCGAGCCGCTGCTGTCGGGTGCGACATCCCGCCTTGAACAGGCCTCACCGGCTTCTTACGTCACAGTCAACGGCCCGGAGCGGTGATCGCGCCGCCCGGATGCGCCTCGCATAATGGAGAATTTTATGACCACATCTGCAGTTACGGATAGCAGCTTCGAGGCCGATGTCCTCAAAGCTGACACACCGGTCGTCGTCGATTTCTGGGCGGAGTGGTGCGGCCCCTGCAAGGCCATTGGCCCGGCGCTTGAAGAAATTGCGAGCGAGATGGGCGACCGCGTCAAGATCACGAAAGTGAATATCGACGAGAACGCCGACCTCGCGACCAAGTACAACATCCGCTCGATCCCGACTCTTCTCGTCTTCAAGGACGGGGAGGTTGTCTCGCAGCAGATGGGGGCTTTGCCTAAAAGCAAGCTTGAGGATTGGATCAAACAAAGCGTTTGATCATGCGATGGTGCGCCTGCCGGCTGATCAACGCGCCGCAGGATACGACAGTCAGAGCCCGGCCGTTGTGCCGGGTTCTTCTTTTTTGTCCGTCGTAATCTCCAGGACGTGGGCGGCGAGCTGGAAAGAGCCGCAGATGAGAATGCGCGCCGGATGGACGGATTGACGCGCGATCCATTCAAGCGCGCCCGGCACACCGGACATGGCATGCGCTTCGATGCCGTTGGCTTCTGCCGCGCCGACGATTGCGCTGCGACGTGCGGGTTTCGCTGTCGCATTTGCCCGTTCTGGCAGTGGTACGGCGTTGACGGTGCGCACCAGGCCTCGAAACGGACGGAGAAAAACGTCCGGGTCTTTGGAGCTCAGCATCGCAGTGACAAGGTAGATCGGCATCGGTGTTGCTTCGTCCATGTCAGCCAGCGCGCTCGCAAGCACGGTGGCGGCATCGGCGTTGTGGCCACCATCGAGCCAGATCTCTGAACCTTCTGGCAGGCCGGCCTCGGCGAACGCTGCAATGTCGAGCGGTTGCAGGCGTGCTGGGGAGATGACCGTGGCGAGGCCTTGCTCCAATACGCCGTCGGTCAACGGTTCTCTGCCGAGATCAGAGGAGATATATTCGGCTGCGGCGATAGCAACGCCCGCGTTCTCGATCTGATATCGGCCGGCGAGCGCGGGAAGCGAAAGATCCCGGAGGCTGTGTTCGTTCTGGAAGACGAGACGTCCATGTTGCTCGAACGCATCCCAATCCCGGCCTGCGGTGTGCAGGGCGGCGCCCAGCCCCCCGGCGATGCGCTCGATCGTCCCAAACGCCTCGTCTGGCTGACGTGCGACGATAACCGGGACGTCCTTGCGCAGAATGCCGGCTTTCTCGCGGGCGATATCCGCAACGTTGCGTCCGAGGAATTCCGCGTGATCGACCGATATCGGTGTGATGATCGTTAGCGCTGGTTGCGTGACGACATTCGTGGCGTCGAGCCGACCTCCAAGGCCGGTCTCCAGCAATACGACGTCGGCTGGCTGATCCGCAAACGCCAGGAATGCAGCCGCCGTTTGCGCTTCGAAGACTGTCGGCGGCACCGCGAGATCACAGGCACGGATGCGGGAGAGCAGGGTGGCATGATCCGACTCTGCGATCGGAGCGCGTATGCCATTGTTCCCAGAAAGCAGCAGCCCATCGTGCGGCGTCAGTAGCCAGGGGGAGGTGTAGGTGTGAACGCGTTCGCCGGCAGCTTCGAGGATCGCTGCGAGAAATGCGATCGTTGATCCCTTGCCGTTGGTACCGGCGACGTGCACCACCGGCGGCGTTCTGTCCTGCGGATTGTCGAGCGCGGCGAGAAGGGCGCGCATCGGCTCCAGTGTAAGATCGATCGGATCTCGCGCGACCGCGGTTGCGCGCGCTGCAATGTCGCGCAGCAGGTTATGAGTGGTCGCAGGATTCACGGCGTCATAAGACGTGTAACGCGCATGTGACATGGGGTGTTCGTCCGTGCAGGCGTCGATTGCGGGGTGGTCATGTGTGCCACCAGTGAGCCACCTCGGGAGACATGTGGAGGGTTATTCAGCCGGAGGCGTGACGCGCTGTGTCGTCTCTATCGGCGCAACGTCATCGGCAGATGTTGCGTCGTGATCGGCTGGGGGATCCGCGCTCATGTCACCGTCGGGCGCGTGGCCGTTCGCAACGTGATCTGACGTGTGATCGACGCCATTCGCAAGACCGTTGGCGTGTGCCTGGACGGCCGGGTGCTCAGCGGCGCGCGCGGGCTCTTTCATCAGCAAACGGCACACGCGCGCGAGGGTATCGCGCATGTCATGGCGGTGCACGACCATGTCGACCATGCCGTGCTCCAGAAGATATTCCGACCGCTGGAACCCTTCCGGTAGTTGCTCGCGGATGGTCTGCTCGATGACACGGGGGCCGGCGAACCCAATCAGTGCTCCCGGCTCTGCGATGTGCA
>JBCBXF010000090.1:0-7082 GCA_039816705.1 Pseudomonadota bacterium | reverse complement strand
GGCGTAGGATGCGGTGACGCCGCCCGTTGTGGGGTGCGTCAGGACTACGATGTAGGGGAGGCGCTTTTCGCGGAGTTTTTGTATTGCCACGGTGGTGCGTGGCATCTGCATCAGGGAGAGAATACCCTCCTGCATGCGGGCGCCGCCGGAGGCTGCGAACATGATGAAAGGTGCGCCGAGTTCGACCGCGCGCAACATGCCGGTGACGACCGCTTCGCCAGCCGCCATTCCGAGAGAGCCGCCCATGAACTTGAAGTCTTGCACGGCAGCGACTGTTGGCAGGTCGGCAAGCATACCTTCACCGATCAAGACCGCGTCATCGAGGCTTGTCTGGTCCCGTGCGGTTTTCAGGCGATCGGTGTAGCGCTTCTCGTCACGAAATTTCAGCGGATCAAGCGGCACTGCGGGTACCGAGACCTGCTCGTATTCGCCATCATCAAAGAGATCCTTCAGGCGGATGTTGGCCGCCATTCGCATATGGAAGTCAGAACCGGGCACCACGAAGCTGTTGGCCTCGAGGTCCTTGTAAAACACCATCTGGCCAGACTGCGGACACTTCAACCACAGATCATCCGGCGTCTCGTTCTTGCGCCACATGCCCTGTATCTTTGGGCGGACGACATTGTTGATCCAATTCACGGGTGGTCAGGCCTCTGAGATACCGAAACCGTCGCGGCGGCCAAGTGGTGCCGTGGCGATATGATGTGGTGCGGCCACATTCTAGCTGGTCCTGATCGCCTCGGAAAGCTCACTGACGATGTCAAGAACGGCACCCACAGTCTCAGGCCCGGCCTTGCCGCTTGCTTCAATGTTGGTCGCGATGGCGTTGACCAAGGCGGAGCCAACGACGACGCCATCGCCGGTAGATGCGATTGCGCGGGCCTGCGCGGGCGTTTTTACTCCAAAGCCGACCGCTATCGGTAAATCGGTTTTCTCGCGGATTTTTTCAACCCTTGCGCGGACCTCGTCCGGGTTAGGCGCTGCCGTGCCGGTAATTCCCATAATGGATACATAGTAAAGAAAGCCGCTGGTGTTGCTCAACACCGCAGGGAGGCGCGCTTCATCCGTTGTCGGCGTCGCCAGACGGATGAAATTGATCCCGTGCTTCATGGCGGGTAGGCAGAGTTCGGCGTCCGCTTCAGGTGGGAGGTCGACGACAATCAGTCCATCAACGCCAGCGTCGGTGGCAGCGGAGAGAAATTTTTCGACACCATAGATGTAGATTGGGTTGAAATATCCCATAAGCACGATCGGCGTTTCGTGGTCGGATTTGCGGAAGTCCGCAACCATTGCGAGGGTCTTTGCGAGGCTCGCCCCGGCGGCAAGGGCACGCTGAGAGGAAAGCTGGATCGCCGGGCCGTCTGCCATCGGATCTGAGAATGGCATGCCCAGCTCGATGACATCGGCGCCCGCGTTGGCGAGGCCAGCGAGGATCTTTGCCGATGTTTCCGCGTCCGGATCACCCGCGGTCACAAATGTGACGAGCGCGGCCCGGCCTTCCTCTTTGAGCGCGGCGAAGCGCTGGTCAATGCGAGTTTGCTGCATGGTTTGCGCTGCCGTGATCGAGGGGCGATAGAAAAAGGAAGATATTACCGAGCGCGTGGAGGCGCGGACGGGACGCGGCGTTATATCTTCATGCCGAGATGCTCGGCAACGGCGAAGATGTCTTTATCGCCACGACCGCAGAGGTTCATGATGATGATCTGATCTCTCGACATTGTCGGCGCAATCTTGCTCACGAAGGACAGCGCGTGGGCTGGCTCAAGCGCTGGTATAATGCCCTCCATCCGGGTGCACAGTTTAAAGGCTTCCAGGGCTTCAGCGTCGGTAGCGCCGACGTACTCGACGCGGCCGGTTTCCTTCAACCATGAGTGTTCCGGGCCAATGCCCGGGTAGTCCAGTCCGGCTGATATCGAGTAGCCGTCGCGAATCTGGCCGTCCTGATCCTGCAGCAGGTATGTCCTGTTGCCATGAAGAACGCCGGGAGTGCCGCCATTCAAAGATGCGCAGTGCTCGCCTGTCGGCACGCCTTTTCCTTCGGCCTCGACACCATAAATCTTGACATCCACATCGTCGAGAAACGGATGAAAAAGGCCGATCGCGTTTGATCCACCGCCGATGCAGGCGACAAGTGCATCCGGAAGGCGGCCTTCGCGGTCAAGCATTTGCGCACGTGCTTCCTTGCCGATAACGGACTGAAAATCACGGACCATTGCGGGGTAAGGGTGTGGGCCTGCGGCTGTGCCGATGATGTAAAATGTGTCTTCCACATTCGCGACCCAGTCGCGCAATGCTTCGTTCATGGCATCCTTAAGTGTGCCGGTTCCGGCCGTCACGGGCACGATCTCGGCACCCAGCAGTTTCATGCGAAAGACGTTCGGTGACTGGCGCTCGATGTCTGTGGCGCCCATGTAGACGACGCATGGCAGTCCAAAACGTGCGGCAACGGTCGCGACGGCGACACCATGCTGGCCGGCGCCTGTCTCCGCGATGATCCTCGTCTTTCCCATCATTCGGGCAAGGAGGATTTGTCCGAGACAGTTGTTGATCTTGTGTGAACCCGTGTGGTTCAGCTCGTCGCGTTTGAAGTAGATTTTTGCTCCGCCGAGCTCTTCGGTGAGGCGTTCGGCGAAATAGAGGGGGCTCGGGCGACCGGCGTAGTGTGTGTTGAGCGCTTCCAGCTCGTCGATGAAGTCAGGATCGCTCTTTGCGCTTGTATAAGCCCGCTCGAGATCGAGGATGAGCGGCATCAGTGTTTCCGCGACATAGCGACCGCCGAAGATGCCGAAATGGCCGTTTTCGTCCGGGCCGTTACGATAGCTGTTGCGTTGCGCGTCTTCAGGCTTCGACATCTGCAGCTGCTCCGGTCATTTGTGTTGAGGAGATGATTTTATCTCCCGCTTTGTCGGCATGGCGGACGGCGGCCATGAATTTCTCGATCGCCGCGACGTCCTTTATCCCGCGACCCCGTTCAACGCCGGAGGAGACATCGATCATGGGGGCGGCTGTTGAAGCGATGGCCTCGGCGACGTTTGTCGCGTTCAGACCGCCGGATAACATCCAGTCCATGTCTGCTGGTCGGGACTCAAGCAGCGACCAGTCGAAGGTTTCTCCATTGCCGCCGGGGAGCGATTTGTCTGCGCTTGCGGTTGGTGGCGCTTTCGCATCGAAGAGAAGGATGTCGGCGCAGCCGGCATAACGCCCGGCGTCGGCGATATCGTCGGCGGTCGCCACTTTTGCGGCTTTGATGATTTTTGTGCCGGTGCGATTGCGGAGTTCAGCCGCGCGCGATGGCGGTTCTTCGCCGTGCAATTGGATGTAGTCCGGGGCAATCGCCTGCACGACGGTGTCAATCTCGGCGTCATCGGGATCGACGAACAAGGCAACGATCTCGGCTCGACCGACCGCACGCGCGGCGAGCGCCTTGGCGGCGTCCGGCGTGAGGTGGCGTGGACTTGGCGGATAGAACACCAGGCCGACGTAGGCTGCACCGGCATCGAGTGCCGCATCCATTGTCTCAGCCGTCGAGAGGCCACAGATTTTGACGTCAGTTTGCATTGTGCGGAGTGGTGCGCGGGATCACTTCTCATCGGCGATGAACGTAAGCTGCAGTGGCTGCCGTGTCTAACGGTTCGCGCGGTAGGGCCGGTGCAGTGACGCCGCAGCTGACGGCGACGGGCCTGCGAAGATCGCCGGACTTCGAGCGCTAGGCGGCGGGGAGCGCCGGGCGAACGCTGGCGTCCCGCTCCTGTGTCAGGCGGTCGGCTTCCTGCTTCCACTTGTAGGCTTCGCGGGTGCGCTGGCGAGCGGTTTTGCGCCACTTGCCCTGCGAGAACCAGGACGCCACGCCACCGAGGATCATTCCAATCACCATCGCTCCAAGCAGGAAGAGGAAAAATGGTGCCGATACGGATACTACCGGGTTCTCCGGTTTGAAGGGATCGAGCACGAGTGTGGCGTCCTGCCTGTTGGCAACCGCAATCGTCACCACAACAATTGCCGTGGCCAGCATTGCAAGCAATTTCACCAAGCGCCGGATGAGGCTCATGTCGTCGTCCCTATGTCACCAGTTGTCTCTCGTGTGCGCCGATTGCTCTGCTCAGCGCAGACTAAACGAGCGGATTGGTTAGTTTGCCGATCCCGACAAGCCCTTCTTTCCACCGTCGCATTTGCGATTGATGCGCTCGCGCAATTCCTTGCCGGTGCGGAATGCGGGAACGAACTTTTCCTCCACATGCACAGTTGCGCCGGTGCGTGGATTGCGGCCTTGTCGGGCAGCGCGATACTTGACAGTGAACGCGCCGAAGCCGCGCAATTCGACCCGATCGCCGTGAGACAGCGCGGTCGTGATTTCTTCGAGAATGACGTTCACGATCTGCTCGACGTCCTTATGAAGCAGATGTGGATTGGCGGTCGCAATGCGTTGCACCAACTCAGACTTGATCATGTGTGCTTCCCCCGCACTGAGCTGGTTTTTGCGAGTGAAAACAACAGTTCCCCCTCATCGCCAGCCGCATTTTTATCGTGCCGGACCGTGCCAAATGGACACGAGACCGTCAAGGCGAAGGCGCTGGATGAGCGGTTCATTTTCCAACGCATGTGCCAGCGGGGCTGTCGGCGATCCGTTGAGATATTGGCTGAGTGCGAGCAAGCCAAAGCCGCCACGTTCCGGCTTCGGTCGCCAGTCTTCTATCGGCAAATCTTTGGTGATGTTGCGCTTCGCCTCGAGCCAGGTGACGGCGGTATCTTCACCACCGATCTCGTCGATGAGTTTGAACGTTTTTGCGGCGCGTCCGGAGTAGATGCGCCCGCTTTGCAGGCCGGGTACGGAGGCTTCGGTTACTTTGCGACGTTGTTTCACGAGATCGATGAACCAGCGGTGTGAGTCTGCCACCATCTCGTCGACGAGGGCGCGTCCCTCTTCGGTGAGTGGCTTGAACATCGACGGTGCCGCTTTCAGGTTGCCGCTCGTGCGCTCATTGACGGTAACGCCAAGCTTTTCGAGCAGGCCATCAACCTGCGCCCACTGGAAGATCACGCCGATGGAGCCTGTGATGCTGTTGCCGCGCGCGATGATATGATCGGCTGCGATACCGACGATGTAGGCCGCAGATGCGGCGACTGTCCCGAAGACGGCGACCACGGGCTTCTTCTCGGTAAGCTCGCGGATCTCTTCGAATAGCGCTTCGCCACCCGTGGTCGTTCCACCGGGCGAGTTGACGCGCAGAATGACGGCTTTGACGTGTTCGGCATCGCCGATTTCACGCAGCATCTCGAGCTGACGGTGATCTTCGGTGATCAGGCCCGAGATTTCGACGCGGGCGATCTGGTCCTGTTTGGACAACGGACCGGAGGCGAAGCGGGCAAAAACCGCAACAACCGCAATCGCAGCGATGCCAAGCGCGATCAGGCGCCAGCGGCCAAGACGTTTGCGTAGGTTGCGGCGTTCGATGACAGCTTCAGCGTCGAGCGACATGGTGTGGTGACCCTCGGTTTGACGTGGCGCGGCGTGCGCATGTCCCAATTGCTTCTCGATGCTCACAGATGGGGCAGGAATTCGAGCACGTCGAGGCCGGGTTTGGAAATTGTCGGCAGAAATGAGAACGGGCGCCGGTGAGGGTTTTCACCGGCGCCCGCCTTCTCGTCATTCAGGACACGGCGTCATCACTTGTCAGCGTCGTCGCCACCTTCTTTTTGTTTGAGGGCGGCACCGAGGATATCGCCGAGCGATGCGCCGCTATCGGATGATCCGAACTGTGCGACAGCATCTTTCTCGTCAGCAATCTCAAGCGCTTTGATTGAGAGTGACACCTTGCGAGAGCGGGCATCAACCGACGTGACGGCAGCATCAACTTTTTGGCCGACCGAGAAGCGTTCAGGGCGCTGTTCCGCACGATCGCGGGACAGATCGGACCGGCGGATGTAGGCGAGGGCTTCGGTGTCGGCGATTGCGACTTCGATGCCGCCATCCTCGACCTTGACGACTTCGCAGGTCACGCGGCTGCCACGACGAAGATCGCCGGCATTTTCAAGTGGATCACCATCGAGCTGTTTGATGCCGAGGGAGATGCGCTCCTTGTCGGGATCGACTTCGAGGACAGTCGCCTGAACCGTGTCGCCTTTGTTGTAGTCGTTGATCGCGTCTTCGCCGGGGCGGTTCCAGTCGATGTCGGAGAGGTGGACCATACCGTCGACCCCGCCTTCTAGACCGATGAAGAGACCGAACTCGGTGATGTTGCGCACTTCGCCTTCGACCTTTGTGCCGACCTTGAAGGTCTCTGCGAACTGTTCCCAAGGGTTTTCCTGGGTCTGCTTGAGGCCGAGAGAGATCCGGCGTTTCTGCGGATCGACTTCGAGCACCTGCACTTCGACTTCCTGGCTGGTTGCGACGATCTTGCCGGGATGAACGTTCTTTTTCGTCCAGCTCATCTCCGAGACGTGGATCAGGCCTTCGACGCCTGGCTCAAGTTCCACGAAAGCGCCGTAGTCAGCGATGTTCGTGACCTTGCCGGTATAGCGGGCCTGGACCGGGTACTTCGCCTCAATGCCTTCCCATGGATCAGCCTGAAGCTGCTTGATGCCGAGCGATATGCGCTGGCTTTCCTGGTTGATCCGGATGATTTGCACCTTTGTGGTGTCGCCAACGGTGACGATCTCGCTCGGGTGGCTGACACGACGCCAGGCCATGTCTGTTACATGCAGAAGACCGTCGATGCCGCCAAGATCGATAAACGCACCGTAGTCAGTGATGTTCTTGACGACGCCTTCGATGATCTGGCCTTCGGCAAGGCGCGCGACAATCTCAGTGCGCTGCTCGGCACGGGTCTCTTCGAGGATCGAGCGTCGGGAGACGACGATGTTGCCGCGGCGCTTGTCCATCTTGAGGATCTGGAACGGCTGCGGCGATTTCATCAGCGGGCCGATATCGCGCACGGGGCGGACATCGACCTGGCTGCCGGGAAGGAATGCGACTGCGCCATCAAGATCGACCGTGAAGCCACCTTTGACCTTGTTGAAGATCATGCCTTCAACTTTTTCGCCGTCAGCGAATTTCTTCTCGAGGCGGATCCAGCTTTCTTCAC
>JBCBXF010000008.1:0-25903 GCA_039816705.1 Pseudomonadota bacterium | reverse complement strand
TGATTGAGCAGATGTTTCCGGGTGACGCCGATCATGGTCGTGACGCCGTTGGCCTCAAACCATTCCTGAGCCGCACAAAGAAGCTCCGGGAGGATGCGAACCCGCTGGCGCGGTTCAAAACTGCGATCCACGCAGACACGGGTAATCTCCCATGTCTCCGGATCTTCCGGCAGACGGCCGTCCTCGACGAGTTCGGGCCAGCAGCTCTGCAGCATGTAGGGCAGTGTCGTCGGGAGCAGCCGCACCATGCCCCGCACCGTATGCTTGGTGTCGCGCCAAACGAGATAAACCGCTGCCGGCGTATCGAATGCGTCATACTCCAACCCGTCGTAACTCAGATGATCGAGAGAACGCTGTTCGACGAAGACACGATGGCGGAGTGCGGCCTGGGAGGCGAGGGCATCGCCAAAGTGGTGAGCGGTGCGCAGGGAGAACGCTTCAATCATGACAACTCCGATACTTTGCAGGAACACCTGCAAAGGGAGCCATCTCGATATAGGTGTAGGTACTAGTGAATGACCTAGGAGCGGCGCACCTAAGGCGTCGTCAAAGCTCGAGCAGATCGAGTTGAATTGCCGTGATGATCGCGGATGTGCGATTTGAGACGGAAAGCTTCTTGAAGATATTGGCCATATGATAAGCCACCGTCTTCTCGGAGATCCCAATGATCGCTCCGATCGTCCAGTAGGACTTCCCGTCGCGACACCAGCGCAAAATCTCGATCTCCCGTTCTGAGAGTTGAGCCTTCGGCAGACCGGGCTCGGAAAGGGGTCGGTCAATCGCGTTGAGGCGCACCCAGGTCTGCACAGCCATCGCCTGTATCAACGGCCCACGCAGCGGGTCGACAGCATGATCCTCTCGCATGCTAATGCTGACCACGTCGTGAGAGCGGCTTGGGCCGTGAAACGGCAACGTGAAACCGTTCTGCACGCCAAGCGTTTTGCAGTCCTTCAGAAAACTGCACTGCTGCTTTGTGGGGCGCATGCCCTTGATCGCGTCGTTCCAGTAGAACGCGCGAGTCGCTCGTTGTGTCAGACTGAGGATAGGGTCGATACGGGCCCAGTTTTCGTCCATGTAGGTCGCGGCATAACCGTCGGGCAGCACGTTGGCGAGCAGTTCACTGATCTCGCCGTTTGCGACCCGGGCGATCACGACATTGTCGTATCCCTCGTTTCGCACTGTCTCGGAAAGATGCCCGACCAGCTCTTCGCGGCGCGTCAGCGACTGCGTTGCAGCGATGAACGCATCAACCCCAAGCATAACCTCACGTCCCCAATCGTTCCTGCACTCCGCTTCGTGTCCCGCGGGCTTACGGTACTTCGATACCGCGCCTGAATGCCGCCATGCGAGCTATAGCACGCTATTTGCGGGATTGAGGGAGAGAAGGTTGCAGACGCCCGATACAATAGGATGTCAGCAAACGGTTAAAATCTGCCGAACACGCGACGTGCGGGGCGTGTCCCGCCCGATCGATCACGTGCACGCGCTTTTGCCAGAGCGTTTCGGTGGGAAGTTGAGCGAGATAGTCAAAGCGGACGAATGGATCATCCGCACCGTGCACAATTGCAACGGGCACGGATGACCGCCGCAACGCGTCCACCTGATCCACACCCACACCGCTGAGGCCAAGTCTCAGCATTGTCTCGCGCGCGCGACCATCGGTGCGTCGCACCATCTCATAAAGCGGGCCGCGATCTTCAAGGCCGCTTGAGACAAGCAGATCTGCATATGCACGCACGTCAGCATCGGTAAACTCTGCTTTGCCCGCGTAGTTCATGTCATCGCCGACATGAAATGCAGCCGCGAGCGCTGCGGCGGATGGCGCGACAGGCGGCGTACCAAACACCATGACGCCCAGACACCGGTCAGCGCTGTCGCGTGTGTAGTGCGACAGAAGTTCGAGCGCGATATGGCCGCCAAGCGACCAGCCGACGAGGATCACCGGCGTGCGGACGAGGTCGTCAATCAGCTCGCGAACCACGGCGGCATAGCCAGGGAAACTGTACACCGCGTCAGGCGTGGATGCGTCTTCTGACGCGCCATGTCCGGGCAGGTCCGGTACGAGGACCCCAAAACCCTCGGACCTGAGTTCATCAATCTGGAATGAAAAAATACTGCCGCGCGCCGAGTTGCCGTGGATGAGCACGACGGTTGCGTAAATTTCTGAGGCCGCTACCGCGCGTTGATAGGCCAGCGTGCCACACGTCAGTGCGCGCCGACCATCTATTAGGGGCCCGGCGCGCACCATGCTCATTCAGGCAGCACGTTCATGCGCGCACCCGCTCGGACTTCGGATCATACATTGGTTTGGCCGAGGCGATTGCTGGAAGGCGCTTTCCGTCGACTTCGATCTCGAAAGCCGATGTCAGAAGGTCGGCAAATTTTTCCTCCGGCGCACAGTCGACGTACCCCAGCCCGATCGCTCCGCCGAGATGATGACCGTAATTGCCGGACGTGATGTACCCGGCACGCTTTCCGTCACGGTAAAGCGGCTCGTGGTGATAAAGAAGTGGCTCGGGATCCTCGAGACGGAACTGCAGCATTCGTTTCGTCAATCCGTGCTGCTTGGTACGCAGCACCGCATCCCGGCCAACAAAATCGCCGAACCGCGATTGCTCCTTGTCGACTTTCACGGCAAATCCGAGCCCGGCGTGGAGCACGTTGTCGTCATCGGTGATGTCGTGGCCGTAGTGTCGGAACGCTTTCTCCATCCGGCAACTGTCGAGCACATGCATGCCGCAAGGCCGAATTCCATAGTCGGCACCCGCGTCCCACAGTGTCTCGAAGATGTGCCCCGCCATATCGGCGCTGACGTAAATCTCCCAGCCCAGTTCACCGACGTAGGTCACCCGGTGTGCCCGCGCGAGCCCAAGCCCGAACTCAACCTGTTTCGCCGTGCCGAACGGAAAGGCGTCGTTGCTAAGATCGGCAGGCGTGCAGGCACTAAGTACATGCCGGGCATTCGGGCCCATCACGGCGATCGCCGCCTCCCCGGCCGTCACGTCCGTTGCGATACAGCGCGCGTCGTCCGGAATATGCCGCCGCAGCCAGTTCATCTCCTTGCCGACCGTCGCAGCCGGCGTGATGACGAGATAAACTGTCTCGCTTAGCCGTGTCACAGTGACATCGGCTTCGACACCGGCCCGATCATTCAGCCATTGCGTGTAGACGATCTTGCCCGCTGGCACGGCGACATCCGCGCCGCAGATGCGTTGGAGCACAGCTTCTGCGTCTGGGCCTTCAACACGGATCTTGCCGAACGACGACATGTCGAAAAAGCCGACGTTCTCGCGAATGGCATTGTGTTCCCCAGCCGCGTTCTCAAACCAGTTTTGCCGATTCCATGAATACTCGTATGCCGGTTCGCGCGTCGTCCCGCGCTCGTTCGGTTTTACAAACCAATTCGGTCGCTCCCAGCCACCAAGCTCGCCAAAGCAGGCTCCCAGGTCTTTCATATGGCTGTGCAGCGGTGTTCGACGCACGCCGCGCGCGGAGGAAAATTGCCGATAGGGGTAGTGATCGGCGTAGAGCAGGCCGAGCGTTTCAGTCACGCGCGCTTGGAGATAGGACTTGTTGTTCTGAAAGCCGAACATGCGGCGGATATCAACGTTCCAAAGATCCTCTTGCGGCGCGCCCGTATCCATCCAGCGCGCAAGCTCTCGCCCGACACCGCCAGACGACACAATGCCTATGGAATTAAATCCGCACATCACGAAGAAATTCTTCAGGTTGGGCGCTTCACCCATCATCCAATTGTCGTCCGGCGTGAAACTCTCCGGGCCATTGAAGAACGTATGGATGCCAGCCGTTTCCAGCATTGGCAGGCGGTTGATTGCCTGCTCCAGGATCGGCTCGAAGTGCTCGAAGTCCTCGGGCAGCTGGTCAAACTCGAAGTCTTGCGGAATGCCGTCACCGCCCCATGGTTTGGCGACAGGTTCGAACGCGCCGAGCAGGATCTTGCCAGCGTCTTCCTTGTAGTATGCGCTTTCTTCCTGCACGCGAAGCACGGGCAGATTGCCCGGCAGCCCGTCGATCGGCTCAGTGACGATGTAGAAATGCTCGCAAGCGTGCAGCGGAATATCGACACCGGCCATCTGCCCGACCTCGCGGCCCCACATGCCCGCGCAGTTGACGACATAGTCGGCTTGGATCGTCCCGCGATCCGTCTCGACACCGGTGACGACACCTTTTGCCTGCGAGATCCCGGTGACTTTCACGCCCTGAATGATCTGCGCACCCTTCTCGCGGGCGCCCTTCGCCATCGCTTGGGTGACGTTTGCCGGATCGGCCTGCCCGTCACGAGGAATATACATCCCAAGCTGCACATGATCGACATTGAGATACGGATATTTCTCCAGGCACTCCTGTGGTGTCAGGATGTGGGCGTCGAGGCCGTTCATGTTCACGGCCGCGGCGAGATGGCGGACCTCGTGAACTTTTTCATCCGATTTGGCGATCAACATCGAGCCGTTGCGCTTCAAACCGGTGGAGATGCCAACCTCCTGCTCCAGCCGTTCATAGAGATCGGCGGAGTACATCGCCATCTTCTGGTGGACCGGGCTGCCGCGCCCCTGACCGATCAGACCAGCGGCATGCCATGTCGTCCCGCATGTGAGCTGCTTGCGCTCAAGCAACACGATGTCGGTCCAGCCGAGTTCCGCGAGGTGATAGGCGACCGAGCACCCGGCAACGCCGCCGCCGATGATGACCACACGGGCCTGGGAGGGAAATTCGCCAGCCATAGCAAGCTCCATATCAATGAGGCGGGGCGCGTGGCCGCCGCAAGTCGATGACACAAAGCCCCTGCTGCTCTCCGGCGAACCGGACCAAGCGCGGGGTGGGTGCAGGCCGTCGAAAAATCGCCGCCCCTCATCCAGGCGGCCCCGTCGACAAGACCGCCCCCTTGCGCTTGGGATTTCAAACGCAAAGCCCGTAGTTTCCATAGGGCGTTTGCTGTCGCCCCGGAAGCGCCAAATTACCGCTGCAGCGGGTCCAGCTGCACGTTCGCAAAGCCCCCTCAGCCTTTGCCCCGCCACGGAATTGTCTTCTCGATGACCCAGCGCATGATGAGGTCGAAGGCCAGCCCGAGCAGTCCCATAATGAGGATCGTCACCCAAATCATTTCATAGTCCGAGACGGTTTGGGCGATGTTTTCGATAAACCCGACACCCGTCGTACCGGCGAGAATTTCTGCGGCCACGAGGGTGCCCCAGCAAACCCCGATCGCAATCCGTATCCCGGTCATAATCTCGGGCAGCGCGTTCGGCAGAATGACATTCCACATGATCTGCCGGTTCGACGCACCGAGCGAATGCGAGGCCCGGATCTTTGAGAGCTGGGTACCCGACGCGCCAGTCCGAGCCGAAATCACCATGATGGCGAACGCCACCATGAAAAGAAGGAAGACCTTGCCGTCGTCCGTGATCCCGAAAATCGTCAGGATCAGCGGCGCCCAGGCGAGCGGCGGGACCGGCCGGTAGAGCTCAATCAGCGGATCGAAATACGCTTTGAAGAACTGAGAGACACCCATGAATAGCCCAAGGGGCACACCGAGAAAGATCCCGAGACTAAGGGCAACTAGGACACGGAACATCGAATCCCACAGATGGCCGGCGAACATGGGAATTGATCCAAGATCGACATCGCCTTGAGCGAAGCGCAACAGATTATCCTTGAACGACAGCTCGATGGTCCCATTCGCATTGATCTGCGCATATTCACCGGGCCAGACGTCAGCGATCCAGTCAGGGACGAAAAACCCAACGACATCCGCGATTGGCATCCAGCGCCACCAGAAAAGCGGGAAGCCTTTGTATCCCCCGCCGTTCTCGACATCCGGATTGGCGAGATTGCCGAACTTCGCGATGACATCCGTTGGCTTCGGCAACCAGCGTGGTGGGCCCTGTTCGGTGCATTGCGTTCGCGACTTCACGATCCCCGGCCCGGGCAGGAAGAGGGCATCGACAATCTTCAGGCTTCCTTTGGCCTCGTCCCGCGCCGCATCAAGATCAAGCATCGCATCGTTGACGACGGCCAGCGCCTGCGCAGGGAAGATGGTGCCGTTGTCGAGCCGCCGGAAAATCCGTTCTGTGGATTTCAGATAGTCCGCGCGATTCGCACGCTGCTGTGCGGTGGCGCCGTCGACATCCGATGCGTCCTTGAGTGCTGCGATCCGCGCCTTAACGGATTGGATGATCCGGGTGTTCTCACCCGGAAAATTCCGGATCGCGCGAAACGCTTTTGTCGGTTCTTCCGCGCGCATCGCGATCTCGTCGAACAGCACACCACGTGGTGTGACCGGCAGCAACGGGATCTCCGTTGCGGTCAAACCCCATTTCGGCTGCGCCAAAGCCTCGGCCGTCGGTTGACGATTGCCGACACCAGCCCGCAGCGCGTCGGAGAGCTTTGCGATGTCTGCAGCAAGGCTCGAGAGTTGGGCCTTCGACTGAGGCTCCAGTTGCGTGGGGTCTGCTGCATTGCGGATCAGTTTGCGCAGATCGCCGAGAATTGAGTCGAGATCAGCGTTCTCCGCTGATCGAAACGCGGATGTCGGTCGGCTGTCATCGAGCTCGTCGAGTTGCACCAGATTGCGGGATGCCAGCAGCGTCGATTTGTAATAGCGCGATCCGATTGGCAACGCCGCCTTGATCGAGGCAACCGACGTCTCGAGTTTTGCGATCTGGCAGAGCTCATTGGCAGCTGTCGGGAAGTAGGCGCGCCCGATACCCCACGAAAAATAAAACCAGATCAGCAGGATCGATGCGATCCCGCACATCGACCAGAACCAACCGCCACGCGTCCGCTCGGGATCGCCGAACACCGCGTCCTTGTCGGAGGCAGCCGTTGCACGACGCCCGATGAAGAGCGAGGAGATAAACATCAGCGTGAGGATGGCGACGATAATCGCCGCAATCGACGCGCGGTTTAGGGAAAGAAATTCAACCACGGCCCATGATCTCCTCTTCCATGTCCCAGATCATGGTGAGGATTTCTTCGCGGACTTCCGAAAAGTGTGCGTCCTGCTTGATCTCGCGAAGCGGCTCGCTAAGTCCGCGCTCGGCAAAGGGCAGCCGATACTCCTTGTGGATCCGGCCCGGTCGCGGCGCCATCACGAACAAGCGTTCGCCAAGCAACAGCGCCTCCTCCACAGAGTGCGTGATGATCATGATCGTCTTGCCGGTCTCCTTCCAGAGCTCCAGCACAAGCGACTGCATCTTTTCGCGCGTAAGCGCGTCGAGCGCACCGAGCGGCTCGTCCATCAGGATGACGTCGGGGTCGTTCACAAGACAGCGGGCGAGTGCCACGCGCTGCTGCATCCCACCGGAAAGCTGGTACGTCGGGGTATCTCCAAACCCTTGCAGCCCAACGATATCGAGCCATTTCTCGACAAGTTGTTCGCTCTCGCCTGCCGATGTATCTTTCATCCGCAAGCCGAAATCGACATTGCGCGCGACCGGCAGCCATTCGAACAGGGCGCCCTGCTGGAACACCATGCCCCGCTCGACGCCCGGCCCCTCGATTTCGGTCCCGCCAAGTCTAGCGGCCCCGCCGGTCGGATTGATGAACCCGGCGATCATGTTGAGGAGCGTGGTCTTCCCACACCCCGAGGGCCCAAGCACCGAAAGCAGCTCGCCCTGCTTGAGCGTGAAGTTGATATTCTTGAGCGCCTCGACGGCCGCACCGGTCTGCGGGTTCGTGAAGGTCATGCTCAGATCTTCACAGGTGAGATCTGCCATCTGCGTCGTCGTCCCATCTTCTGGGAACTGCACGCACGATAACGCTCAACCAACCTTTTGGCCTGCGCGCGCGTGACCGTCCCCCCTCCAAACCGTTGACGGGTCTTCAACCAGAAGCCCTGATCAACACCGCCCTCGCAACGGTTGCGTTGGCAGCGCGAAACCAAGCGGTGCGCTCCCAACGAAACGGCTGTGAGGACAAGACTGACACCGGTCTCTCACCCGCATCAAACGCCAGCGGCCGGGTCCGTAGGAGCCCGGCCGCCGTGTCCCGAATTACTTCAGGAACGATCCGTCGATCGTCTTGGCAATGCTCTTGCCGTCAGAGGCGTCTGAGAACACAACGCCGAGTGAGGCTGCAGCTTCCGCTGCCGTGCCTTTGTCGCCGAAATACTTCTCAAGCTGCTCTTTACGGCTTGGGAACATGAAGCCCGCCATTTGCGCTTTCGTTGTCTCAACGGTCATGCCAGCGTCTTTTGCGACCTTGGCAATCTGCTCGTCGGAAGCTTTCCACGCCGCGTTGGCCTCATCCGTCACTTCCATGAAGGACTTCAGCAGCTCAGGATTTTCCGTCGCGAACTTTTCCGTCACGGAGATCACGTCAAACGACCCGATGCCCGCATCGACTTTCTGCTGTGACGACATGATCGGCGTACCAACCTCGCCCGCAGCTTTCGAAGATGCGCCGCCGAAGATGCAAGCCATCTGCACGGTTCCGTCCGCCAGCGACTTGGCGCCGTCAGCCGGTGCCTGATCGACAATCTTCATTTTTGATGTGTCGACTTTCAGCGCCGCCATGTACTTGCGGAATGCAAAGTCAGCCATCGTGTTCAGTGGCACGGCGACCGTTTTGCCTTCGAGTTCCGACGCGTTGGCCGAGGTGATGTCGAGGCCGTTTTTCACGAAGCAGTCATTCGCTTCGTAGACCACGGCGATGCCGACCATCTTGAGCGGTGCACCCTGCTGGATCGCGGTCACGAACGGTGCGAGCCCTTGTGAGAATGCGATGTCGATGTCGCCGGAGAGCATCGCTTCCGTCATCGCGACGCCGGTTTTGAAGTCGGTCCATTTCACGTCGACGCCCATGGCCTTGTCGTACGCCTTGTCGACTTTCGCGATCTGGTTCGGTGTTGCCCACTCGAGGAAGAAGGCCACGTTGACCTCTTCAGCGGCGCTTGCTGTCGCCGAGCCAAGTGCGAAGACACCGGCCATCGCGAGTTTCTTGAGTGTATTCATCTGCAGAACTTCTCCCTTTAGTCGTCTGCTTCTATTGAGAGGGTTGCCCCTCCGATAACGCCCACCGCATCTGCCATAGAGCAAACACGACCACGCGCAAACGTCGTATTCGACGAATTGCTGTCGCGCGATTGCGGTTTTACGAGGATGTTGGAAGCCGGATACGAAAGAGGGGACCGGCGCCTTCGCCGATCCCCTCTCTCATAGTCATGCGCCTGTCGCAGCGTCCTCGAGGCCCTTCCGCAACTTCGCGACCAGTTCGTCAATGTGCTCCTTCTGCACGATAAGCGGCGGTGCGATGATGCCCGCGTCGCCAGTGAACTTCAGGTGCAACCCTTCCCAGAAGAGTTTCTTCTGCATCGCCATGCCGCTTGCGCCCGGTGCGTGATCCGGCAGGGCCACGTCGATTGCAGCCATCAAACCGTAGCCGCGGATGTCCGTGACGATGTCGATGTCCTGGAGGGTCCAGACCTGGTCGAGGAAATACTCCGACATGTTCGTAGCGTTCTCGAAAAGGTTTTCCTCCTCGTATATCTTCAACGTCGCAATGCCCGCTGCGCACGAGGCCGGGTGTGCCGAGTAGGTATATCCATGGAAGAACTCCATGCCGCCGCCGCCCTTCTCGATGATTGTGTCGTAGACGTTGTCGGAGACAGCAACCGCCCCCATCGGCTGCGAGCCATTGGTGATCGCTTTCGCCATCGTCATGATATCTGGCGTAACGTCAAAGGCTTGCGCAGCGAATGGATGGCCGAGGCGACCGAAGCCCGTGATCACCTCATCGAACACCAGCAGGATGCCGTACTGATCGCAAATTTCACGCAGGCGCTTAAGGTAGCCCTTCGGCGGCACGAGACATCCGGTTGATCCGGCAATCGGCTCGACAAAGCAGGCGGCAATGGTGTTGGCGCCGTAAGTCTGAACAATCCGCTCAAGATCATTGGCCAGCTCGACGCCGCCGTGCTCGCCCTCGCCACGCTGGAATTTATTTTCCTCCAGCCATGTGTGCCGGATCGTGGCCACGTATGGCATTGTCAGCGGAAAGATATCGCGATTTTTGACCATGCCGGAGAGCGACACGCCGCCAATATTCACGCCGTGGTAAGCGCGCTCACGCGAGACCATGCGGATGCGCCCGTTCTCACCACGCGCATTGTTGTAAGCCATCACGATCTTGAGTGCCGTGTCGATCGCTTCCGATCCGGAGTTGGCGAAAAAGACGTGGTTGAGTTCGTCCGTCAGCAGCCGCGCGACTTTCGTCGCCATCTCGAATGAGCCCGGATGACCCATCTGAAAGTGCGGCGTGTAGTCGTTGAGTTTCAGCTGCTCATAGACCGCTGTGGAAATTTCCGAACGACCATGGCCGCAAGCGACGTTGAAAAGCGACGAGGAGCCGTCGAGCAGTTTCCCGCCCTTGTGGTCCCACATGTAACAGCCTTCGCTTTTCACAACGAGCCGCGGATTTTCTTTGAACTCCGCGTTCTGGGTGAATGGCATCCAATGCTCTTCGAGCGAGTTGGAGGTGTACTGCATTTCGAACGTCTCTCCCGGTCTGTTGAGCGCCAATGTTGGCGCGAGCCATCACCTTTAAACCGTATCGCGACGGCGTCTCTGCAGGCGCAGCTGCGGCGTGCGCGCATGCTTCTGTCATAACCGTTGCGTCGACTGCCCAACCATTGGGCAGAAACGCGCATTGCGCAAATGATGATCGAACGCTAGCTTCACGCTTTGGCTCCATTCTAGGGCCAGCGCATTTTATTAGCTGGGGCCACCCACCAATGCAGGACTTGCTCTTCCGTCTTCAGCCGTCATCCGAGGCCGGGCTCCAGGCGCAATTGCGTGAAAAACTCGTGGCCGCCATTCTGGATGGGCAGATCCCGCACGACGATCGGCTGCCGTCGAGCCGACAGCTGGCAAAATCGCTCGGTATTTCGCGGAATACCGTCACGCTCGCATATCAAAGTCTGATCGACGACGGGTATCTCGTCTCGCGGGAGCGGAGCGGAACGTTCGTCAATGGCGATGTCGCCGCGAGCAATATCCCGCGCGGCCAGACGCCGCGATCCACAGAGAACGATGAGTGCCAGGTCGATTGGACGGCGCGCCTGCGCCTGCGTCCGTCGGAGCAGGAGAACATAGCAAAGCCGCGTGACTGGCCTGATCAGCCGTATCCGTTCATTTACGGCCAAGTCGATCACAACCTCTTTCCGATCGCCGAGTGGCGGGATTGCTCCCGCCGTGCACTCGGACGTCAATGGCTGGATGGCTGGACGGCCGATCACCATGCCCATGATGACGAGATGCTGATTGAGCAGATCCGCACACGTCTGCTGCCGCGCCGTGGCATCATGGCACGAGAAGACGAGATCCTGGTCACGCTGGGTGCGCAGCATGCGCTCTATCTGCTAGCGAGTTTGCTGACGCGCACGGATACGGTCGTGGGCCTCGAAGACCCCGGCTATCCGGATATTCGTAACATCTTTGCGCTGCGGACGAACGACATCCGTAACATCCCAGTCGATGACGAGGGTCTCGTCGTGACACCTGAGATCGCGGACTGTGATCTTGTCTACACCACGCCCAGCCATCACGCGCCAACGACAGTGACGATGCCGGAGCGTCGCCGCTTTCAATTGCTTGAGACGGCGGTCGAGCGCAACGCCATCATTATCGAGGACGATTACGAGTTTGAGACCAATTTTGTGAGCGCGCCGAGCCCGGCTTTGAAATCGCTCGATCGCGACGGCCGCGTTATCTACGTGGGCTCGTTGTCAAAGACGCTGTTTCCGGGGTTGCGGCTTGGATACCTCGTTGGAAATGCGAAGTTCATTCGCGAAGCGCGGGCTCTGCGGCGACTGATGGTGCGCCATCCCCCTAATCTGAACCAGCGCACTGCCGCGCATTTTATTGCGCTCGGCCATCACGACAGCATGCTCCTGCGACTTCGCAAGGCCTACACCCGACGTTGGCAGGGCATCCGCACTGCCGTGTCAAAAACGCTACCGGAGTGCCGCGTGATGCCGTCCAACGGCGGCTCAAGCATATGGGTGGAAGGTCCACCAAACCTGGATGCCCGGCGTCTTGCTCGCGATGCACTCAATGCCGGTGTCGTACTGGAGCCTGGAGAGATTTATTTCTCGAGGCAACCGCGACCGAGAAACCATTTCCGCCTCGGTTTTTCCTCCATTGCCTCCGCCGCCATTCCCGAAGGCATCGCACGCATCGCCAACTGCTTGGAAAACCACCACCGCTAAACCCGGCCCGAGGTGGTAACGGATTGCAGATTGGGCCTGCCAGGTCAGTCGGAGCGCAGACGCCCTCGCATCTCATACGGTGTGGCGTCAAACCAACGTCGACAGGCGCGCGTAAAAGCGCTCTGCTCGGAAAAGCCGAGCAGGAAGGCGACCTCGGCCAGAGTATATTGCCGCATTCTGAGGTAATGCCGCGCGAGCAGGCGGCGCGTTTTCTCAAACACGGTATGGAACGTCGTGCCTTCGTCTTTGAGGCGCCGCTGCAGAGAGCGCGGACTCGTGCCAAGCTCGCGGGCGACCATTTCGAGCGTCACCTGGCCTTGCGTCAGCATCGCGATGATCTGGTCTTGCGTGCGATCCACGATGTCGCTCTCAGCCTCGAGTTCGCTCAGGCGATAATCGCCAAGCTCGAGCATCAGCTTATGAAGCCGCGCATCACTGCCGGGCATTTTGAGATCGAGGATGTCTTTGCTGCAGATCATCCGTGATCGGGCAGCGCCGAATTGGAGATGATGTCCGAAGATCGAAATGTAGTCCGTGAGATCGTTTGGACGTCGGACCTCAAGGATCATTTGGTCCGGGGTCCAATTAGGCCCTGCAGCCAATCGAACACGCCGGACCATCATCGCCATCGTCATCGTCTTGTACTGGGTATTCGGCTCGGCGAGGCGTTCACTGAATTTCCACACAAGCTCCGCCTGCGTATCCGTTTCAATAAACTCTGCGTGTTGATGTGGCGTAATCAACCGGAAATACCGATGCACATCCTTGAAGGCATCGCGCAACGTCGGCGCGCTGAGCACGGCATAGCCGAGGATGCCAGTGCGTCCTGCCGGAAAGTCGCGGGCGATCCGCATGCCCAATCCGTCGCTTCGCAGGACAATCGCGGCTTGCTCCAGCAACTCGACGATCGCGTTGAGCGAAATCCGCTTTTCCGTGCCGGATAGATCGGCAGCGGTCAGCCCGACATCTTTCAGCAATGTTCCGAAGTCGGCGCCCAGATGTGAGAGTAACGGGCCGAGCTCGGCCACGCTGTCGCCTGCAATTGTCGGCTTTGAAATCACGGCCGGGGGGCTTCCGTGCTGATCAACTCCCGCAAGAAAACCGCACAACGCCGCGCAAGGTCAAGCTGTGTACGTCGTAAAAGCGAGTCATACCGGTGTGATCCCGGCGCCCGACACGATGTCCGCGGTCAGACGATGTCAGCAGCGCGCTGCCGACCTTCGACGAAGTCAACACGCTGCGCGTCTGGCAGCGCTGCGAGGAAGCGTTCTCCAGCCCGTTTGGAGGCATCTTCTGCCTCCCGCAACCGTTCTGCACCCAGCTCCGAAACCTGAACGACATACGCCCGCGCATCCCGTTGATTGCGACTGCGAGTCAGCAGTCCCCGGTTTGCCATGCGGCCAATCAGTTCTGTCACGGTCGAACGGTCAATGCCGGTCAACCGGACAATATCGGTCTGCATCAACCCATCGTGTTTCGAGACGACCGAGAGGATCACCAGTTGGCGCACTGTCAGATCCAGTCCCTTGGCTTCGTCTGCAAAGAGCATCTTGGCGCGCTGCTCCGCGCGGTGAAGCATGTGAAAAATGCCGTCCTCGCGGTCGGTCGTTCCGATGGACTGAGACATGTCAAACCCCTTTGAAAGGTCTCGTGTGCCGCGCGTGGACCCGCAAGCTTTCACGGCGCCACAAAGCGCGTCGGCTGTGTCAAAAAACTGAGATAAGAGGTCCGCGACGGATCGGGATCAGGGCGCAAATGAGCAAGCCATGCGGCCCCTAATCCCAATACGTCGCAGACACTGGCGTCGCGATCCTGCATCCCCCAACGCAAGCGGATCGCGTCGTGCCAGCACCATCTGTATACGCCTGCCGCCACCTGCGGTTATTGACTGTTGGCGCCTTTGTCGTGACGCGGAAAAGGTGTTTCGCAGCAAACAATTGCCCAGTTTGCGCAATCGAGCCTGGAAAAATATCAGTTATTTCAATGCACTAAAGCGTGCAAAAGTGCGAGGTCTTACCCCGCAGCCAATCGGGCCAGATGAAAATCAATGTCAGTGCCAGATGAGACCGTGCCGGAAAAACGCTACTGCGTTGTCGATTGCGAGCGAAATTTCAGGAGCTTGGAGACCCCGGAGTAGACGGCCCCTGTAATGACGCACGGTGCAGCGATCTCGACATGGCCGAGGGCGCCGGCAACCACACATCCCACAGCCAGTACGGTCTGACCGACTTGATCCGCCGTTGCCCAGGCGCTTGGTGCCTGCACCGGACCGCGAGCGCGCAAGTCTCGGATCGTGGCTTGAGCTCCTTCACGGATCTTGTGAGTTTCGAACGCTTCGATCGCTTGCACCACCTCTCGCAAATGCGGCGCAGCAGAAGCCCGGACGTGCGGGAGCTGGACGTGATAGAGCGCGAGCAAACTCTCATCCACCGCACCGTTTGCCGCGAGAGTGACCTTCGCCATGTGCGCAATGACCGGCCGCTGCACGGTGGTTCGCATGTCGGCCCATTTCAGCGCATCGATGATACGCAGCACGGGCTCGTAGGAGCCGGTCGCAAAGTATGCCCCCCACAGCGTGTCGACCACCGCGTTCCCATTGTCGAGCGGGACGGTCTTCAGCGTTTCCGCCTTGCCGTAAAGATACTTGCTGAGCAGCACTTTTCGCGCCGGCATGTGTCCGGCGAATTGGCGCAGAAGTTGTTGCCAATCTGGGAGACCGGAGTAGGCGATGGCTTTGATCACCACTGCCTGTTGGGACGGAGGGAGCGGAAAGAAATCATCGATGAGCTTGGGCGCTGCAACCTGATTGTCACCAATCACGCCGCCGAGAAACCCGATGTAGAACGCGGCGGTCTGACTGTCTTTGAAAAGCCCAAGGCGGCTCATTGCCTGGACGGCCGCCGGCACTGCATCGAGATCAGGTGACTTGCGATAGCTCGTGATCCAGCTCACCAGCGCCGTCGGTGTTTCAAACTTCGGTACCGCTGCGGTCGATGGCGAGGCGAGCAGAGCGACGCTGCTGAGCTGAACGCAGAGTGCCATGAGGACGGTGAGCAAAAGGCGGCGCATCGGTGACCGGAGAGAACTGGCATCTTCACACGCTCAGGACGGTCGTTCACATATCCGTCGAATTCATGGCAACCGCGGGTCGAAAATCCTCGCATCGCCGGATGTGAACGTCTATTCCGCGCTATGTCGAGCGCCCGGTCTATAAGGTGCGCGCCGCAGCAAATTTGAGAACACCGCCATGTCTGCAACATCAACCACCCTCTCCGCCGCCGTATGGCCAACTCCAGAGAACGGCATGAAAGCCGTGATGCGAAACGCGGTGTTAGCCCTCGCTGGCACGGCACTGATCGCGGTATGCGCACGTATCCAGGTGCCGATGTGGCCGGTGCCGATGACGATGCAGGTGTTTGCTGTCCTGTTGATCGGACTCGCCTACGGAGCCCGTCTCGGCGCAGCAACCGTCGCTCTTTACGTTGCGCAGGGCGCGGTCGGCCTTCCGGTCTTCGCGGGCGGTGGCGGGCTGGCTTATCTTGCTGGCCCGACGGGCGGATTTCTCTTCGGCTTCATCCTCGCAGCCGCCGCTGCGGGATACCTTGCTGATCGAGGCTGGGGCCGCCCGGCCGTTCGCATTTTCGCAGCCTGCGTCGTCGGCATTGCGTGCATCTATGCACTCGGGCTCCCCTGGCTTGCAGCACTCCTGACGTTTGCGAAGGGAATGACTGTCGACGCCGCCGTGACCACAGCCGTCATGAAGGGTGCGGTGCCGTTCCTCGTTGGCGACGCCGTGAAAGCTGCACTTGCAGCGGTCATACTGCCGGTCGCGTGGCGGGTACTTTCACGGGTCTAAGCTCCTCCCGGGGAGAGCTCGTAGGGCCAGTGTCGAGCGGTTGGCCCCACACTGGACCACGCCAAACGCAGCGTCTGGTGCTAGTTCGCGGCGCCTTGCACCGATTTAGAGAGCGAGACGCTGGCTTGAACTGCCGGCGTCTTTCCAAACTCTGGCTCGGGAGACGGTCATGCTCATCGGCGTGCCGAAGGAAATCAAGGTGCAGGAATACCGCGTTGGCATGACGCCGACGAGTGTGCGTGAGGCCGTTGCCCACGGACACGAGGTGCTGGTCGAGCGAACGGCCGGCGTCGGTATCGGCATGACGGCGGAGGATTATGTCGCCGCGGGCGCCCGGATCGCCGACACCGCTGAAGAAATCTTCGCCGAAGCCGAGATGATCGTGAAGGTGAAGGAGCCGCAGGCGACAGAGCGCAAGATGCTTCGCGAGGGCCAGATCCTTTTCACTTACCTGCATCTGGCTCCAGATCCCGAGCAGACGAAAGATCTGGTCGAGAGCGGCGCAACCTGCATCGCATACGAAACCGTGACCCAGAAGGGAGGCGGACTTCCCCTTCTCGCACCCATGTCAG
This sequence comes from Pseudomonadota bacterium, assembly GCA_039816705.1. Lineage (GTDB taxonomy): Bacteria > Pseudomonadota > Alphaproteobacteria > Rhizobiales > CALHAX01 > CALHAX01. Next base: position 9,249 of record JBCBXF010000008.1, on the reverse strand, counting down.
AGGTTGCAGGGCGGCTCTCCATTCAGGCCGGCGCCTACTACCTCGAGAAAGCCCATGGCGGACATGGGGTGCTGCTGGGCGGCGTGCCCGGGGTTGATCCGGCAAAGGTTGTCGTGATTGGCGGTGGCATGGTCGGTCGCCACGCAGCCCACATTGCCATTGGCATGGGCGCGCACGTCTGGGTCGTCGACCGCAATGTCGATGTCCTGCGAGATCTTTGGGGCCAGTTCGGACGCACCGTCAACAGCGTCTACTCCACGCGCGACGCGATCGAAAAACATGTCATTGAGGCTGATCTCGTGATTGGCGGCGTGCTGATACCCGGCGCTGCAGCGCCGAAGCTCGTCACCCGCGAGCATATCGCGGCAATGAAGTCCGGCTCCGTGGTCGTCGATGTCGCGATCGATCAGGGCGGCTGCTTTGAGACATCGCGCGCCACGACGCACGACGATCCGGTCTTCACCGTCGACGATGTGGTCCACTACTGCGTCGACAACATGCCGGGCGCGGTTCCGAAGACCTCCACCTATGCGCTGAACAATGTGACCCTCCCATTTACGCTGGCCCTCGCGGACAAAGGGTGGAAGCAGGCGCTCGCCGATGACCCACACCTCATGAACGGCCTGAATGTTCATGCGGGCAAGGTGACATACGAAGCTGTCGCCCGCGATCTGGACTACACATTTGTTGCACCCCAGACCGCGATGGCTGCCTGATGTGCGCATCGTTCACACCGACCAAAGGCACGGCAACGGGCCGCATTGTCGAGGAAAACGACCGCATCATTATCTGGGAATGGTCTTTTGAAGCAGGTCAGAACACGGGCTGGCATCGCCACGAACATGACTATGTCGTTGTCCCGATGGTTGACGGCGCCGTGCGGGTCGTGGACAAAGATGGCGAAACAGTCTCAGAAATGAGAACTGGAATACCATATTTCCGGGAAAGCGGCGTTGAGCACGATGTGATCAACGCGACGGATGGCCCATACCGTTTTCTCGAAATCGAGTTGAAGCAGGCTTGATGGCGGGATTAGCGACGCCGCATCTGAATGAACTGACAGGACCCACGAGGAGAGACCCATGGTGAAAATGACGACGGAAGAAGCCTTCGTGAAGGTGCTGCAGATGCATGGCATCGAGCATGCGTTCGGCATTATTGGCTCAGCGATGATGCCAATTTCAGATCTCTTTCCCGAAGCCGGTATTACGTTCTGGGACTGCGCACATGAGTGCAATGCCGGCATGATGTCGGATGGTTACACCCGCTCCACCGGCAAGATGTCGATGATGATCGCGCAGAACGGTCCGGGCATCACCAACTTCGTCACGCCCGTGAAGACGGCTTACTGGAATCACACACCCCTGCTGCTCGTCACGCCGCAGGCCGCCAACAAGACTATCGGCCAGGGCGGTTTCCAGGAGATCGAACAGATGCGTCTGTTCGCCGACATGGTGTGCTACCAGGAAGAAGTGCGCGATCCGACGCGAATGGCTGAGGTTCTCAACCGGGTCATCGAGCAGGCATGGCGCGGCAGTGCACCGGCACAAATCAACATTCCGCGCGATTACTGGACGCAGGTTGTCGACATCAACCTGCCACAGGTCGTGCGCTTCGAACGTCCGGCCGGCGGTGAAGACGCGATCGATCGCGCCGCCAAACTCCTGTCCGAAGCAAAGACACCGGTTATCTTGAATGGTGCGGGCGTCGTTCTCGCAAACGGCATTCAGGCCTCAGCCGAACTTGCGGAAAAACTCTCCGCGCCGGTGGCGTGCAATTACCAGCACAATGATGCCTTCCCCGGCTCGCATCCATTGTCCGTTGGCCCTCTGGGCTACAACGGCTCCAAGGCCGCAATGGACCTGATCTCGAAGGCTGACGTCGTGCTGGCGCTGGGCACGAGGCTCAACCCGTTCTCCACGCTTCCGGGTTACGGCATCGACTACTGGCCGAACAATGCCAAGCTGATCCAGGTCGATATCAATCCGGATCGCATCGGCCTCACGAAGCCCGTCGAAGTCGGGATTGTGGGCGATGCAAAGAAGGTCGCCGAGCAGCTTGCTGCGAAAATCACGAGCACTGGTGACAAGGAACGCGAAGCCGAGATCCACCAGACCCGTTCGGCATGGCTCCAGACGCTGTCCTCGATGGACCACGAGGATGATGATCCGGGCACAAACTGGAACGAGCGTGCGCGGGAAGCCAAACCGAAATGGATGAGCCCGCGCATGGCGTGGCGCGCAATCCAGAGTGCGATGCCGAAAGACGCGATCATTTCATCCGACATCGGCAACAACTGCGCCATCGGCAACGCCTACCCGACATTTGAAGAGGGCCGGAAATACCTGTCACCAGGTCTGTTTGGTCCGTGTGGCTACGGCTTCCCAGCGATCGTAGGCGCCAAGATTGGTAACCCGGATACACCGGTTATCGGTTTCGCCGGTGATGGCGCATTCGGCATCTCAATGAACGAGATGACCGCTGTGGGACGTGGCGACTGGCCGCCAATCACCATGGTCATTTTCCGCAATTACCAGTGGGGCGCCGAGAAGCGGAACACGACACTCTGGTTTGAAGACAACTTCGTTGGCACCGAACTCGACGAACAGGTCACCTACGCTGGCATTGCGACAGCTTGCGGCATGGAAGGCAAGCAGGTCCGCACCATGGAAGAGCTGACGGCGGCTCTGTCAGACGCCGTAGATGCCCAGATGAACGAGGGCAAGACCGTCTTCATCGAAGCGCTGCTCAACCAGGAGCTCGGCGAGCCGTTCCGGCGTGACGCGATGAAGAAGCCAGTCGCTGTCGCCGGCATCAGCCGCGAAGACATGCGCCCGCAGCAGGTCGCTTGATTGTGGCGCTGAGCGCCTGACGGAGAAAAAATGACCGGACTGGCTTTCGGTCTTGATCTGGGCGGCCTGCTGATCGCAGCAGCCGCCCTTTTCATTGGCGGGTTCGCTCGCGGCCTAACCGGTTTCGGCAATGCCGCGATCATCATGGCGGCGCTCACGCTTTTTCTCTCTCCCCGCGAGGTCGTGCCCGTTGCGGTTGGTCTCGAGGTCGTGGCCGGGATCATTCAGCTCCCGTTTCTCTGGGCGCAGGTCAACCGGAAACTCCTCGCCACGCTGATGGTGGGCGCAGTCTGCGCAACACCCTTCGGCGTTCTGGCACTTGTCGCTGTTGACGGGGAGACCGTGCGCCTCGCGATCCTTGCATTTATCCTCGTCGCGAGCGTCGTGCTGCTTTCAGGCTTGGCGCTGCCACGCGCAAAAACCACCCTGGCAACCCTTGCAGCAGGCGCTGTCTCCGGCTTCGCTAACGGCGCCGCAGGACTGTCAGGTCTGCCAATCGCACTGTTTCTTGCGGCGCGGTCCGAGCAGGCCACCATGATGCGTGCCACGCTTGCGATCTATATTCTCCTCATTGGCCTGGCGACCCTCGCGATATTCGCATGGCGCGACTTGCTGATACCGGAAGCCATCAACCGCACGGCAGCAGGCACCCCGCTGATGATCGCCGGCCTGATAGTCGGAATGCGCAGCTTTGCGTATGTCTCCCCCAGCCTCTTTCGTCGCATCACGCTGGTGCTCCTCATGGCCATCGCTGCGTTCGGGACGGCCCGGACAATTCTGGCACTATAGTGCTCCAAAGGCAGCGAAGCGTGTCTTTGCTGCAGGTCGTGAAGCGCCTTGTAACGACAATCGGCATGGAACGCTTGTGAGCAGATCGGCATCTGCGAAGATCGGGGTCGTAGCCGCGTCGAGACTGCGCCAGCGATGTGTGTCGTGGTGCGCTGAAACAGGGGGCAACCAGTCATGAGTGAAGGCGAGCACGAGTCGCAAGACGGAGACCAGGAGCGCGACGAAGAGATGCTCACGACGGCCCGGCATGAAGGCAACACCACGCGTGACGCGTCACGGTCAACGAGCCCCGGGCCTTGGGAGAACGACGAAGCGGATGAGTACGAAGTCACTCTGCCGCCCGTGCCGAGTGTCCCGACGCATCCGTCGCTTCTCTACACGTTGATCGGTGTGGTGACCTTGGCCGGAGCGCTATACGTCGCCTACTACAACATCGTAAGTATATGGATTTTCCTTCCCGTGATGCTGACACTGGCAGTGATTTTCGGGCAGCGGGACCAAGCACACCAGCAGCGCCTTGCCGAAAAGTTTGTTCCCGAGCGCATCAACGAGCTGGAAACGTTCATCCCCGATCCGGCGGCACGCGCTGAACATGCCCAAAACGAGTTCAAGGCCGTCACCGATCTCTCTCCGACCTACCAGCCACTCGGTGGGTTTGCGTTCCTTACAGTGCTCGCGATTGCCTATTTCATGGCGCTCAATGTGTCGGATTCGCTTGGCTGGATGTGGAACATTGCAGCCAACATCACGACAGTCGTAGCAGCGCTCGCAACGTTCTTGCTGACCGGCGCATTGATGGGAAGCACGTTCACGATCCCGGTGAACGAAGAGTTTGATTATCGGTCAGAAGCGGATGCTGGCTTGGTGGATCAACGGCTTGGCATCAGCGATCAGAACGACATTGAGATAATCACGAAAGCGGCTGACCTTCAGATGCTGCTCCGTCGGATCGACTCCTATACACTCGAAAGTGCCTTGCTTTCAGCGCTCTCATTTTCGTCTTTCCTGTCGATCATCCTGGCCGACAGTAAGGATTATATCGCTGAGATCCAAAAGCTGTTTGGCGACGGAATGGCATGCGCCGCGCTGCCGGACTGGTCTCAAGCCCTCAGCACTGCAGTACCGCAGGTTTGCTACCTCAACCTGTTTTCAATCGCCTACATTCAGGAAAATCTGGTTGGTCTGATCTGCCTGAGTTTGTTGATCTGTGCCGCAATGTTTCTCGGAGTTCTTGTCGCACGGCTGAGGTTCAACGAGGGGCTTCGGGATGCCGAGGTTGCGATCCAGACAGCGGAGCGGTTGAACGAAAAGGAGGAAGAGGCAATCAAGGCCGGCCGCGAGCGGCGCGCCAAGCGTTATGCCGTGGCCATTCGTGATTACACGCGAGACGCTGACAAGCTTGAGCGGGAATTGAATCCGACCGTGTTCGTCATGCGCGTGAGCCGGGATCTCGGCGTGCTATTTTTCATCGTGCCGCTCATCCTCTGCGGATTCTTCTTCTCGCCGTTCGTGGCTGGCGGTCTGCTGGTCGCCTTCGCGGTCTCGCTGCTTTTCGGTCAGGCGGATCGATTGCGCCGAAAGTTCAAAAGCAAGAACATCTTCGATGCCGCGCGCAAAAAACTCCATGGCTCGCGTGCGTCATGATGCGACGTTCGCACAAGCAGGCTGTTTGAGAGGACCTGCACCGTGATCGCGTCCCGCCTCCACATCACGAACGGCGATGGCGCGGCGGAGATTATTCGCGCGTCCGGCATCGACGGCGACGTGCTGCCGTGGCGCGATCCGATGCATCACGGCCCTTTCCCACCGGGGCTCGATCTCGACGCTGTGAGCGTAATTCGTGCGGACTATCTCGCAGGCGACGTGCTGGAAGTAGATGCCGTTCGTGCTGACTTCGCTGATCGCGACCAACGGCTGCGGAATGCACTCACGCGCGGCGACGCCATCACACTCTGGTTCGAGCATGACCTTCTCGATCAGCTCCAGCTCGTGCAAATTCTCGATTTCGTCAGCGCGTATGGAAACGGCGGCCTGGTCGATCTGATCTGTATCGGTGATCATCCGCAAGTCCATCCGTTCCGTGGCCTTGGGCAACTCAACGCCGCGCAGATCGCGGCACTCTGGCCAACACGCGCTGTCGTCACGGATGCCGAGCTGGCACTGGCTTCACGGGCGTGGGCGGCATTCCGCGCCGAGGATCCGACCGGCATCGAAAACCTGCTGCAGGACGACACGCATGCTCTTGCGTTCCTCGCCCAGGCGCTGCGGCGTCACTTGCAGGAATTTCCTTGGACCAGCGATGGCCTAACGCGCACTGAGCGTCAGCTCCTTCGGTGTGTGTCGAAAGGGAAAGAAAAGCCTGGCGCACTCTTCACCGCCAACATGAACGTTGAAACCGCCCTGTTCATTGGCGACTGGTCGACGTTCCGGATCATCGCAGAGCTGTGTGAAGGCGAGGTGCCGCTGCTCACGTGTCAGCCAGATGGAAAATTTTCCCATCCACCGAGAGATGACATCGATCGAGAAGCGTTCAGGGCGCAGCGCCTGTCACTCACGTCCGCCGGCGAACGGGTTCTGTCTGGCGAGGCACGCTGGACGACGAGACGCAACCAGTGGTTGGGCGGCGTACATTGCGCAGGCGCGCCACCACGGTGGATGTGGGATGAAAAATCCGGTTCAATGCGTCGGAGCAACGGCGGCATCTGAGATCGCGATATTTTAGAGGACAGAGGACGGAATATGCGCCCAATCCGCATCATTGGCCCATTGCTCGTTGTGGCCGCCGCACCGCTTGCGCTTATCACATGGTGGCCGCACGCAGACGCATCGCGTCAGACACTGAGCCACTCTTCCATCGAGGTCACCAGCCGGCACGGCAACGGAACCGCACGCAACATCGCCATCCGCACTGTGCGTCGCGGCGCATTGACCATCGAGGAGGTCGAGATTGCTGACGGCACATGGAAAGATTGCGGCGGCGATTGCGCGGAAACCTATCGCACGGCGAAACTGGATTTCTGGAATACCCAGCGCTCCGGACAGCGCGAGTAGCGAAAATCTGCGCAACTCAGATCGGACAGGCCGTGCTTGTCGAACCGTCTCAGACCGCCGGCAAAGCGCGCCGGCTAAAGTAGCCATCCGAAGTAGTGCACAAACAAAGCAGCTACGTCATAAATCTTCTGGGTCCACGACGGGAGAATAAACCAATCTGCGGTGGCCAATTGCAAAGGCAGCAGAAACAATCCGAGCGGAAGAAGCGCCCAGAGTTTGAAGGCATCGAAGCTGAAGGCGCGGACGTAGGTATCCTTGAAGACAAGTGGCAGCCCTTTCAGCCCGCGGTATGTGGCAACCGCCAGAAAACTCCAGATCATCAGCTGCAAGAACCAGAGCGCGGTCCAGATTGGCGCATTCCCGGTCGTCCATGCAGGTTTTTCAGACTGCGGAAGTCCGGAGAAAATATGCCAGAGCGTGTAGCCGATCGGGACAAGCATCGAGAGAATGGCACCAAGAAGCGCCGCGCGCCCCGCCCAGAACACGAGGTTGACCCACCACGGTTGGCTCGCGCGCACGTAGCGCATGCTCGGTGGTTCTGACGGAAAGGCTGTGTCCGTCATGTGTGTCTCCTTAAGAACCTGGATGGACAGCTGACAGGCTGGCTGCTGTCACAGGGGACCCGCTAACATAAGCAAAATCCACGCGTGTGGGCCAACTCCGACTTGACAGCCACGGGAGACGAAACCGAACGTGCGTCGAGGTAGCAGGCGCAGGAGAGCCAGATGGGTACAGATGACTACGGGGATGTGCAGTCGATCGATGTAAGAGATAGCCTTCCGGGTGCGGAGGCTGTGGAAGCCTACAACGTCGACGGTGTTGTCTGTCTGCGCGGCGCGTTTGATCAGACATGGCTGGATACGATTGAGCAGGGCATCTCGCACGCTTTGAACGGCGGCAGTTCGGATATGACAATCGTCAAATCGGATGAGGATAAGGGACATTTCTCTTTCTCCTCCCAAGCCTGGCGCGATGTCCCGCCCTTCAAGAAATTCATCTTTGAGAGCCGTCTACCGGATCTGTGCTGGCCATTCCTGCAGTCGCAGACACTGACGCTGTTTTACGATTTTCTCCTCATCAAACAGGCGAGCAGCACGAGTTCGGGAACGCCCTGGCATCAGGATCACGCTTTCTACCCGCTCACAGGCCGCAAGGTGATCAACTGCTGGACAGCGCTCGATGACATCCCGCGCGAAACCGCATTGCGCTATGTGCGTGGCTCGCACCAGACCAGCGAGCTGACGCGCGCAATAAAATTCGACGCCTCGAATGAGGATTACAAGTTCGTGCGCCGTGAACGCCCACCCGTACCGGATATCGACAACGATCCTAACGCCGACATCATCACCACCGCGATGCAGGCCGGCGACATGCTCGTGTGGAACTCACGCCTCTATCACGCCGCACCTGGCAACCACCTCGACAGTCGACGCGCCGCATTCTCGGTCAATTGGGCCGGCGACGACGTCCGCTTCGAAGAGGTGCCAGCTATCGAAACCTACACCGCTCCCCACCTGAAGACTGGAGATCGGATCGAATGCGATAAGTTCCCGTTGGTGCGGTCGGCGTAAGAGGCAGCGCCGATGCGAACGGTGGCTGTGGTCCGCCCTGCTGTTCGCGCTATGGTTTGCAAAGCCTCTCATTGAATAGCAGGTGCGGTTTATGAAGACGCGGACCCGAACTGTGACACCACGTCGTCCACAGCAAACACTTGCGTCCCGCCCTGCACACCTCGAAGTTTGTGTTCTCCAAGCGCGGTAAGGGCGGCGCCATCATAAGAGTTTTTATCCCTCGACCGGCGCTCTACCCGCGGTGCTGGCAGATGTTCTGGTAAACGACGCATCGATCACTGACATTGTCATCACCCACATGCATGCCGATCACATCGGCGGATCGACGAAGGGAGCGTCTCCGCGCTTTCCCAATGCGGCGCTGCACATTGCGAAAGCGGAGTGGGAATTCTGGACCGATCCGTCTCGCGCGGGCAGCATGCCGAAGCTCTTGGACGCACCCATTTTGTGAAAATAGTCAGTGACGGGCGCCGACAAACGATCCGGCCGTCTACGCTTGATGGTGCTCGAACTCCGACCTAATTTCCCGGTGTTAAATACGAGGAACGAAATCGTCTTCCGTCGCGTGGCATTCGCAGCCAATTTCTGTACACATCGATCCGATTTGATCGATCGCGCCGACAGTCTCGTGTTTGAAGACGGGAGATTGAATTGAGTACGATTAATTCCCCCTAGTCTGGCCCGGGTGATTGCGCTCACCCGTTATTCGGCAGCGCTTGCGTAATTCGGAAGCACTATCTCCCGTCGCTGGTTCGCACGATCCCAAAGTAGATCAACAAGGTCGCCAAGCGCTCTAGGGAAAGTCTCTCTGGCGACGAAGAGGCCGGCGGTCTTCCCAACCTTCTTCACCTCTGCGGCCTTCATGTCCATGAACGTGGCGCGGAACGCGTCATAACCCTCCCCGGCAACAATGACCGGGTCGACGGCAGCGACGGCATCAGCGCCTCGAAATATCACCGAATAGCCCGTAGCGCGTAGGAGGCGGG
>JBCBXF010000089.1:11315-11574 GCA_039816705.1 Pseudomonadota bacterium | reverse complement strand
ATCTGCGTCCGCTTCACAGTCTTCACCTTCACGTTAGCAGCACCTTTGAGGCCAAGCCAAATTCTCTTTTGTATCAACGATGCTTGACACGCACGCCCGGCTCCGCGCCTCGTGATAGACGAACAGACACGTTTTAATCGCTCGCAAGATCGTCCCATGCCCCCTCCTGTCGAGACGCCGTCCATCCCCGAGTTTTCGCGTCCGAGCATGGCCATCGCGGGACATGAGGCCCGCTTTCCGCTTCGCCGCGTCTATTGCG
>JBCBXF010000089.1:0-11305 GCA_039816705.1 Pseudomonadota bacterium | reverse complement strand
CGTCTTATGTCGTGGAGCGGATGATTGAGACTGCTGCGCGCGAAATGGGCAAAGACCCGGATCGCGAGCCGCCCTTCTTCTTCCTCAAACCCGCAGATAGCGTCGTGCCGGCTGAAGGTGACGTCCCGTATCCTCCACTGACCGAAGATCTGCATCACGAGGTGGAACTCGTAATCGCGATCGGAACAGGCGGGTCTGATATCAACGAAGCGGACGCGCACGATCATATCTGGGGCTACGCCGTCGGCATTGATCTGACGCGCCGTGACCTGCAGGCCGACGCCAAAGCCGCTGCGCGACCATGGGAATGGGGCAAAAGTTTCGATGCGGCCGCGCCCTGCGGAGCGCTTGTTCCAGTTGCCCAGATCGGCCATCCAACCACCGGCGCAATCTGGTTGGACGTGAATGCTGAGCCGCGCCAGCGCGGCGATCTCACTGAAATGATCTGGCGCGTGCCAGAGATTATCGCCTTTTGCTCGCGTGCCAGTCGTCTGGAACCGGGCGATCTGATCATGACGGGGACACCGGCCGGTGTCGCAGCGCTTCAGCCCGGTGACCGGCTCACGGCCGGCGTCTCCGGTGTCGGAGAAATCGCCTTCACGATTTCGCCGCCCGCGCGCTGAAGGTCGCCGGATTGGCGCACAACGCACCGAAAACACACCGTCGTTAAGACAACAGAAACCATGGCGCACCCACACTTGGCGCCGCCGGAGGTGGGCCGGGCGCAGCCGCGCATTGGGCACACGCACGGCCTGTGTGCGTAGCGTTTCGAAAGTGTGTCATGCGTAATCTCGATTCCGACGGCGCCGGCCGTCACGGCCCGTCTGGTGATGCCGTCTCCCGCCCGATGTTAGGCCTCGCCGTCACCCTCCTCCCCCTCACGCTGACCGCCTGCGCGAGCCTCAACATGGGCCATAGCGCCGGGGTTACCCATTCGATCAGCCGGCCAGCCATCGTGACGGCACCCTCCGGTTCTGGGGCGTCTGGCGGCGATATCGCATCGCTGATCAAGAGCAACCCTCCGCATGCACCCCGTAACCAAAGGCCGTTGAGCGCTGGCGATAGCGCGCAGGCAAGTGACGCCAACATGCGCGGTGCCGAAGCGGGTGAACGTGGCCGCTTCGCCGATGCAATCCGCCACTTCGACCGAGCAATCGCCCTCTCGCCAGACTACTATCAGGCGTACAACAATCGCGCCTTGGCACAGGTCCGCCTCGGCCGCATGGGCGCCGCCCGTCGCGACTTCAACACCGCGATCCGCCTGAAGCCGAGCTACGGCGCCGCCCTAAATGGGCGCGGCAAACTGAACTTGCACGAACAGCGCTTCGAGCAGGCAGAAGCCGATTTTTCTTCCGCCGTTCGCTATCGCAAGTCGGATGCCCTGGCCTGGTTCCATCGCGGCATGGCGCGCCAAGGCATGAACCGCCACGCCGATGCGATCGCCGATTTCAACCGTGCCTCACGCTTGCACCCGGCACGCAATGAACCGCTTCTGCTGAAAGGCCGTAGCCAGATGGCGTTGTCGAGAAACCACGAAGCGCTCCAGACGTTCGACAAGGCTGCCCGTCGCGACCGCCGCAATCCGGAAATTCTCGTCTTGCGCGCCCGCGCCGCCGAGAACCTGAAGCTGAACCACCAGGCCGCCCGCGACTATCGCCGCGCCCTCAAGCTGGACCCCCGCAACCGCCCGGCCCGCACCGGCCTGCGGCGCGCCCTCGGCCGGGTTTAGATCGTTTCGGAGGATGGACTCACGACCTGGTCGTCAGGGGTTGAGCGGGAAATCGCAGCCCAAAACCCTTCCTCTTCCATCAGTGGTTCAGTTGCCCGGATCGTTCCGGTGTGGTCGACGAGGAAACGCGCCGGTGTACTCAGCCGGACGGTTGCCTCGCTCACTTTGGCACCTTCGTCCCAAAGAATAACGAAAGGCAGGTTGAGCGCCTGACATACACCTTCTGCCTGACGTCGATGCTCTTCGCTCAACGCGTAGGTGCCGTGCGTGATGACGTGCACCTCACGCAGGCGATCAGGAAAGGCCCGCTTCAACTCCGCGACCCGCTCCATGTCGAGGTTGTAATAGGTGTTGGAGCGATACGTGCCGAGCACCATGATCAGTAGGAATTCGCCAGGATTAAGCGTCGAGACAATCTCGTCGAAGCCCACTCGGTCAATCGGCGTAACGATCTCCTTTGCAGGATCGCTGGCATCGAGATTGTACGCCACCGGGAATTGCTGACCAATCCAGTCTGGAGCTGGAAAGTGCGGTTCGCGGCCTTCGAGATGGGCAAGCCAACGCTCGGTTTCCTCGATCTCCGGCGCTAGCTCCTTGGAGCGCTGCGCCTCCGCCCATGCGCCTTTTGTGTCGCCGACAGCGGTCAATGCATGGCTGGCGACAAAGTGATCGAGTGCAAGGTCGATCATGGAAAAGCTGTCCTGCTCGGCGTTCTTGCGGGTCGCGCGCGCAATTTCCAGCACCTGCATGGCACGTTCCGGCGCGCCGCCAGCCAGCGTCGCCAGTGCGAGCAGTGTCTGCGCGATGAAATCCGGATGACTGGCGATTTGTTCGAGCGGATCGCGCGGCGTGCGAAAGCGGGAGAACACCCCGCCATCCCGCGCACCGAGATAGTAGCGCAGCGGCGCTTCAAACGCCGCAAGCGGCTCGACAAGTCCTGTCGCCCAGAACTTGATCATCGTCTCCGGATCAAAGTCGCCGATCATGACACGGCGGCGATGGGAAGATCCTGGCCAGGCCGCAAGTACAAGCCCGAATGGCCAGGAGCTAGCCTCCAGCTGAACGGCATGGTTCAACGTGTCGTCCGCAAAAAGCAGCGGAAACTGCGCGCCTCGCCGCGCGTTCTCGATCGAGAAATCGTTCGGTTTGATGCCGTCGACGCGGAGCAACCGCCACCCCTGACGAACGCCTAACTCCTCGGCCGGGCTGCCGGGATAGACGCGTACGACAACATATGAGGCGTCTGCATAAGCCGCGATTTTTGCGGTCGAGAGCGAGACTGGCCTGAGCATTGCCGCGCCATCACTCACCGCAGTTTCAGTGTCGCGAGCCCCACCATCGCGAGCACAACGGCGATGATCCAGAAGCGCACGACGACGGTCGATTCTTCCCAACCCTTCTGCTCGAAGTGATGGTGCAAGGGCGCCATGCGGAACACACGCTTGCCGGTAAGCTTGAAGCTGATCACTTGGATCATCACCGAAAGTGTCTCGAGCACGAACAGCCCGCCAACGATCGCGAGCACGAGTTCATGTTTGGTTGCCACAGCTGTCGCGCCGAGCGCCCCGCCGAGCGCCAGCGATCCCGTGTCTCCCATGAAAATCATGGCGGGTGGCGCATTGTACCAGAGAAAACCGAGCCCGGCGCCGATCAGCGCACCACAGAAGACGGCCAACTCGCCGGTGCCCGCCACATGATGAATTTGCAGGTATTCGGCAAAGCGCACGTTGCCCGCGAGATAGGCGATCAACCCGAAGGTCGCCGCCGCGATCATCACCGGCACAATCGCCAGTCCGTCCAAACCATCCGTCAGGTTCACCGAGTTGCCTGCGCCGGCAATGACGATGACCCCGATGATCACGAACAGCGGGCCGAAGTAGAGCAGCGTATCCTTGAGGATCGGGATCGCTAGCATGCCTGAAAGATCCGTCTCGCTGACCTGCATGATCAGCCATGTCGCAAGCCCTGCGATTGCCAGCTCGAGGAACAACCGCAGCTTGCTCGATGATCCCGATGTCGTCTGGCGCGTGACCTTCAGATAATCGTCATAAAATCCGATCGCGCCATAGCTGAGCGTCACTCCAAGCACGATCCACACATACGCATTCGACCAGTTTGCCCAGAGCAGCGTCGAGATCGTCACACCCATCAGGATCATCAACCCGCCCATCGTGGGCGTACCCTGCTTCTTCACGATGTGGCTCGAGGGGCCATCTTCCCGGATCGGCTGACCTTTGCCCTGGCGGATGCGCATCACGTTGATGAGTGCGGGCCCGAAAAGAAAGACGAGCGCAAGCGCTGTCATGGTCGCGGCGCCGGTGCGGAATGTGATGTAGCGAAAGACGTTCAGTGCGCCGATCTGGTCGCTGAAATTCACCAGCTCATAGAGCATGACGTCTCCCCCGGAATGGCCGCGTGACACGCATAGGTGTCCTGCAACCGCGCTGTCGCGCCTGTCCGTCCAGTTCGACGGCCACGCCCCCAACCGCGCCCCGGATCATTGGTGGGCGCAGCAAACTCAGCCGGTTGTAGGCGCGCAAAAATGAGACCGCAAGGCGGCGACAAGCGGTGCCATGCGCGAACCGAGCGACCCCTTGACCATGATCACGTCGCCGGTCTGCACCGACGCCAGCAGTATTGTTTCCAGCTCGTTGGAGGCGGCCGCGTGATGTAACGTTGCGGAAGACGGCAGCGTGTCGCGCAACGCGGCATCGAGCGCTGCCATGTGCGGCCCACACGTTAAGACGCAGGAGACATCCGCATCCCTCAGGTCGTCCGCCAGTTCGGCGTGCCATTGATCCGCCGTGTCCCCCAATTCGAGCATGTCACCGAGTACGGCCACACGCCGGCGCTCAGGCGGATAGAGCGCAAGCGTGTTGATTGCGGCCCGCATGGAAGACGGGTTCGCATTGTAGCTCTCATCCAGCAGCGTGATTCCGTCGCGCAGGTCATACACCTGGCCCCGCCCCTCTGGATCGATCTCGAGATGTTCGAGCGCTGAGGCAACGCGGCCGAACCCGGCAAAGCCCTGGTCGCCCGGCGCCTCTGGCATGATCTGCCCGGCTGTAGCGCAAAACCACGTGGCAACACATGCGGCCGCGTTCATCGCATTGTGGCGGCCCGCAAGATTGAGGTTGAACATCAGCGTGTCGGACGGCCCGCGCACGGAGATGCATGAGTGCGCCGGCGAAAGGTCAACATCGCGAATTTGCAACGTTGCGTCGTCACGGGCGCCGAACGTGAACACGAACCCCGGTTCAGAGACATGGCCAAGCGCGCGGCGCATCAACAGATCCGCATGTGGCGCATCAGTCGGCAGCACTGCCCAGCCGGTTTTCGCACCGTCCCCAGCTAGCCCCTCGAAAATCTCCGCCTTCGCTTCGGCAATCTCATGCAGACCACTGAAGTGCCCGAGATGAGCCGCTGCAATTGTCGTGATCATCGCAACATGCGGGCGAACCATTTTCACGAGTGGGCGGATTTCGCCCGGATGGTTCATGCCGATCTCGAAGACCCCGTAGGCCGTATCCGCAGGCATCGAGGCGAGCGTCAGCGGCACCCCCCAGTGATTATTGAACGACTTCGCTGCCGCATGAACCCGGCCGGGCGCGATCGCCTCGAACATTGCGCGAAGCATTTCTTTCGACGTCGTTTTCCCAGCGCTCCCCGTCACCGCCACGATCCGAGCCCGACTGCGCTCGCGCGCCGCAACACCAAGCCGCTCAAGCCCGCGCAGTGTGTCGTCAACGCGGATAAGCCGCTGGTCATCCCCGGCGTAGGTGCGCTCGACAAGCGCTGCCGCTGCGCCGGCCTTGAACGCGGCATTGACGAACTTATGGCCATCCTGTGCCACGCCGTGAAGCGCCACATAAAGTGCGCCGGGGGCCAGCGTGCGTGTATCGATCGACACGCTTGTGAGGGCTGTATCGGCCGCGAGCGACCCGGCACCCGCGACAGCCTTGATCACGTCGCCTGCTCTCCACAGTGCCTCGGTCATGGTCGGTACATCGTCCCGGCAATCGCGGCCGCCGCGGCGTCATGATCGACGAAGGGATGTTTCACACCGTTAATCTCCTGACCGGTCTCGTGCCCTTTGCCCGCAATCAGGACCACGTCTCCAGCTTCGGCCTGCGAAATGGCGGAGGCGATGGCGGCAGCACGATCACCAATCTCGTGAGCTGTACGAACCCCGGCCAGCGCATCAGCGCGGATGCGCGCTGCATCTTCCGTGCGAGGATTATCATCCGTCACGATGACGACATCTGCCCCGTCCGCAGCGGCCTCACCCATCTCCGGGCGTTTGCCGGGATCACGATCACCGCCGCAGCCAAAGACAACAATCAGCCGGCCCGATGCGTAGGGGCGCAATGCAGAGAGAGCCGTGCGTACAGCGTCTGGCGTATGGGCGTAGTCGACAAAGACGCCGGCGCCGCTGGATGTCTGGCCAACGGGTTCGAGACGTCCGCGCGCGCCACTGAGCTGAGCGATCCCCGGAATGATCTCTTCTGGCGACGCACCACATGCAACACACAGCCCGACGGCAACAGCGACGTTCGACGCCTGAAACCCCCCAACGAGCGGCAGGCGCACGTCGAAAGTGGTATCACGACAGATCAGCGTCAGATGTTGCGCCAGTCCATCCGGCCGGATCTTCGCGATCCGCACATCCCTGCCAGTCCGCCCGGTCGTGAGGAGGGGGATCTCCCGCGCTTGCGCCACGGCGCAAACTTTCTCAAGCCCCGGACTGTCCGCATCAACGACCGCAACACCGTCCGCGGGTAGCAGCTCTTCGAAGAGGCGCAGTTTCTGGGAGAAATAATCCTCAAATGTTGGATGATAATCCAGGTGGTCACGTGAGATATTGGTAAAGGCCGCAGCGCGTAATCGCACCCCGTCAAGGCGCCGTTGCTGGAGCCCGTGGCTCGAGGCCTCGAGTGCCAAATGCGTGACGTCCTCACGCACAAGATCTCGCAACATGCGATGGAGTGTGACCGGCTCCGGCGTCGTATGCGCAGATACATCGACACGATCTGGCATCACGAGACCGACGGTACCGAGGCTCGCTGCGCGCTTGCCAGCAAACGCCCAAAGCTGGCGGACAAATGCGGCAACGGAGGTCTTTCCGTTGGTGCCGGTCACCGCGACGACGCGTTCTGGTTGCGCGGCGTAAAATCCAGCCGAGAGTTTTGCCAGTGCGCGCCGCACATTGCCCGCCTGCAAAACCGCCATATCATCGGGGATTGCACCGATGACGTTGTCCGATACGTCGTGTGGTAACAAAACCGCTGCCGCGCCCCGGTCGCAGGCCATGGGAACAAATCGGGCACCATCGACGTTCGTGCCCGGCAGCGCCGCAAAAAGAAATCCGGCCTCGACGGCCCGGCTATCGGCTGTCAGGCCTCCAATCGAAGCGTCCTGATTTCCAGTGATCGTAATGTCGGTTGCGCCCGCACGCTGCATGAGGTCTCGTAGCTCAACCGTCATATCCGTCCCCATTGTGTTGAGCTTCCGCAAGCCGACACGGTTTCGCATCGCTAGGTGAGACCATCGAGCCCGCGTGCGAGAATTTTCTTCATGACGCTTGGCAGAGCCTGCGCGTCAAGTGCATCGCGATGCACCCAGCGGCAGCGATCCTGCTCGGCCCAGAGAGTGAGTGAAGCCGATGTCGGCACCACGGCCCGCACCACCTCGACCGTCAGTCGAAAGTGCGTGAACGTATGCGTGACGCTGCCCGGCACGTCCCACCATGCGGCCTTCACCGGCGCAGATTTGAGCGCCGCTTTGCGTGAGACCGGTGTCTCATCCCATGGTGTCGATGGGACCTCGATCATGTTGGCCAGCAGACCTGTCGCCTCGCGCTTTCGCAGAAGGACGTAGCCGTCTTCGCGAACCGCAACAAACGCCAGGGTCGACCGCTCTGGCTTAGCCGCCTTTGCCAGCTTACGCGGGAGCTGCGCCTCGATACCGAGCGCGCGGGCGCGGCAGTGGTCCTTGAGTGGGCACATCATGCAGGACGGTTTGCGCGGCGTGCAGATCGTCGCGCCAAGATCCATCTGGGCTTGTGCAAAGTCGCCCGCAAACATGGCAGGCGTGACGCTCTCAGCGTGCGCCTTGAGGAGTGGTTTCGCCTTCGGCAGTGGTTCCTCGCATGCGAATACGCGGGCCATGACCCGCTCGATATTGCCGTCAACCGGCGTGGCCTTGCGTGCAAACGCGATCGCCGAAATCGCAGCCGCTGTGTAGGGTCCGACCCCTGGCAGCTTGCGCAGATCAAGCTCGTCCGGCGGGAACTGACCGCCATGTTCCGCGGCGACGATCTGGGCACACGCGTGCAAGTTATTCGCCCGCGAATAATAGCCGAGTCCCGCCCATGCGGTCAGCACGTCTTCCCGATCCGCTGCTGCAAGTGCTTCGACGGTTGGCCACAGCCTGCAAAACTTTTCGAAATAGGGAACGACAGCCTTCACGGTGGTTTGCTGGAGCATGATCTCCGAGAGCCAGACGCGATATGGGTCGGCTAGTTCGCCTGGCGCGGCGCGCCATGGCAAATCCCGTCGCTCGCCGGCATACCAGCTGAGGAGAAGTTCGGCGATTGGCGGTAGGCGACCCGCGTTGCCTCGGCGCGTGGCCTTTGCTGCGCCCCGGCGTCGGGTTGGATTGGTGGACGGCTCCAGTCGCTTTTCATCGACCTCTGGCCGCCCGCGTGTGCGCGCATCCGTCGGCAAACTCATCAACAACGCTCCGGCTGTCCCCGCGAATCAGACGCCCCATGCTAGTCTGCGAGGCCATGTGTTGGAACCGCAGTTGCGCCCCGCACACCGTCGCATTGCCGCAACAACTCGCTCCCACTTTCAACGAAGGCTGAAAGCCGCCATGACCCAAGCGACACTCAAGCGCCGCGCGGCCCGAGCCAGACCACTCGCAGCACTCCTGCCCGATGTCACGCGAAGTGCATTTCAGAAATTCGGATTCCCTGCTGCAGCACTGCTAACCGAATGGGAAGCCATCGTCGGTGTGGAACTGGCGCGGTTCACGTCGCCAGAGCGTGTCAAATGGCCGAAACTGAATGAAGACGATCTCCTTGAAGAGGAAGGGGCATACGGCAGAAGGCGTGGGTACGCTGGCCGTCAAAACCATCGTTCCGGTACGCTGGTGTTGCGGGTCGATGGTCCGCTCGCGCTCGAGCTTCAGCACCGCTCGGATCAGATTCTTGGCCGCATCAATCAGTATTTCGGATACCGCGCGATTGGCGATCTTCGGGTCCTTCAGGCGCCGCTCTCAGCTGCACACGCGTTCAAGGCGAACCCTTCCCGAAGCGTGCGCCCACCCGCACCAGGCCGCGCATCAGGGATCGCGCAACGCGACCTGGCTCACGTGTCAGATGATCGCCTGCGGACGGCACTGGCGAGCCTCGCCCGCAGGATTGACGGCTCGTAACCTCTTCAAGGCACGCTTCGACAGCCTTCCAACCAAGCCCGGCCGACACGAATTTTTGAACGAACTGGCCCGCAAACAGTGTGATTTTCAAATCGCACGCCATATTGAGGGGCAAGCGAGGTGCTAGTGCTTCCATCGAGCGATTGAGCTGCTAGAGCGTTGCGTGCGCGACCGCAAAACCACAGGACTGGAGATCGTCGATGACCAATGTGAGCAAAACGGACACGTTCGGCGTGTGGATGGCATCTCCGGACCGCCGCCGCGTTCTGGCAGGTCTCATCGGCAGTATTGGTGCTGCGGGCGTTGCGACGCTGACGATGCCGTCACCAGCGGCCGCACAGGAGGTGAACCTCGGGTCTCAGGTCGATCTCGACGACTTCATGAAAACAGGTGACCTACCGGAAAACAGCGTCGGCAAGGACGACGCGCCGGTCACCATCGTCGAGTACGCGTCGATGACCTGCCCGCACTGCGCACGCTTCCACAACAACGTGCTCGGCCCGATCAAGGAAAAATACATCGACACCGGCAAGGTGCGGTTTATCATGCGGGAGTTCCCTCTGGATCAACTGGCGACGGCAGCCTTCATGCTCGCCCGCTGTGCCGGGTCCGAAAAGCACTACGCCTTTTCCAACGTGCTCTATAAACAGCAGGAAAAGTGGGCATTCAGTGGGGGCAATCCCGTTCCTCCGCTGCGGGAACTCGCTAAGCAGGCCGGGATCACCCGCGAGCAATTCGATACCTGCCTGAAGGATCAGAAAATGGTCGAGGGCATTCTCGACGTTCGCAAACGGGGGCAGGATTTCGGCGTTCGTGCGACGCCGACCCTGTTTATCAATGGACGCAAATACAACGGCAATCTCAGCGTCAGCGGTGTCTCTGCAGCGATCGACTCGCTCTTGAAGGCCGGTTGATCCAGACGCAAAGACCGTCGGGTCAGAGTTCGGAGCATGGAATGTCGCAATCGCGCGAGTTTGCATCCGGTGCCCGTTCGGTGGCTATCGCGGCAGCGGTAGCTTTTGGATTGACCGCCTGCACGCCTGGTGCCGATCCACTTTCGTCCAACCTACAGTCGGGCGGGGCCAACACCGGCTCTACGTCATCGGTGTTCTCGCGTGATGCCGAGCCTGCATCTGCTGGCCCAACGCGCGTCGTGATCAAGAATCCGACCCTTGCTCAGCTCAGGCAAACCGGCCCGCTCGAAGATCGCACGATGGGCAACCCGGATGCCCGTGTCACCGTCATCGAGTATGGATCCTGGACGTGCCCGCATTGCCGGGCATTTCGCGAACGGACATGGCCCGCCTTCAAGCGGGAATACATCGACAGCGGCAAAGTCCACTACATCCTTCGGGAGTTTCCGATTGGCCGCTCTTCCGGCAACGCCGCGCTGATCACGCGTTGCGCGCCAGAGCGCGACTACTTCAGGTTCTATGATCTTTACTTGAAGAACCAGGCGTCATGGGTCTCGCAGGATGTGCGCACGGACAAAATCTTCGCGGTTGCGGCAAAGGCGGGCATGTCACGCGCTGCGTTCGATGACTGTCTGAAGGATGAAAAACTCATTGCCGGCCTCACCTGGCAGAAGAACCGCGGCCGCGAACTCGGCGTAATCGGAACACCGACATTCTTCATCAACACAACGCATGTCCGTTCTTTCCAGACCATCGAAGATATGCGTCGCCTGATCGATCCCCAGCTCGTCGGTCAGACCGTCGCCACCCAATAGGCCACACGCTGCAATTGCAACGCCAGCGGCCGGTTCATCCCAACTTGAGGATTTCAGTCCCTTTGCGTTGATCCGCCCTGCGAGACCTGAGACAAGACAGAGCGGTGCCGCGGAAATTGCTTCCGCACGGCGTCATGTGATGGAGACGCCCGACCTTGCAGATCAAGGGCCTCAGACTGATCGGCTTCAAGTCTTTCGTGGAGCCGACCGACCTTGTGATCGAACCGGGACTCACGGGAGTCGTCGGACCCAACGGCTGTGGCAAATCCAACCTGCTCGAAGCGCTGCGCTGGGTCATGGGCGAGACCTCCTACAAAAGCATGCGCGCCTCCTCGATGGATTTGCCACAGCCGTTGGGTCCGACGACTCCCGTGAGTCCCGGTTCGATCACAAGGTCGGTCGGCTCCACG
>JBCBXF010000088.1:0-11860 GCA_039816705.1 Pseudomonadota bacterium | reverse complement strand
CGGGGGATGTCCGTGACGGATGGCACGTCGTGAGCCCACTGTGGTCGTTGCCGTCTCGGCCGGATGAGCCCGGCACATCGCCGTATCGCGTGTTCTCGCGGGAGGAATGGGCGGCGCTGCGTGCCGATACCCCGATGGTGCTGTCGGAGCACGATCTGTCTGACTTGTCGGGTATCCTCGAGGAACTTTCCATCCCCGAGGTCGAGGCGATCTACCTCCCGATGTCTCGCCTTGTGAACCTGTATGTCACGGGGACGCAGAACCTTTACGATGTGACATCGAAGTTTCTCGGGACGCGGACCGCGCGCGTGCCGTTTATCCTTGGTGTTGCCGGGAGTGTCGCCGTTGGCAAAAGCACGATGGCGCGGGTTCTGCAGTCTCTGCTTCGGGCCTGGCCGGATCATCCGCGCGTTGAACTTGTGACGACAGACGGGTTTTTGCTCGATAACGCAACGCTGGAAGAGCGCGGCCTGATGAACCGGAAAGGATTTCCGGAAAGCTATGACAGCCGGCGGCTTCGTAGTTTTCTGGCGGAGGTGAAAGCCGGTCGGCCAAACGTGCAAGCGCCGGTGTATTCCCACTTTCACTATGATGTGCAGCACGACACGCATATCACGGTCGACCGGCCGGATATCCTGATCGTCGAAGGGCTGAACGTACTCCAGCCCGCGCGTCTGCCACAGGATGGGGAGGCGATCCCGTTTGTCTCCGACTTTTTTGATTTCTCGATCTATCTTGATGCGTCATCGGCGATGGCCGGGCGATGGTATGTCGAGCGGTTCATGAAGCTGCGCTCGACAGCGTTCCGCGATCCGGCGGCGTATTTTCACCGGTATGCGCATCTGGCGCCGGAAGAAGCGCGGGCCACGGCGGAAGACATCTGGGATACGATTAACCTGGTCAATCTGAGAGAGAATATTCTCCCAACGCGCCAACGCGCGGACCTGATCGTGCGCAAGGCCCGGGATCACAGCGTTGAGGCGGTCGCGCTGCGCAAGCTCTGATTGGCAAGTTGTCGCCCGAAACGAAGAAGGCCGCCCGATGATATCGGACAGCCGTTCTCGCGTGATCCGTTTCTCTCCGCCTGCCCTCTGGCGCTTTGGCTGAGGGAGTGTGTCACCTTCAACGTTTGCGCCGAAGGCGGCGCTGTTCGCGGAACGCAGACAAAGCCATGTCGATCATCATCGCCTGTTGCCGTAACAGTGCGGCTATAGGCGCCTGCTTCATCATGAGCTCGTAGAACGCGATCTGATGTTCCACCATCTCGCGGGTTGCGTTGATTATCATGCGTGCGGGAGACATGCCCTCGTAGGCGGCGCCCGTCAGTCCCATGGTACGGAGCACATTTGCGGCCTCAGACAGCTGTCGTGAGATTTCCGCGGCGTGCGCTCCGCCTGTCGGTTGTGTTGTCGCTGTGTCCGAAGTGCGAAGTTGACCCTTCAGACTAGCGCTTGCCCTTCGATTTGGCCGATGCCTTTTTGGCAGCGGTCGTTGTGCGCTTGGCCGTGGTTCTTTTGGCAGGCGCTTTCTTGGCGACAGCCTTCTTGACGGGAGCTTTCTTAGCGGGCGCCTTCTTGGCAGCCGTTTTGGCAGCGGGCTTCTTAGCCGCCGGAGCTTTTTTCGCCGGTGCCTTCTTCGCGGCTGCAGGCTTTGCAGCGGCTTTCTTTGCTGGGGCCTTCTTGGCAGCAGGCTTCTTAGCCGCTGTTGCCTTCTTTGCCGGAGCCTTCTTGGCGGCTGCGGGCTTTGCAGCTGCTTTCTTTGCTGGGGCCTTCTTGGCAGCAGGCTTCTTAGCCGCCGTTGCTTTCTTAGCGGGCGCCTTCGTCGCAGCTGTCTTCTTGGCTGCGGTTGCCTTTGCCGGAGCCTTTTTGGCCGCCGTCGTCTTCTTTGCCGGAGCCGCCTTCTTGGCGGTCGACTTGCGCGCAGTCGACTTTGCAGCCGTTGTGCGTTTGGTCGCGGTCTTTGCAGAGCTCGCGACACCGTTCATTTTTCTAGCCATCGGTTTTCCACCTGCTTCTTTGATCAGTGCGTTGGCATTCTCATTGAACTTGTCACGCAACCGACGAATGATCGAAGCATTGGTAATCCCAACCTTCTTGATCGCGGTTGTACGCTTCATCTCCGGGTCCTTCGCGATCAGTTTCGCGATTCTCGCCAGTATTTTACTGTCGTCGATGCCGGATCCTTTGGGTCGACCTCGACGCGGTTTAACATTCATTACGACCTCCTGGGGTACTTGCTCGACACACGTTTCTATATGCGAGTCTTGACCGATTGTTCCACCAAAAAAGGGATTAAAATCCCTTTGAGAGTCACCAGAACGGGTACTTTTGATCCGTTTTGGGAGATAAACGCGATTTTCCACCGCTTCTGTTGCGTGAATGTCTCACGCCGGGCTGCGCAAAATCCTTCCGCGATTGTTGATTGCGTCGGGGTGATTTGCGCCAGTCGTGCATCGGCAAACGCGTTAGCCGGATGTCTGTTCGTCAGAGCTTTTGAGACTCGACCAACTTGCGGAGTGAAATTTTCGGACGGGCGCCCATGTGTCCGATCACTTCCGCGGCTGCAATGCTTCCAAGCCTTCCACACGTTTCGATTTTGTGTCCCTGCGCGAGACCGTACAGGAACCCCGCTGCGTATAGATCACCTGCGCCTGTTGTGTCGACAACTTCTTCGACCGGATGGGATAAAATGTGATGACTTTCACTCCCGGCGTTTTCTGAGCCCCCGGCGAAGACGTACGAACCTTGTGCCCCGCATGTCATGGCAACAAGGCGTTTCTCTCCTGCGAGCTGTTCGGCGGCGTGACGTACGTTGTTCGAGGACGTGAGGGCGGCAATTTCGTGTTCGTTCGCGAAGAGGATGTCGACATGAGTCTCAATCAGGGCGGTGAATGCCTGCCTGTGGCGTTCAACACAAAACGTGTCGGACAGGCTGAGAGCGATGCGTGTGTTCGTTGTTGCGGCGATGGCGCAGGCGTTGTCGAAAGCGGCCTGTGCCTCGGGCCGATCATAAAGATAGCCTTCAAGGTACAGGATGTCGGCGCGGGCGATCTGGGATTGGGTTATTTCGCTCCGATCTAGAGATGGAGAACAGCCGAGGTACGTGTTCATCGTGCGCTGGCCGTCGGGGGTGACGAAGATAAGGCAGCGCGCGGTTGGCTCGGCGTGAGTGACAGGCGCGGAATTGAATTCAACGCCGACGGCCTGGATATCGTGGGCGAAAATCTTTCCGAAGTCGTCGTCTGCCACGCGTCCGATAAAGCCCGCTTTACCCCCTAGGCTGGCGATCCCGGCTACGGTGTTGGCGGCGGACCCACCTGAGCGCTGTTGTGCCGGGCCCATGGCTTCGTAGATCGGTGCAATGTCAGCTTGCTCGATGAGTTGCATTCCGCCCTTGGGCAGTCCGAGGCGGTTCAGTGCTTCATCGTCGGCGTGTGCAAGGACATCGACGATCGCATTGCCAATGGCGAGGACGTCGAGGGAGTTTTTGGTCATTGTTGGGTCGGTTTCGTATGAGGTCTCGGGTGGGTTGCGCGGTTTGGGCGGTCGGCGCTGGCCGTCACGCTGCCGGCGGCGACTTGTCCTTGAAACGGCACCACGCCGCGATCGTGCACTCTGGACATCGCGGCTTGCGCGCGAGGCATATATAGCGGCCATGGAGGATTAGCCAGTGGTGGCAGTTCACCTTGAAGCGATCCGGGACCAGTCGCTCAAGATTGAGTTCGACGGCCAGTGGATCTTTGCCCGGTGCAAGCCCTGTGCGATTTGCAACACGGAAGATATGTGTGTCGACGGCAATGTATGGTTCTCCGAAGGCGACGTTCATCACGACATTCGCCGTCTTGCGACCTACGCCCGGCAGTTGCTCCAGCGCGTCACGGTCTCGGGGTACGTCCCCTGCGTGGTCGTCAATCAGCTTGCGGGACAGGGCAATCACGTTTCTCGCCTTATTGCGGAACAGCCCGATCGTCTTGATGTGCTCGCGGACAGCCTCTTCTCCGAGGGCCACCATCGATTGAGGTGTGTCGGCTTTGGCAAAAAGCGTGCGGGTCGCCTTGTTCACGCTGACGTCAGTGGCCTGAGCGGAGAGTGCGACGGCGACAAGCAATGTGTAGGGATTGGAGAACTCGAGTTCGGTCCGGGGCTCCGGTGAGGCCGCCTCGAGCACTTCGAACATGGCCACAATGCCATCCGGTTTGAGTTTGGTGGCGGCGTGCCGTTTCGTCTTGCGCCGTGGTGTGGCCTTGCCAGATGTTTTGCGGGATGTTGCGACCATCGGTTCCTCGCGGTTTCGACGGGGGGACAGTAAGTTGCCGGAATGTCCGAGACTGCACCTCATACGCCGCAAACGGCGGAGCATCGACCTGAATTCGACGCCGTGCTGACGGCGAACCGGTCGCTGGGTCCACGCGGGTTCCTCATTCTGATGGCGATCATCAGCGTTGTGTCGTTCGCGGCGGGGCTTTATTTCACGGCGCTTGGAGCTTGGCCGGTCTTCGGGTTCTTCGGCCTCGACGCCCTTCTTATCTATGGCGCGTTCAAGCTCAATTATCGTGCGGCGCGTCAACATGAGCGCGTGACGCTGATGGGGACGGAGCTCGTTGTGAGCGAAATGCTGGCAAGTGGGCGTGTCCGTACGGCGCGGCTTCCGGCTTATTGGGTGCGTGTCGGGCTTGAGGAGTTGAGCCAGGAACGTGCTCGGCTCGTGCTGCGGATTTATGGGAACGAGTATCCGCTTGGGCGTCATCTAACAGATGATGAGAAGCGATCGTTCGCCGAGGCCTTGTCCCATGCGCTTGCCGCGTTTCGTAACAGCCGTCCGGCCCCCGTTTGATCACCCCTGCATCGTTGGCTCTGGCAACAGGTTTCGGGTCGCCGGGCGGGTCGGTCGTGGCGTAATCTTCTGTCTCGACGGGGAACAGGAGGTATCGGGATCATGGCAGCGCTAGAACAGATCGATATCGCGTATGCCGCGACAGCTGCGGATGAGAAATCGGTCGGAGATTACGACCGCGTTCGCAGAGGGGTGTCTTTTCTCCATGAGAACTGGCGCGACCACCCTGATCTTGATGCACTGGCGCAGGTGATGGGGCTGAGTGCCGGTCATTGCCAGAAGCTGTTCAAGCGCTGGGCCGGGTTGAGCCCAAAGGAGTTCGTGCAGGTCATCACGATCGACCATGCGCGCGATATGCTTCGCAGCTCGGCCAGTCTGCTCGAGACAGCCCACGAGGTCGGGCTCTCGGGTGCCGGGCGACTGCATGATCTGTTCGTCGATCATGAAGCGATGACGCCCGGAGATTACAAGCGGCGCGGCGATGGACTCACCATCCGCTATGGATTTCACGTATGCCCATTTGGTCGTGTGCTTGCCATGATGACCGAGCGCGGGCTTTGCGGGCTGGCGTTCTGTGATGCGGAGGACAACGAAGAGACTGCACTCGCCGATATGACGCAGCGCTGGCCGGCCGCGGATTATGTGGCGGACGGCGCCGCTACCGAGGTGGTTGTGCGGCAGATTTTTGATGTTGAGAAATGGGACACAGCGCGTCCGATCAAACTGGTTCTGATTGGTTCAGACTTCGAAATCGACGTCTGGCGGGCGCTGCTTAAAATTCCGGCGGGTCGTGCCGTCAGCTACTCGGACATTGCCGATCACGTGGGGCGGCACGGTGCGTCGCGGGCCGTTGGCAGTGCTGTGGGGCGCAACCCCATCTCCTTCGTCGTGCCATGTCATCGGGCGATGCGGAAGGATGGCAGTCTCGGTGGCTATCACTGGGGAATTACGCGCAAACAGGCGATCATTGGTTGGGAGCGGGGCCGGATGGTCGATCGTGCGCCGTCGTAGATCGCCTTCAGGCGAGGGAGGCTTGCCGCCGCACGCACAGCGTTTCCCCTGTCATCTCCGGCGGCTGTGGAATGCCGAGAAGGTCGAGAATAGTCGGGGCAACGTCTGCGAGGCGGCCATTGCGGAGGGAAACACCAGGCGTATTGGTGGACACGAGCACCGTCGACACCGGATTCAACGTATGGGCGGTGTGCGGTTCGCCGGTTTTCGGGTCGATCATCATTTCGCAGTTTCCGTGGTCGGCGGTGACCAGCATGGCGCCATTCGCCTCCAGAACTGCGTGCTCGATTTCCGTCAGGCACTGATCGACCGTCGCGCAGGCGGTGATCGCGGCGTCGAGCTTGCCGGTGTGGCCGACCATGTCTCCGTTTGCAAAGTTGACGATGATCGCGTCGTGACGGCGCAGGCGGAGGCTTTCAACGAGGTGGCGGGTGATATCCTTCGCCGACATTTCCGGCGCTAGGTCATAGGTTGCGACCTGCGGCGAGGGTGCCAAGATGCGATCCTCCTGCGGGAATGGCGTTTCGCGCCCACCGTTGAAGAAAAATGTGACGTGCGGATATTTTTCGGTCTCGGCGAGACGAAGCTGGCTCCTGCCGGCTGCAGAAATTGTTTCGCCGAGAGTTGCGGAAAGGTGGTCAGGGGGGAAAATCGCCGGAAGTTGCGCGTCGAGGGTCGTTGAATACGATACCATGCCAAGCGCGGCGGTCAGCTTCACTCTTCGGCGTCGTGGAAACCCCTCGAAGTCGGGTCTCAGGAACGCATCCAACAGTTGACGGGCGCGGTCTGCACGAAAATTGATGAAGAGAAGACCGTCGCGATCCTCTATTGGTGCCTTTGGCGTGATCACGACCGGTTCGATGAACTCATCGGTGATACCGGCGGCGTAGCTCGCTTCGACGGCATCCCGGGCGTCAACCGCCTCCACACCGATTGCGTCGCAGATCAAATCGTAGGCCTTGATGACGCGGTCCCAGCGATTGTCCCGGTCCATGGCGAAGTAGCGCCCGCAGACGGATGCGATCCGTGTGTCCGGTAGGTCGGCGATGTTGGCATCAAGCCGCGTCATGTCATCGGCGGCGCTCGCCGGGGCCGTATCGCGTCCATCAGTGAAGGCATGGATACGCACGGGCACCCCTGCACGCGAAACGATCTTCGCGAGAGCAAACGCATGCGCCTGATGGGCATGGACGCCGCCCGGTGACATGAGACCGACGAGATGACAGGCACCGCCTGATGTTCGGAGTTTTTCGATGAAGGTGCGCAGGTTGGTATTCTGTGCGAGGCTGCCATCGGCAATGGCCGTGTTGATGCGCGGTAAATCCTGCCAGACGATACGACCGGCACCCAGATTGAGGTGCCCGACCTCGGAGTTCCCCATCTGATCTTCGGGGAGACCGACGTCCTCGCCGTGGCAGACCATTTCGCCGGTTGGATAGGTTGCGCACATCCGGTCCCAGGTTGGGGTCTGGGCCTGCGCGATCGCGTTGGCATCGGTCTCGGCGCGTTTGCCCCATCCATCAAGGATGCACAGGACAACAGGCCCCTTTTCAGAGCGGTTCATTTTGTGTCGAACTCGTCACCGAGGCCAAGGACGTCCAGCATGGAATAAAATCCTGGCTTGCGGCCACGCGCCCACAGTGCCGCCTTCACGGCGCCATTGGCAAAGATCTGGCGGTTTTCGGCCTTGTGTGTGAGCTCGATGCGCTCATCAGGGCCGGCGAAAATCACGGAATGCTCCCCGATGACGCTGCCGCCGCGCAATGTGGCGAAGCCAATGGCATTTTCAGGTCGTGCACCGGTCTGCCCGTCGCGGGTGCGGATCGCATCGGTGTCGAGGTTGATGTTTCGGCCTGCTGCGGCAGCTTCACCAAGCATGAGGGCCGTTCCCGATGGTGCATCAACTTTGTGGCGGTGATGCATTTCCAGAACTTCGATGTCGAAGTCGCTGCCCAGCGCGGTGGCCACCTTGCGTGTGATCGCGGTGAGCAGATTGACGCCAAGGCTCATGTTTCCGGCTTTGACGATAGTGGCATGGCGGGCGGCGGCTTGGAGTTTTGCGTCATGTGCGGCGTCGCAGCCGGTCGTGCCGATCACGTGAACGATCCGCGCTTGTGCTGCGAGTGCCGCGAAATCGCATGTTGCACCAGGCGTTGTGAAATCGATCACGCCGTCGACCTGCGTGAAGAGCTCAAGTGGGTCAGCAACGATCTCGATCCCCAATGGACCGAGGTCTGCCAGTTCACCGACATCAGAGCCGATGTGGGGTGAACCTTCCGGTTCGGTCGCTCCCGCAACGACGCATCCGTCTGATGCATTGACGGCTTGCACGAGGGTTCGCCCCATCCTCCCGGCGGCGCCCATGATTGCGATTTTCATGTCAGACATGGTGGTTTTGATGCTCGCTCGCGGTTGCGCGTTGCGGGCGTGGGTTAGCGCAAAACGCGCGGCGTTGCGACCTGATGTTGAGGTGCGATCAGGTGAAGATGAACGCTGTTGTCGGGCACATACGATTGCCGGAACGCTGCTTGCCCGTGGCGACGATGTTGCCGCCGCGTCCGAGGTAGAAGTCTTCGGCGATCGTGTTTTCCGAGAGAGCCCAGACGAGGAGGCGGTGTCGACCGTCTTTCGCAAGTTCTGCCCGCGCCGCAGCAAACAGTCGCCCCCCGTGGCCGCTGCCCTGATGAAGGGGTGCGACGTAGAGTTCGTAAATCTCGCCAGCGGGTCCTGGGTCCCACCCGTCGGGCTGTGTGCGAGCAGGGCCGAATGTGACGTAGCCAACGATTTCATCACCGTTGAGGGCGACAAGCAGACCATCGCTATGGCTCAGGAAGCGATGCCAATATGTGGCGCGGCGCGTCACCAGCAGGCGTCGAATGCCGACATCGTTCAGAATACCCTGGTATGTGGCGCTCCAGGTTTGCGCAAAAACCGTGGCGAGCGCCCCGGCATCGTTCGGCTTGCCGGGGCGGACGTGGAGGTGTGTCGGCAGTGCGCGTTTCATGACCAGCTCCCGCAGGACGCGTACCACCAGCGTATACATCTTGCGGTGGCAGCGCACGCAAGCCGGACATTGTGCGCGGGTTTCTTTTTTGACCGATCCGTTACGCTGCGCATCGCGTCTGTCAGTTCCAATTGGTTCATTTGATGCAACTACGACCCCAACGCTCTTGGTCAGTTTTGAAGAGGATCACCATGGAAGTTTCCCCACGTTCATTTCCTGAACGACTTTGGTCACCCGTCTCGGCGCCACTGCGCATGGCCACTGTGGCGCTTTGTTGTGCCACGCTGCCCATGTTCACATCGAAAGCGGTTGCTCAGGATGACAAGGCAATCATGCTTGTGATTGATGCGTCCGGCTCGATGCGCGGACAGATCAATGGCCAGACAAAGATGTCGATTGCGAAGGCACGCGTTGCCGACGTGCTCGGGAAGATCGGGCCGGAGCGCGCAATCGGGCTGATGGTCTATGGGCATCGACGCACGGGTGATTGCAGCGATGTCGAGCAATTGGTTGCGCCCGAGCTTGGTGCGGCCGGGGCTGTTGTGGATGCCGTGCGCCGTTTACAGCCGCGGGGAAAAACGCCGCTTGCTGCGACCGTGCAACGTGCGGCGGACGCGCTGCAGTATCGCTCCCGAGACGCGACGGTGGTGGTTGTCACGGATGGGATCGAGTCGTGCGGTGGTGATCCGTGTCAGTTGGCGCGCGCTCTTGAGTCGACCAACACCGGGTTTACGGCGCATGTTGTGGGGTTTGGTCTCAGCAAAGCGCAAGGTGCCGCGGTTTCCTGCCTCGCAGAGAACACCGGTGGCGTTTACATCGCTTCCAACGATGCGGACAGCCTGACGGATGCGCTTCGCCAAGTCGTCTCGCAACCGGAGCCCGAACCAGAACCCGAACCGCAGGCTACGGCGATCTTCGAGGATGATTTCTCCGGCAGCACACTTTCCCAAAACTGGGAGGTGCTGAACGAGGACGCGGAGGTCTATATCGTCGAGGATGGCAAACTGTTGGCGTCGACGGGTGCGGCCGGAATGCCGGGCTATGGAAAGCCGAACAATATCTTCCGCCTGAAGCAGGATGCACCGCGCGGCGATTTTGATATCTCGGTCAACTTCACCGGGGAGATGCAATCGAGGAAGGCGCATCTGACGGTTGGGCTCTATGCCGATCCGAAGAATTTGGTGACGGCGGAAGTCTATCGGTCGGGAAACTCGAACAACGAGCTCATCCTGCGGGTGCGCAAAATCATCAAAGGCAAGAAAGCCGACCAGCGCGTGCGGGTTGCCACCGGGTCCTGTTGTCCACGCAGTTTCGACATGGTGAAGGTGCTGAAAAATGTCGAGACGAAAGGTGGTCGCCTGACGCTTCAGCGTCGTGGTCGTAAGTTCTCAGCTCGGATCGACTGGAACGGGTGGACGCCGAATGCGAAGTCACCAACCTCTGTCACGACAGATGAGATTGTCGTGCTGCGTGCGCCCGGGCAACCGGCTTTCAATGCTGGATCCTGGGGTGGCAACGAAACCACGATTATTTTCGCGGATGATTTCGTCATCTCTTCAGTAGAGTAAGAGACGAACGCGTTTGCTGATGGGCGCTGTCAAAGGCATTGCCCATCCGGTGGGCTCAGGCCGCGTTGGCAAGTTCTTCGAAGGTCCGGCGATACTCTGTGATCGCCGGATCGAAAATGACGTCACTCCGTCGTAGCGGGCGGGCGAGCGTCAGGCCTGAGAGTGAGCGACAGCGTGAGAGCGCGACGTACGCCTGGCCATGCGAGAAGGTTCCGCGGCCAAAATCGATGTGGACGCGATCAAGCGTCATGCCTTGCGCTTTGTGGATCGTGAGCGCCCAGGCGAGACGCAGCGGTAGCTGGACAAATTTTCCGGCGACGCTCTCGACAATCTTTTCGGCCTTCTGGTCCCACGCATAATTCACGTTCTCCCAAGTTTCGGCCTCGATCTCATATTCTTCGCCATTGATCTCGACGTACACCGTGTCTTCGTCAATCTGGCTGACGGTGCCGAGCGTGCCATTCACCCAACGGCCCTTGCTGTCGTTGCGCAGCATGATAACGCGCGCGCCTTCTTTCAGGTGAAGTGCCTGTTCGGTCGGGAATGCACCTTGAGAAAACTCTCCGGAGACGATGGCCTCGACCTGAACGGTCTCACCGGGGAGGCGGGAGAGAAAGCTCTGGTTGATCTGCATCGCCGCTTGGTTTGTCGTGGTCAGGACGACGGTTTTGCTCGGTTGAGAGAGCTGCTGGAAGTCACAGACCCGACCGTTCAATTCATCAACGGCATATTCATCCGGCGCACCGTCGCGAACGGCATTCAGCACATCGACGAAGCGTTCATCGCTCTGGCGGAATACCTCGGAGAGCTCGATGCGCGGCACTTCGATCTCGCTGAACACGGGCGCGTTGAAAAAGTACGGTCCGCCGTAGGTCTCTTCAAAGTAGTGCTGGATCTCACCGCGCTGGACAACGGGCGGCAGCTGATGGAGGTCGCCAAACATGATCAGCTGGACACCGCCGAATGGGATCTCCGGAGCGTTGCGCGTCTTGCGGAGAGATTTGTCGATCGCGTCCATCAGATCGGCACGGACCATGGAAATCTCGTCGATCACAAGCAGCTCGAGCTTGCGGATCAGGCGTGCGTTGCGGGACGAGCGGATGAGATCTGGCGTGATCAGTTTCGGTGGGAGCGTGAAGAGCGAGTGGATGGTCTGCCCGCCAACGTTGACTGCCGCGAGGCCCGTTGGGGCGACGACGGCCATACGGGATGAGACGGTGTCGCGGAGGATCTTGAGCAGTGTCGACTTGCCTGTCCCGGCCTTGCCGGTGACGAAGAGATGCGTGCGCTCGCGCTTTATGGCGTCGAGGGCACGCTCAAACTCCGGCGTGATGGTAAGGCGTTCGGGTTCAGTGGTCATGCGGTCGACAGTGGGTTGATTTGATAAGGGCGGCAAGGGCGGCGGGGCCTCGTCCAGTACGGAGATATGTATAGAGTGGCGTTT
>JBCBXF010000087.1:0-11932 GCA_039816705.1 Pseudomonadota bacterium | reverse complement strand
AGCGGTTTGCAACGGGCGCGATGTCGCTTGGGTCCATCTCTCGCGAAGCGCACGCCAATCTCGCGGTTGCGATGAACCGTATTGGCGCGAAATCGAATACGGGTGAAGGCGGAGAACAATCGGATCGTTACACACCTCTGCCGAACGGTGACAGTGAGCGCTCTGCGATTAAGCAGGTGGCGTCGGGTCGGTTTGGCGTGACGACCGAATATCTCTCCAACGCTGATATGATCCAGATCAAGATGGCGCAGGGTGCGAAGCCTGGCGAAGGCGGGCAGCTCCCTGGTCACAAGGTCGACGCGGTCATTGCAAAAGTGCGGCACTCGACGCCGGGCGTTGGTCTTATTTCTCCGCCACCGCATCATGATATCTATTCGATCGAGGATCTGGCTCAGCTGATCTACGATCTTAAGAACGTCAATCCGAAGGCGGATGTTTCGGTCAAACTTGTGTCTGAGGTCGGCGTCGGGACGGTGGCGGCCGGTGTCTCGAAAGCACGCGCCGATCATGTGACGATCTCAGGTTATGAGGGTGGGACAGGTGCTTCGCCGCTGACCTCGATCAAGCACGCCGGCAGCCCATGGGAGATCGGACTTGCCGAGACGCACCAGACGCTTGTGCTGAACGATCTGCGCAGCCGCATCGCCGTGCAGGTAGATGGCGGCTTGCGGACCGGGCGCGATGTGATCATTGGCGCTTTGCTTGGCGCAGATGAGTTCGGCTTCGCGACGGCACCGTTGATCGCCTCCGGCTGCATCATGATGCGCAAGTGTCATCTGAACACGTGTCCAGTCGGCATCGCGACGCAAAATGAGGAGCTGCGGAAGAAATTCACCGGCAAGCCGGAGCATGTGGTGAACTATTTCTTCTTCGTCGCGGAAGAAGTTCGCGGTTTGCTTGCTGCAATGGGTGTGCGCTCGCTCAACGAGATCATCGGGCAATCTGATCTGCTCGACAAGGAGCGCGCCATTGACCACTGGAAGGCGTCCGGCCTCGACTTTGCACGACTGTTTTTCAAGCCGGAGACCGACGAGGGCGAGAGCATTCATCACTCTGATGAGCAGAACCATCACCTTGAAGAGGTGCTCGATCGCAAGCTGATTTCCGAGGCGATGCCGGCACTGGTGCAGGGGCGGTCAGTGCGGATCGAAACGCCGATCTCCAACGCAGACCGCACGGCGGGCGCGATGCTGTCCGGCGAAGTTGCATCGCGGTATGGGCACAAGGGCCTGCCGGATGACACGATCTTCGTCGCGCTGAAAGGCATCGCCGGACAGAGCTTTGGCGCCTGGACCGCGGCTGGCGTTACGCTCGATCTCGAAGGCGAGGCGAACGACTATGTCGGCAAGGGGCTCTCCGGCGGGCGCATTATCGTCCGTCCTTCCCCTCAGTCCGGCATCGTGCCGGAGGAGAGCATTATCGTTGGCAACACCGCGCTCTACGGTGCCATCAGCGGTGAGTGCTATTTCCGCGGCATGGGCGGCGAGCGATTTGCGGTGCGCAACTCTGGTGCGACGGCGGTCGTTGAAGGCACGGGTGACCACGGCTGTGAGTACATGACCGGGGGCGTGGTTGTCGTGCTTGGCCCGACCGGGCGCAACTTTGCCGCCGGAATGTCGGGCGGTGTGGCTTATGTGCTTGATCAGGCCGGAGACTTTGAGGATCGCTGCAATCAGGCGATGGTTGATCTGGAACCCGTGACAGCGGAAGCCGAGGTGATGGAACGCCTTGCACAGGGGGCAGATTTCGAGAGCCACGGGCTGGTCGATGTCTCAAGTGACATGACGCAGTTTGACGCCGAACGTCTGCACAGCCTGATCGAGCGGCACGTGCGCTATACCAACTCGGCGCGCGGGCGAGATATTCTCGACAATTGGTCGGAGATGCTCCCGAAGTTCGTGAAGGTGATGCCGGTCGAATATCGTCGGGCGCTCGCTGAAATGACGGAGGCCATGAAGCATGACACGACCGGCCTCGATGAACTCGAGATCGGTATGCCCGCGGTTGTGAAAAACTAGGGCGTTGGAACAGGAAGGATGAGCGGGTGAAGGTCGATGCCGTCTCTGCCGCGGAGATTTATCAACCTATACTCATCTCG
The DNA here is from genome assembly GCA_039816705.1 of Pseudomonadota bacterium. Taxonomy (GTDB): domain Bacteria; phylum Pseudomonadota; class Alphaproteobacteria; order Rhizobiales; family CALHAX01; genus CALHAX01. Next base: position 9,834 of record JBCBXF010000087.1, on the reverse strand, counting down.
ATTTATCTGAAGCCGCGCGGCGCGACGCACGAATCCTGGTGAGTGAGGATCGGGATTTCGCTGCACGATCGTTTCGCGATCATGTTGAAAGTTATGGTGTCGTTTTGGGTCATGTCAGTTGGTTCAAGCCAACCCTGAACGACATTGCGGACTATGTTGTGTCGATCTTGATGACACACGACGCGGTACTGGCTGGTCGCCCGATGACAATTGAACCCGATTGGGCACGCATGCGGGCTCTGGGCGAAGGAACAGGAGAGAAAATCTCATGGGAAAAGTAACAGGGTTTCTCGAAATTGATCGCGAAGAGCGCGATTACGAACCTGTCGAAAAGCGTGTTCGGGATTTCCGTGAGTTTCTCGTGCCGTTGCCCGATGACAAAGTACAATTACAGGCCGCGCGCTGTATGGATTGCGGCATTCCGTATTGTCACTCGGGCTGCCCGGTGAACAACCAGATCCCGGACTGGAACGACCTCGTCTACCGCGACGACTGGCGCGAGGCGCTGCGCAATCTGCATTCGACGAATAATTTTCCGGAGTTTACCGGGCGGATCTGTCCCGCGCCGTGCGAAGCTGCGTGTACGCTCAACATCGACGACAACCCGGTCTCCATCAAAACGATTGAGTGTGCGATCGTCGACAAGGGATGGGAGAACGGCTGGATCACGCCGGAACCTGTGGCAACGCAAACTGGAAAGTCGGTCGCGGTGATCGGATCAGGCCCCGCGGGCCTCGCTGCCGCCCAACAACTCGCGCGGGCCGGGCATGCCGTGCATGTCTATGAGAAGAATGCGCGCCCGGGCGGCCTGCTGATTTACGGAATTCCCGACTTCAAGATGGAATACACCGTGGTGGCGCGGCGCATTGAACAGCTTGAAGCGGAAGGCGTGAAGTTCCACTGCAACGCGCATGTTGGTGTCGATACGTCCATTGACGAGCTGTCGCAGACGCATGATGCAGTGCTGCTTGCGTGTGGCAGCGAGACGCCTCGCGATTTGCCGATCGAGGGGCGTGACCTTGCAGGCATCCACTTCGCAATGGATTTTCTTCCTCAACAGAACCGGCGGGTCGCGGGTGAAGAGGTGAGCGCTGATCGCGGCACGCTTGAAAGTGCTGAGGGACGTGACGTCGTCGTGATTGGTGGTGGCGACACCGGATCAGACTGCATCGGCACATCATTCCGGCAGGGTGCAGCGAACGTCACGCAGCTTGAAATCATGCCCGAGCCGCCAACGCGAGAAGACAAGTTACTGACATGGCCGCATTGGCCGGTGAAAATGCGAACCTCGTCGTCTCAGGCCGAAGGCGCGGCGCGTGATTTCTCTGTCATGACGGAGAAGTTCGTCGGTGAAGGCGGTCGGGTGTCAGCCCTCCAGTGCTGCCGGGTGGATGATCGGTTTCAGAAGATCGAAGGTTCTGAGTTTGAGATCAAAGCGGACCTCGTGCTGCTGGCGATGGGTTTCGTCCATCCACGCAAGGAAGGTCTCGTTGAGGCTCTCGATCTTGCGCTCACACCACGGGGTGAAGTCGCGGCTGACGATCGGAGCTATGTCACATCGGTGGAGAACGTTTTCGTGGCCGGCGACATGCGACGAGGGCAATCGCTCGTGGTCTGGGCGATCCGTGAAGGGCGTCAGGCGGCGCATGCGATCGATAAGCATTTGATGGGTGCAACAACGCTGCCCCGATGATCAGGAGCCGCGGTTGTTGGTCCGGATCGGGAGCGGCGCGCGTTTCTGCGGCGGCCACGCGAAGTCGTCAACGCGGCCCGCTTTGGGCGCGAGCGTTTCACCCTTGATCAGCGCCTTGTAGTATGGGCTTTGGGTGACGGATGCGCGGGCATCAAGCGCGTTTCCTGTCGCAGTCGGTCCGGATGCGATCGAGTTAATGTAACTCGCGCCGTCCTTTGAAAAGCCGATCAGGCTGCGCCCCTGTTGCCCGGCAGCAGCAGATTTACTCCGTCGGCGGATGTGTCCGACGACGACGGCGGGGAGTGCTGGGCGAAGTATTCGGAGTTGGACCGTTTTGCGGGAACCTGTCGCGCGACCAGCGGGCACCTGGACACGAACCGTGGCGTGTTGCGCCTTGTGGTCGCCAGCTGCGGCGATGGCGCGGGCGGTTGGCGCGCTATTGCGCGTTGGGTTCTGGTGGCTGCGACGGGCCTCGCGCTGACCGACGCGTGATGCCGCTGTGCCCGCGAGACGCCGGACCTGTGCTTGCTCGGTGTCATCACCGGCCAGCGGGACATCGCGCTCCGACCTTGCGAGCGCTACGTCGCGACGGATCAAGCGCTCGACGTAATGACCGAGTTTGCGATAGCCGCGTGTTGTGAAAAATGCGCCGTCCTTGGACCGCAAGAGGCGGACGCGGCCTGTAAGGTCGGGCCCATACGGAGAATAATTTCCTTCCGCGTCCGTAAAACCGTCCCATGTGTCGACAAATTTTCCTCCGAGGCGGTAGACGCGTTCGCGGGCAATGGCATTGACGGTCTCAGCGTTTCTGCGCGCATTGTTACGGCGCATGACGGGAAGGCCGAGCCAGTAGACGGCAGCCCCTTTTGATTTTGCGGCGCGAATGAGTGCCGCGACGCGTGCCCCATAAGCGCTGTTCCATTGCAGTGTTCCGACCCCGTAGCGCCGCCCTTCAACGCGTATGGTCACGCGGTCTGAAATTCCGAATGCGAGCACCGCGATGTCGAAAGGCGCATCGCTGACCTTTTTCTTCATACGGGCAACCCAGTCGATAGGCCGTGTGCGTGCCAGACGCGAATTGCCAACGCTGTGGTTCTCGACGCGGATGTCAGGTTCCAGCCGCAGGCCTTTCCTAAGCCCCTCAAACAGTCCCGGGCCAATCGCATCGCCAAAGACATGCACCTTGTAGGTGTTGTCGCTCGGGAATGGCGTGACGAAGGTGGTTTGGGCGTTGGCGGAGGTGGTGAACATCATTGCAGCTGTGGCGATCAGCACCGCGTATGACGACGCGATGGCGTACCGGCGCGTTACGCCGTGCCAAATCTCGGCGAGAACGGCAGTCGTGCTCATGATCATTTCCCGTCCCCTAGATGTGGGAAGCCACGGTGCTCTAGGAGCTTCAACACCGTGGCGCCCGCATGGCCGTCAGGTATTTGACCGTGCCGACGTTGCACATCGCGGATCGCAGCTGTACTTCGATCGCCGAGAATACCATCGATGCCGCCGGTGTCATATCCTCGTGCGACGAGGCGTTCCTGAACCATCCGACGTTGAAAACGCGACAGCGGCCGTTCGTTGCGCCACGGATGGCTGATGCGGGAGCGTCCTGCAATGGCGCGGGCAAGGTCGGCCACTGCGAAGACGTAGGAGATGGCGTTGTTGTAGCGCAACAGCGCATTGAAGGCGGGTGTGATCAAAAATTGAGGTCCGGATTCGCCTTGTGGGGCGATGAAAGCAAAGCGTCCGTCCGTGGGCAGCGCAGTGCCGTCTTGGCGTGTCACATCGCGTGTGCGCCAGATCTTCGCCTCGGCGAAGCGTTTGCGGCCTGCCACCGACCAGTCGAAGGAGGGGCCGGCACGCACCTCGATCATGATCGTTGGCGTGTTCGCTGACGGGGAAGGCTCGTCTGGTGCGCCCTGGGGCCAGCCCGAGAGTTTCAGATAGTTTGCGGCCGAGGCGAGGGCGTCGCTCAACGAGCCGGCGAGATCTGCAATGCGATCACCGTCAAAGTCGACGGCAAACGCTTCAAAGGTTGTCGGGATGAACTGCGTGTGCCCGATGGCACCGGCCCATGAACCGATGAGGCGTGACGCCGTACGCGGTCGCGCTTCGGCAATGCGACATGCGGAGACGAGTTGGCGACGCCAGAATGCAGCCCGACGTCCGTTGGCTGACGCGAGTGTGGCGAGCGATCGAATCACGTCATGTCTGCCGAGGTTGGCACCGTAGGTCGTCTCAAGTCCCCAGATCGCAACGAGGACTTCGCCGGGTACACCGTAGGTCTCGGTGATCCGGTTCAGGACTGTTCGATGTTTTGTGAGCAATGCCCTCCCCTCAGCGATGCGCTTTGGCACGCGCGCGGCGATGTAAGCGCCGATGGACTGCCGCAGTTCAGGCTGTCGTTCGCTCAGAGCGATGATTTTCGGGTCCGGGGTGAAGCGCTCCAGTTCTTTGACGAGGAAGCGTCGCGATATGCCCTGTGTTGATGCGTGAGAAATAAACTCCTGCTTCCACTTTTGGATCTCGTCTCGGGACTTGGTTTCCGCTCCCAATGCCGACGTTGCCGAAAGTTTAACCGATGCGACCACGGCCACGCACAGTCTTTGCAGCCATTTCGCTCGCGACATGCTCATTGCCGGGCCTGTCGCAAGTGTTGCCACACGGCGCGGGAGGGGTAGCAATCGAGCGTTAGGCCCTCGGCCTTTTGGTACGCACCAATGGCGCTGCGGGTAATGGTACCAGCACGCCCGTCGACCTGTCCGGCGGGATAGTTGGCCGCGTTCAACCACCGCTGGATGTCCGCAATCCGCGATTTGTCATGTCGCTTTGTGGTGGCCCAGGCCGTTTCGAATTTTCCTCCGCCGGCGATACGATCGGCCAGGTTGCCGACGAACAGCGCATAGAGATCAGCGAAGTTGTAGGATTTCAAGACGAGAAAGTTGTTGTGCATCAGGAATGCCGGACCGCGAGCGCCCTCCGGCAACAGGAGGTAGGCGTCTTCGGCCAGAGCGTCCTGCGGCCACTGGCGGTCGAATGTGCGGGTATAACCCTCTGCAATCCAGGCGGAGAGCGGTCGCTTCTTGTCCGGTCCTTCTTGCGCGCAGTCGAAGGTCTTAGGCTTGCGAATTTCCCAGCCCCATGTGCGGTCGGGCTGCCAACCGTTGTCGATCAGGGACTTGGCCGCAGCGCCGAGTGCATCGGGAACGGAGGACCAGATGTCCTTGTCCCCATCTCCGTCGAGATCGACCGCGTGATCATAGTAATTCGATGGCAGCAACTGTGTTGGGCCCATGGCGCCCGCCCACGATGAACGCATAGCCGTGCGTGTGGTGCGTTTCTCTTCGAGGATTTTCAGGGCGAGGATGAGCTCGGCGCGAAACTGTTGGCGACGCCGCCCGGTCCAGGCTTGAGTGGCGATGGCGCGGATGGCGTCGTGCTTCAGGCGATAGCCGCCGAATGCCGTCTCGCGGCCCCAGATCGCGAGAACGACTTCCGGTGCCACATTGAAACGTCGGCGGATTTCAGCCAGCGGCTTGGCATATTCACGTTCTTTGATGCGTCCGCGCGCGGTGAGGTTAGCAAGCATGCGCGGGGAGAGATAATCGCGCGGTGGTTTGATGAACTCGGGCTGGCCGCGCTTTTTCTTCGCTTGGTCGCCTGCACGAGCAGGGCGCTCGAGGTCAGGCAGTGCGAGATCCGGCTTGAGGGTGCGCAGCGCACGGTCAAATGTCTGACGTGAGATGCCGGCCGCGCGCGCATCTGGCCAGAGCGCTGTCCTGAACTGAGCAAATGTCTCAGGTGGCGGTGCAGCGTGTCCGCTGGCACTGATGAATGTACTCAGCGCAGGGACGATTGCGAGGCAGCTTGCGAGCACCACCGCTGCCCGTCGCGTGTCCCCGCGGCATGACACCTGATTCCCAACCTGTACGCGTCTCGTCATCAGCCCGGCCGCCTCGTCTTCAGCGCGACACTGTGGGCGATTCACGGCTGAATTGCGATGTGTGGGCGGGTGGCCCAATGGCTATGAAGCGGCCTTGAAGCGCAGGAGATGATTTTCCCAGTCAAAAGCCTGAGAGATGATTGCGCCGAGATCGTCGAGAGCCGGCTCCCATTGCAAAGCCTCGCGGATCTTCGTGTTGTCGGCAATCAGCGATGCGGGATCACCAGCGCGCCGGTCGGCCGGGCGAACCTCGAAGTCCGTTCCTGTGACCCGCTTCATGGTGTCAATCACATCCTTGACCGAAAATCCGCGACCGTAGCCGCAGTTGAAGATGTCTGAGGGCCCGCCGTTCCGCAGGTGTTGAAGGGCAAGGCGATGGGCTGAGACGAGATCGCTGACATGGATGTAGTCGCGCACGCACGTGCCATCGGGCGTCTCATAGTCCGTGCCGTACAGATCAAGATGGGTGCGGTGGCCGAGTGCAGCCTGGCTTGCGACCTTGATCAAATGTGTTGCGACAGGTGAGGACTGGCCGGAGCGTGCCTTTGGATCAGCACCAGCGACGTTGAAATAGCGTAGTGAGATGTAGCTGAGGTCATGCGCGGCGCTGGCATCGCGCAGCATGTACTCGGTCATCAATTTGGACGTGCCGTAGGGCGAGATCGGTGCCAACGGCGTGCTCTCGGAGACCGGATTTTGCTCGGGCATCCCGTAGACAGCTGCGGTCGAGGAAAAGATGAAATGCTTGATCCCGCATGCGACAGCGACTTCGATGAGGTCTCGCGACTTGGCAGTATTGTTGTGGTAGTAACGCAGCGGATCGCTCACCGATTCCGGGACCACAATCGAGCCTGCAAAATGGATGATGGCGTCGATGTTCATACGTCGAATGGTCGAGCGTACGAGTTCCTGATCGCCGATATCGCCAATGACGAGACGCGCAGCTGGGGGAACGGCCCAGCGAAACCCGGTCGAGAGATCGTCGAGGACAACGACATCCTCACCGGCTTCAAGCAGTTCCAAAACCATGTGGCTGCCAATGTAGCCGGCCCCGCCCGTGACCAACACGCTCATAAATTTTTCTCCGGATGCGCCGTGCCCGTGGAAAACCCGCTTTGACGATGTAACGCCAACACAGTGGCACGCGGTTTGTAAACTGCGTGTCAGGCGTTCAATAAATGTGCCACGACTTCGTCGGTGAATACTATCTGAAAGGCTGCCTCTCCATGACGCATAAACCCGTTCGCAAGGCCGTTTTCCCGGTCGCGGGGCTTGGTACGCGGTTTCTTCCGGCGACCAAGGCCATGCCGAAGGAGATGCTGACGGTGGTGGATCGTCCCATTATCCAACACGTTGTCGATGAGGCGCGGGACGCGGGCATTGAGCACTTTATCTTTGTCACCGGGCGCAACAAGGGGGTGATTGAGGATCATTTCGACCACCAGTTCGAGCTTTCGAGTGTGCTCGAGGCGCGTGGCAAAACAGATGTGCTGGGGATGGTCGACGCGCTGACGCCGGAGGCGGGCGCGACGAGTTTTACGCGTCAGCAACGCCCGCTCGGGCTCGGCCATGCTGTCTGGTGCGCGCGCGACATCGTTGGTGACGAGCCCTTCGCGCTGATTTTGCCGGATGTGATCGTGCCGCAGGCTGGGCGTGTCTGTCTGGCTGACATGATTGCAGCTCAGGTTGAACAGGGCGGAAATTATATCGCCGTGGAAGAAGTCGCTGACGAGCTTGTCGACCGTTATGGCATCGTCGATATCGACCGTGACATCGACGAGGGAGAAAAAGCGCGATGGCGCGTGAAGGCGATGGTCGAGAAACCGGCAATCGCAGACGCGCCCTCCAACCTTTCCATTATGGGGCGGTATGTCTTGCAGCCGGAGATTTTTGATCTGCTCGGCACGCAGGCCGAGGGCGCAGGCGGCGAGATCCAGATCACCGACGCCATGGATCGGTTGATGGCGCAGCAGCCCTTTTTTGCCCAGCAGCTTGCAGGGCGGAGCTTTGACTGCGGCTCCAAGCTCGGGTTTCTTGAGGCAAACCTCCACTTCGGTCTTGCGGACACCGAAGTCGGCGCTGCGATGCGGCGCGCGATCAAGGCGTTAGCCGAGGGATGAACAAGCGCTATCAGCGTCGGAGCTGAAGGCCGAGACGCACGACATTCTCTGCATAGTTGCTGTCCGGCTGTGTCGACGAAAAGCGCACGTGCTCATAGTTCGCCAACGCCACGAAATTTCGCGAGAACAGATACTCAGCGCCGACCTGGAATCGGAGTTCGTCCTCGGTCACCTGCGAAGCATCAAAGTCTTCCTGCGCCCATGCAACGCCCAGGGTGCCGATCGCATAGCGACGGAACTCATGGCGGACGTTGAGCGCGACGGCGCGATTGATGGCACCGAGAGATCCTGCAACGCTTGATGTGTCGATTTCACTGGTTGCGGTCAGCCCCACCGTTGTGAGGGCTGTCGGGCGCCAGGTGATGTCTGCGTCAAACACGAGGCCTGATACGTCCGCCAGGCGCGCATCGTCTGCCTGTTGAACGGCGTAGCCAGCACTCACTTCCCCACGAATGGCCGGGCCGATCTCGGCGATGAATCCCGCGCGTAACTCGTAGCCTTGCGAGTCACGCAGCAAGCCATCGTCATCAAGTGCCTGGTCGAAGGTTTGCCAGTTGTAGGCTCCTTCAACGAATGCGGCGAAGCTCGGAGACATTTCATACGACCAGCGCGATGCGAGTTCGATGCGGGAGAAGTCTTCGTCGCTGCCAAGGTCAACGCCCCCGCCGATCAATTCCGCGTCGCCGTTGCGCTCATCGGTGTAGCCAAGGCGGGTGCGTGTCACGAGGCGGTTGAAGCGATGGTTGGCGGTGATGCCGGCTTCGAGCGTTTTTGTTTCTGGTTCCGAGATCGCGCCGCTGACGCTGTCGATCGAGCCACGTTCCTGCGTTGCGATCCGATAGCCGAGGTCGGCTTCGAAATTGGTGCGCAGCGTCACGTCAAGGCGCGCCCGCGCAATCACGCTGGCGTCGACTGTGTCCTCGGTGTCGAATTCGTTCCAAAAGACGGCCGTGGCGTTGGCGTCGAGTGAGAGCGCGTGCCGATTCCAGTCACTCTCGATACGAAGCTCCGGGCGGACTTCTGCGCCGATGTCTGCTTCCTTGGTGCCAGCGGATTGGAACACGTTGTCTGTGATGACTGTTGTTGCGGTGATGCTGGGGCGGAGAATAAAGCTGCCGGCCCGCATGCCAAGTGGATCATAGGGACGTTCTTCGAAGGCTTCGAAGTCGTCGCGGGTCTGGTCAAACGGGTTCTCGCCAACTTCGGGCAAGGTGGCGCGGCCGTCATCAAGTGCCCGCGCGCCAAGCAAGGGGCCGGTGCTCACATCGTCTGCAATTCGCAGATCATCGTCAAAGTTCTGGCGTAGATCGGTGTCGAAATCTGCATCAATGTCGCTGTCGAGTGCTTCTTCGGAAACGGGCAACTGCTGCGGCTCGGTCGGGCCGGGTGGCGCCGTCTCGAAGCCCGGCTCACCGGGACGGACGATACGTCCATCGCTTGTTATGCGGCGAATATCCTGTCGCGCGCCGGCCGCGGTAGCGGGATCCGGTGTGTTGGTGCCACGAAAGATGCCGCGCAGTGAACCGTCGCCGGCGGGGCGCGCGCCGATGTTCGGGCGGTCCTGCGTGTCCGGATCAATCGGGCCCGTGAAAATGCCGGTTGAACCTCTGCCGGGGCGTGTCGTGGCGTCTGGCGCCTGTGGGAACGGATTGTCCGGTGTGCCGATGATGGGGTCGGTGATGACCGTCCGGCTTTCCGGCTGCGGCTCGGTGATGGTCGGGAGCGATCCAGGCGTCGCGTCTTGCGAACCGGCTAACTGCGCCGCAGCTGGCGTGGTGCTCAAGATCAGCGCACATCCTGCGAGGACTGTGGCGAAGGCACGCGCACGATGGTCATGATGCGGTAGGGCCTGACGCAGAATTCGAATATATACAGCCACTTGGGCGACTCCGGTGTGCAACAAACACAACTTCTCACTCAAGTTACTGCGCAGCAGGGTAAGGTATTTGCGGTTAACAACGTGTTGCCGACCTGGTCATCGTTGGCCAATGGGTCGGTGATGTAGCGCCGAACCAGAAAGTGATCATGATGCCGCTTGAGGCCTCCAGCCTGATCGGAACGATCGGTGGATTGGCCGAGAT
>JBCBXF010000086.1:0-12018 GCA_039816705.1 Pseudomonadota bacterium | reverse complement strand
AACGCGTTCCGCACCATTCTCGTCGGCAAGGACACAAGCGTGAAACGTCGCGCATCCGAGCCCGTGAGCGTCAACGTGCTCGCCGGACAGATTGACCGCATGCCGATGCGGCGGCAGGAAATGCAGCGCAAACGCAAAACCAACTAGACGGACACCCTGGCCATGACCGCTTTCGGCAAAAACAACCCGAAACCGACGGGGTTCCTCATCGGCGCGGTTCTCGAAGGTTTGCTGTTGTTACTTTTCGGTGCACTGCTCGGCCCGGACCATGCGCTGCTTTTCGTCGGCTTGTGCGGCGCGTTTTTCGCGATCGCGATCATGCGCGTGGCAACGACACCATCCGATCAACACGCGCCGGCGGGCGTCGATCCCGATCACAAACGCATCGCCGGCATCAACCGAATGTTCCCACAGGCAGTGATCATCGCTGCCGTCATCGTCGCGGCGCTCGCACTGATCATCGGCCCGGATACGATCCACACGTTCGCGCGCGACGTCCTCGGGCTTCCACCCTCAATGACACAGCCGTTTGTTCGCCTTTGATTGTGCTGCCGTTTCCGCGTATGCACGCGCGCATGGCGTGAGCCACTCTGCCAGCGTCCAAACGCGGCGCGCACTTCTGAACCGAGAGAACGACCATGAGCTACAACGTCGCTGTTGTCGGCGCCACGGGCAACGTGGGCCAGGAAATGCTGAGCATTCTGGAAGAGCGCGCGTTCCCCGTGAAAACGGTCTACGCGATCGCGTCGCGCCGCTCGATCGGCCGTCTGGTCTCCTATGGCGACACGGAACTCAAGTGCGAAGACCTCGAACAGTTCGACTTCTCGAAGTGTGACTTCGCGCTGATGTCCGCAGGCGGCGACATTTCGAAGGAATGGGCACCAAAAATCGCCGCGACCGGATGCGTCGTGATCGACAACTCCTCCGCGTTCCGCATGGATCAGGACGTCCCGCTGATCGTTCCCGAAGTGAACGCCGATGCCGTCGCCGGCTATACGAAGAAAAACATCATCGCGAACCCGAACTGCTCAACCGCGCAGCTCGTCGTCGCGCTGAAGCCGCTCCATGACCGCGCGACCATCAAACGCGTTGTCGTCTCGACCTATCAGTCCGTCTCCGGCGCCGGCAAAGAGGCGATGGACGAACTCTTCAACCAGACGAAGGGAAAATATGTCCCGGGCGCTGAAGTCGAGCCGCAGAAATTCACCAAGCAGATCGCCTTCAACTGCATTCCTCACATCGATGTCTTCATGGAAGACGGGTACACGAAAGAGGAGTGGAAGATGCTCGCCGAGACGAAAAAGATCCTGGATCCGAAGATCAAGCTTACCGCGACGTGTGTTCGTGTGCCCGTGTTTGTCGGCCATGCCGAAGCGGTGACCGTCGAGTTCGAAAACGAGATCACGGCGGATGAAGCGCGCGATCTTCTCCGCGAATCGCCCGGCCTTCTCGTCGTCGACAAACCGGAGGACGGCGGCTACGTCACCAACGTGGAGTGCGTCGGCGAATTCGCCACCTACGTCTCCCGCATCCGCGAAGACGCGACGGTGGAAAATGGCCTGACGATGTGGGTCGTGTCGGACAACCTGCGCAAAGGCGCCGCGCTGAACACCGTGCAGATCGCCGAGACGATGATCAATCGCGACCTCCTCAAGAAGGCCGCGTAGCGCAACACGTTTCGCGGGATGAAAAAGCCGAAAGAAATAGTCGAGATTTCCGCATCGCTACCGCGCATGGCGATGATGGTTGCGGGGTGTGCGGGCTTCATCGCGATCGGCCTCGTGCTTCTCAGCGTCGCGGATTGGCTCGCGTGGATGATCGGCCTCAGCGTGATCATGTTCTTCGGTTTGATCGCTGCGGTCTCCGTCTGGCGACTGTTCACCTTGCGCGGCATCGTCGTCACGCTCGCGCCCGAGGGCTTCCGCGACATCCGCATCGCGCCCGAGATCGTCCGCTGGTCCGAGATCGAGGACGTCGGCACCTGGCGCTCACCTAGCCAGAAAGTCATGATCCTAAAAGTGAACGGCGACACCTGGAAGCGCCTGACTTTAACTCCACTCGCAAAGCGCTCTCGCACCGGCAACATCATGCTCGGCGCCGACGGCCTCCCGGTCGCGACAGCCGAACTGAAAGTTGTCTACGAGCACCTGCTTGAGGAGACGATGCGCTACTGGAAGGCATACGGGGACAGGACTTAAGTTGAACCGGGCACTGCAGCTTGTGCATTCAAATACCGCTCCACCGGATCATCTTGCAGATTAGCCGCCAACAGGCTGTCTCGCCATGCGTGCACCTCAAAGTTCACGATCTCCAATTCCCATACGCACCCGATCACGCCGGAAACACCTGTTGCGAACTGCGTGGGCGTATCCCAGGCCGCGCGCAGTTGAATCGTGTTTGCGAGCACGCTGCCCCACTGCCAAAAGAAAACTGGACTAACCACAGCGACATCCGCGAAGTGCACAATCTGAAAACCAATGCCGTGGTTCGCGTGTTCGTCAGATAAGCACCCGGCGTCTGGTAGCAATCCCATAGCAGATTGGAATGCTGCATCCGCGACACCCGCATCGAACTCTCGACCAGGAGCTATGATCGCATAGCGCTTCAATCGCCAGCCTGACGATTTCCCTATTTCCAAACAGCGTATCTCGCGCTGCAGAAAAGGAGCCAAGTGCGGCATCGGTGGCTTCCCATACACCGGCGTGTCCACTGGCCTTTCCCTCCCCTTACGATCGATTTTTCACCTTCCGCTTCTTCGAGATTTTCTCCGGTTTCTTTTTCAGCCCGTCCACGTGGGTCGCGAGCTTGTAGGCGTCGAGTTGCTCCGGCGTAAAGATATAGAGCTTCTCCTTCGGCGTCCGCATCGCATGTATCCAGACCCGTGGATCGACCCCCATATCGACGAGATGCTGCTGCGAGGCTGCGCTAATACGCTGCGCCTCTTCAAGCCCGTCATGGATGCTGCCGATTGCAGACGGCACCGTGTAGACCTGATGGACACCGATCCAGGCGCCTTTACCTGCACGCCGCTCCACACCGCCCGAGTAGGCCAGCGGGCAGGATGAAGCGCAGTATCCATTGCGTGGCACCGCCGTCGCAATTTCATTCCCGCGCAGCAGCGACGCCATAGCCATCGCGTCAGCAACCGATCCGCCTGGCGAGTGCAGCACAACCCGCTTCAAAACCTCACTGTGCTCCAGCACAAAGCGCTCGAGATCCTCAAACGTGCCCTGCTCGATACGCCCAACCGCAGATGCCGCACCGTCCTTGCCAAGACGAAACTCCATCTTGCGGTCCATCGCCTGCACCGGAACGCCATCGTCAAAGCCCGGCAACTTCACCGCCCCGCCATCGCGGCGTACAGGGTTGGTCCGTGGCAAATACGGGCGGACATGATCGCTTGGCTTGGCCGGTTCCATGGTGAGAGGCGAGGTGCGATCCGCCGTTTCCCAATCCGGCGGGGCCCGCTCCATCAGGTCTTTCAGATCGAACCCGAGCACGACGACTGTCGCGACCAGCAAACCACGAAACATCCATCGCAGCACAGCGCCATCCGGGATGCGGTCGAGTGCCCGCTCGATAAGATTTGGCCGATCGGTATTGTCGAGCATCGCCGCGCGCGTCCTCAGCTCGTCCGGTCCGCGTTGGCGGCAAGCGGCGTGACCTTGCCGTCGGCGTCATCGCTCGCATCGCGCAACTCACGCTCCGGTTTGCGCCGACGCGGCCCACGCTCCGGATCGCGTTCGGTGCCAAGATCAGGCTCTCCACGTAACTCACGGCGCCTCAGCTCTTCCATTTCCGCCGCGATCGCCCGGCCCTGCGACTGCTCAAGCCCCATCGCCTGATAGAGTTTCATCGCACGCAGCACGTCACCGGCTGACATGACATTTTCATCCAGTTCACTGCCCTGTTCGCGCCGGATGGCGGACTGGACGACGATCATGATGAAAATCATCACTGCCGGCAGCAGATCGATCGAGATCGCACCGGCCCAGCTGGGAAGAAAATCCTTCGCGTAAAGCAACACGGCCTCAGCCGTGGAAAGCGGCGTAAACTTGAGCTGCGTCACCTCTGGCTTAGCAAGGATTTCATCCGCCGCCGCCGCCAGCGCCGCACTCTGATTGCGCACGGCCTGTTCGACACCTTTCACAACCGCGTTTTGCCGGCTCACAAGGTCAGCGTTGCCGCCATCAGCAGCAGGCGCTATAAACGAACGCCCGAGATCCACCGCCGTCCGCTTTACGGCCGGTGCAACCGATGACTGCTGCAACGCGGCAATGACGCCGGTCAACTGCACAACCTCTTCGGCAAACGCATTCGAGCGGCCGTCGATCGGCCCGGAGCCACTAACCAACTTGCGCATCCGCGCGAGGTTTTTTCGCCCCTCGTCGAAGAGCGATTTCACCTGCGCTTCCGATGCCGTCACATTCTCGAGGAGATTGTTCAACTGCCCGGACATCTGCCGGAGCAGCTGCACAACGGTGCCGCTGCCGGACGTTCCGGTGAGTGCTCCGGACCGTTCTTCCTGACGCGCCAAATCCGCGAACCGTTGAGAGGCCAGCTGGATGTCCGGTTTCAGTCCCTGCGCAGCCAACGCATTGGAGTTCGCCTGATCAAGCTTCTGCTGATAGTCCTCCGTCGCATTGGCAAGATGCTGCTCCAGCGCCGCACTGCCAGCGAGCGCTGCCGCATTCAGCCACGACGACATTGCGATAATCATCGCCGAACCGATTGCCATCGCGACATAGAGCAGGCGTCGGCTGCCCGCAAAGCGGACGTGCGGCATGAACCGCATCAGGTAGGACCAGAACGCGTAAATCCCGACAGACACCGCCGCCGAATAGATGATCGCCCCGAAGAAAACGAGCGACGCCGTACCATCGAGAAGACCCCGGACACCAAGATAAGTGTACACGCCGCTGGCAAGCGCGAGCACGGCCAACGTCACCTTGGTCGTACTCTCCAGCCGCTGCTGACCATTGCGCAATTCGCGATACATCCGCTTCTCCTGAAAGCGCGCCCGAGCACGACGCAAATCATCGCCTCATGTTGCGCGGCTCAATTAAGGCCGTTTTTAGCCAATCACGCCGCCCGCGTTGCGTGATGTGGGCGCGAACCGACCGGTCACGCCGAAATGACCATCGGCACACCACGATCGTCCACACCACCCCCCGTCGGAAAACGGAGCGCCTCACCACGCGCGATGCGCACGGCTGTCCACGCCGCCGCACACGCATCCAGCAGATCATCCGGCGCCACGTCCTTGCGCAGATATGGAAGGTTCTCGAGGAAAGCGCGAGTGTACCCTTCGCGTTCCAGTAAACGCCGACGCAGTTCCAGGCCGGGCTCCGACGGTCGTGACTTGACTTTTTTCGCCTCGGACAACGCTTCGCAGCCGTTCATCGCCCAGAACGCCACCTCGGGATGACACTCATGAAGCGCATCCAAACCGTGTCGCGCGAGATAGGCATCCGCTTCCCGGATTTTCGGGAAGAGAAAAAAGCACTGTTTCGAGACCTTGCGAGACGGCGTGGAGTGCGCAGCAGCCACCTCGCAGGCCGCACGATAATCCTCCGTCATAACTGCTGCGCGCGCCGGAACAGTGAAGATCGACGACTGCCGGGCTCCAAGAACAGCGCGCGCCGCAACATCGCAGCCGCGCCCACCCGGCCCGGCGTGATCTGGCAAACCGATCGGAATATCGATTGCGACGACCGCCGGCTTTTCCTCCAGCGCCCCAAGCTCTTCCAGCGAACGGAGAAGAATGCTGCGCGCCGCGTCAGGCTGCTCAAGCGGATGCAAAACGGCAATCCAACCGCCCGGTGCGCCATCGAGCCCGGCAATCCAAAGCTGATCACGTTCTGGCGGCATCAATGGTCAATCCGGTCCGCGCAGCGAGCTGACGTCAGACCATGCACCAGCATCTGTGATCGCAAGATCCTCTTGGCCCACGGAGCATCGGATTACAGCGTCCGCACGCCGGGTCGCCGCGTCGAGTGCATCGCTCGGGCCTGCACCACCAAGGCGGAAACCGAGATAAAGCCCGGCGAACAGATCGCCAGTGCCGTGCGGCACCTTGGACTGCCGGTCCGTCGCCGCAACACGCAGGGCCTCGTGAGACCAAAGGACATTTGCCAGCTGCCGACCGTCCTCGTGCGGAACCGACGTCGCGATGCTCTGCGCCACACCGAGCGCTTTCAGCGCGTATTGCGCCTCATCCGCGTTGCCAGCGATGGCTTGCCTCGTAAGCCAGCTCAACTCGAACCGGTTCGGCGTTGCGATATTAGCGCGCGCCAGCAAGCTGTCACGAATGGCAACCGCGGCAGCTTCAGGCACATAGAGCCCCATCGGCTCATCCCCAATCGCCGGGTCGCAGAGATAGGTCGCATCCGGCCGCGCCATTTTCACCGTATCGACGATCTCTGCCACGAGCCCGGCGACATCCGCACTTGCAATGTAGCCACTTAGCACCGCGTCAATGCGCGTGGCCCATCCCTTGTCTGCCAGACCGCGCCAGAGCGCCCGCACCTCATCAACCGGCATCGTGCGTCCCGCCACATCACCGAGGCCCGGATGATTGGAAAACAGCACGGTCGGGATCTGCCAGACTGTATGTCCAAGGCGCTGCAACGCAAACGACGTCACGCTGTTGCCGACGGAGCCGCGCACAACCTGCGATGAGATCGACACGATGATCGACATGCTCCGCTCCGACAGCTTTTCGCCTCTGTGATGACGCGCAAGTCGCAGCGCCCGCCCGGAGCCTGCGCGGATTTGCGCGCCGTGCCAACATAAGCCACATCCACCAAAACGTTTGGCGGGTCGACCTGTTCGCCGCTAAACCCTTCGCGTCGCTTACCGTCATCACTAACGAGCGTCCATGACCGATCGAACGCCACAAACACCGCTACCATCGTCGGCCACGCCACGGCCGCGCCGGAGTGTGCTCTATATGCCTGGCGCAAACACGCGCGCGCTCGAGAAAGCAAAGACCCTCGATGCAGACGCGCTGATCCTCGATCTTGAGGACGCGGTTGCCCCATCCGCTAAACCACAAGCGCGGCAATTCGTATGCGACGCGGTTAAGGATCGCGGCTATGGCGCGCGTGAAGTGATCATTCGCGTCAACGGGCCGGAGACACCTTGGTGGCATGACGATATGTCTGCCGCCATCGCCGCAGAGCCAGACGCCATCCTCGTGCCGAAAGTATCCGCCGCAGACGAGATATCGGCGATCGAGCATGACATGAAGCGCCTGAGCACCGCGGCCGGCAGCCGGCCCCCGCAGCTCTGGATCATGATCGAGACACCGCGCGCGATCCTGAACATTGCGGAGATCGCCGACACTGCCGCCAATAAAGGAGCGCTGCTCACCTGCATGGTGCTCGGCACGAACGACCTCGCCAAGGAAACCGGCGCCTCACTTGGCGCGGATCGCATCGGAATGCGCGCTTGGCTTTCCATGACTGTCGCGGCAGGACGCGCCAACGGTCTGGCTGTGATCGATGGCGTCTACAATAACTTTCGCGACATCGAAGGCTACCGCGCCGAATGCGAGCAAGGCGTCAACCTCGGCATGGATGGCAAGACACTGATTCATCCGGCCCAGTTAGATCTCGCCAACGCGCTGTTCGCTCCAAGCGCGGACGAGGTGGTGTGGGCACGCAAAATCATCGCGGCGTTCGAAGCTCCCGAGAACGCCGATCTCGGCGTGATCACCGTCGACGGCAAAATGGTCGAGCGCCTTCACGCAGAGATCGCCGCGCAGACCGTCGCCGTTGCCGATGCGATTGCGGCGCGATCCAGCGACACACGTACGGAGTTGCACATCGCTGACCCCACACCAGCCGCCACTCAGGCGCCTGCTGCTGCCGAGTGACTACGCGCGCATCACAAGTCTGGCTTCCGGTAGCCGGTATCGTCACCGCGGCCTGGCTATTCGTCGCATTGATGTCGATTGAACTGGCGCGGGTCACCTCGGCTGCGGCCCTTGGTCCCGGCATGTCGGTCTTCGATACATTGTTCGACCAGGTGACGTTCTCGGTCGGCAACATCTGCCGTCCGTTGACCGACAGCGAACTGGCAAACGGAGGGGTCTGGCCGTGGGTACGCGTCACTGTGATGTGGCTTGCGATGTCGATTGCCATGATGCTGCCGACCGCTGTGCCGCTGATCGCTACGTTTAGCGATTTTTCTTTCGCCAACCGTGAGCGCGTTCCGCGCCGCAATATCGCGATCCTGATTGCGGGTTACCTGACGGTGTGGCTTGCGTTCTCAATCGTCGCAGCGCTCCTGCAGATCAAGCTGTCGCAGGCCGTCGCACTCGATGGCGGGCTTGTCAGCCGCTGGCCGTATCTCTCGGCTGGCTTCCTCATCGGCGCGGGTCTGTACCAGTTTTCACCCATCAAATCCGCGTGTCTCGCGCGCTGCCGGAACCCTTTTGCCACGTTCCTCGGCATGTGGCGCGACGGCCCATCAGGAGCCTGGATCATGGGCATGACGCAGGGTCTGTATTGCCTGGGCTGTTGCTGGGCATTGATGATGCTTGCCTTCGTTGGCGGCGTGATGAACCTGCTGTGGATGGCAGTTGCGATGCTGCTGATGGTTCTGGAGAAGTTGCCGCGCTTCGGTGAGCGATTGACAACACCGCTCGGCGCAGCATTGATAGCGGCTGGCGCCTATAGTGGGGTCGCAGCGTTTATATAGTCGCGTCCTTTGCGACATCAGATGCCGAGACGGCACGACGGGGAGTGAAAATGAAAGACTGGGCAATCAAGGGTGAACTCATCCTCAATTGCAACTGCACGGTGTTCTGCCCCTGCGTTGTATCTCTCGGCCAACATCCGCCAACGGAAGGCCACTGCCAGGCCTGGATGGGTGTGCGCATTGATGAGGGACACGCCGGTAAAACGAAACTCAGTGGTCTCAACGTCGCGATGATGCTCGAGATCCCTGGCAACATGGGCCGGGGAAACTGGACAGCCGCGGCCTACATTGACGACCGCGCAACCAAGTCCGCCCATGAGAAACTCGTCGACATCTTCAGCGGACAGGCGCGCGGCACAACGGGATTGTTTTCCATCCTTGTCAGCAACTTCCTCGGCGCGAAGTCCGCGCCGGTGAGCTACGAGAGTGACGGAAAGAAACGCCGTCTCGAGGTCCCGAAAACCATCATCGGTGAAGTCGAGCCGGTTGAGGGCGCAAAGCCCGGCAAGGAAGTGCAGGTCACCAACACCGGCTACTGGATGGGCCCTGATGTGACGGTCGCTCGCGCCAACCATTCCAAGGTCCGTGCCTTTGGTCGTGTGTGGGATTTCAGCGGCCGCAGTGCGGAGATCTGCCAGATCGACTGGCAAGGTCCCTGATCACGCAGGCTTGAACACGGCAGCTGATCAAGCGGCGTCCCGCGCCTGCTGAAAATCCGCAAACGTACACATGTTATCGGGCATGAACGTTGTCGCGTCCGCACCCTCCAGAAGGCTGACGTAGAGCGTGTTATCCTCGGTGTCGCCCGGCAGCACGGTTGCCGGCCAGACATACTTTGACCAGTCCGAGGCATGCACCGCCGTGTAGGCATGTTCGCGATCGGGGAACATCGCCACCACCGAGCGCGACCGCAGCATGTGTAGCAGTTCGTCCGGTGCGCCCTCATGCATGGCGATCTCGACCGCTGACTTCTGCGTTTCCTCGTCCTGCACCACCAGAAACATCGGGTGCCCGTCTTCTGTAATCAGCGCGACACCGGACGGTTGTGTCATGCGATAATACTCCGCGACGCCGCGCGCATCTCGCACCTGCCCAAAGTACGTGCAAAAGCCCTCGTGCTTCGCGAGATCGGTGTTTTGCACTTCGAAAGCGAGTTCGATCGGTCGCGTCACATCACGGAAATAGAGCTCCTGCAATCGAAGCACTTCGCGCGCAAGCGTTTGTGACAGACCGGCTTCCTGCTTCATGTGATAGCTGTCGATCAGCCCCTCATTAAAGGCTTGCACAGCGGTATCCTTCCCCGCCTTGCCGGTTAACAGCAGTTTTCGCGCAGGATGATCCTTCAGCTGTCGACAAACGTCGATGCCGTTCAAGCCAGGCATCGAGAAATCAACAATCAGCAGCGACAGCTCGCGGAACCGGCTCTCATCACCAACCAGCTGCTTGAGGCGCGCCCCGTCCATCCGCATGATCGGATCACCCTCAGCCGTAAGACCACGCTCATCGTGATCCGTTGCCCCGCTGAAGAGCCCGCGCACCAGACCCGGATGATCCTGCTTGCTCTTGAAGTGCGCAATAGCTTCCTCGGGTCGCGAGAACGTTTCACAGACGAAGAGCTCGTCGAAGTGAAACGCAAAACTCTCGAGGAAGATCGGATCGTCATCGACGACGACGACACTGGACGGGTGGAAGAACGGGAGCATATGAGGAAAGTTCAGGTTGGTTCTGCAAACGGCGATGTGAGGGTCCACGACTTAATGCATAAAGGTTAGGCTCGACTGAATGCTTTGCCTTAACTTACATCGACAACAATCACCGAATAGAAAATTATCCGTACGGGTCACATCTTCACTTTACTTGGCAGTTTGTAGGGCAACGTGGACAAGACACCTGACATGACAGTTGAGCAACTGACGAAAAGTCGAACGTCGAAGCTCGACGGTCTCATGGTATCGCTCGGTCGCAAGATCCGTTATGCGCTCGCCAGCAACTGGGCTGCATACGTCGCGTTCCACACGCTCGCCGCCAACAAGATCAAGATGGCCGCACTGTTGGGAATGGTCGGTTTCCCGCTGTTTCACGTCTTCTACGTCTACGTCCAACCGCAACCTTATGAACCGGCGAGCCTGCGTTTTGCGGGCTTCATGATCAGCGCCGTACTCGCGCTCTATCCATGGTGGCCAGCCCGCGCCCAACCCTGGTTGCCGGCCTATTCCTACGTGGCATTTCTGCTCGCGATCCCGTGTTACTTTACGTTCATGATGATGATGAACGGCGGATCGACAGTCTGGCAGCTCTCGACACTCGCCGCGTTTGTCTACATCGCCCTGCTGTATGACAGCGTGAACATGATCATCGTGACCGTCACTGGCACGGTGCTCGGGTATCTGGCATTTGCGCTGGTGGCAGGGGGCGCGCCCGTGCCGGACGGCGCATGGGAGCTTCTTCCCGTCGCCGCTTTTGCATCTTTCGGCGTCGCGTTGTTGAACTACAACGACAACCGGGTCGCAGAGGAAAAGCTCCAGGCAGCTTCACGCCTCGCCGGTCAAATCGCCCATGAAATGCGAACGCCACTTGCGGGGATCACTTTCGACGCCGAACGCGTCGACGTCGACATCAAGCATCTCTCGGAGATTGCGGCATGGGCCAACAACAATGGCTATACCGGTAAGCGCATCAGCAATCGCCGTGCGGTACAGCTGCAAAACTCGATGGGCCGGATCAAGGATCACACGCTGTATGCCAACCTCGTGATCGACATGCTGCTCATGAATGCAGGCCGTCGACGCATTTCCGACACGCACTTCGAAATCGTATCGGCTCGCAAATCACTCGAAAGCGCGCTGGAGCGCTATCACTTCCGCCCGGGCGAACGCGAGCAGGTCTCACTTTCACCGCAGCACGATTTCGAATTTTTCGGTTCCGATGTGCTGCTGACGCATACGATCTTCAATCTGCTGAAGAATGCCCTGCGCGCCCTTGGAAGTGTCGAAGATGGCCGCATCCGTATCGACCTTGAAGCAGGTGAGACGTTCAACCGGATCATTGTTCACGATAACGGGCCCGGTATTCCACCGGACATACTCAGCAAGATTTTCATCCCCTTTGTGAGCGGAGAAAAACATGGCGAGGGCACAGGGATTGGCCTCGCATTCTCGAAGTTCGTGGTCGACAGTTTCGGCGGCTCAATCACCTGCACATCGAAGATCGGATATGGCGCGCGCTTCGAGTTGACCTTTCCGCCTGCGACGCCCGAAAAACGGTGTCTCATTCGCTTCACGCTGAACTGTGGGCATACGCGGGCTGATCTCG
>JBCBXF010000085.1:8457-12026 GCA_039816705.1 Pseudomonadota bacterium | reverse complement strand
GTCTCCCGAAGAGGTTGGCGGCGGGTCGGCTCTGGCAAATGCTCACAACGAGAGCCTTGCAGAGGTCTTTGGGTCACTGCATAACGGCGCCGCCTAGGCCATCTCGCAGCGTTTGCGCGATAGCCCTGCGGCACGTCACCAACATGTCTCGGCGACAACTCCGCTTAGACAATTTGCCCGGTTGCAGCAACAGGGCCCGCCGTGACGTGCTGCGCACATGGGCAGCGCGACGAAGCGTTATGCTGATCACCGGAGAGCTTTGATGTCGGATACCTCGACCCACGCTGGCGATGATGCGCTTGTGGCCTTGGCACACGAAAGCAAGGCCTGGCCGTTTGAAGAAGCGCGCCGATTGATCAAGCGTCTCGACGGTCTGAAGACGCGGCCGGAAACCGTGATTTTCGAGACGGGCTACGGACCGAGCGGCCTCCCGCATATCGGTACATTCGGCGAGGTGGCGCGCACGTCAATGGTGCGCCATGCCTACGAGACGCTGACCGGTGAGACGACACGGCTGATCTGCTTCTCGGATGATATGGATGGGCTGCGCAAAGTCCCGGACAATGTGCCCAATAAAGAGATGTTGGCCGCGCACCTCGAGAAGCCGCTGAGTGTGGTGCCTGATCCATTCTCTAACGAATACGACAGCTTTGCTCATCATAACAATGCCCGGCTGCAGCGCTTTCTCGATCAGTTCGGTTTCGACTACGAATTTTACTCTGCGACCGAGTGCTATCGCTCGGGCATGATGGACGCGACGTTGCTAAAGATGCTCGCGGTCTACGACAAGGTAATGCAGATTATTCTGCCGACGATTGGCGAAGCCCGGCAGAAGACATATTCTCCGTTTCTTCCGATTTGCCCTCGGACCGGCAAAGTTCTGCAGGTGCCGATGGTCGAGCGAGATGTCGAAGCTGGTACCGTGAGCTACGTTGACCCGGAGACGGGTGACACCGTGGCGACGCCTGTGACGGGCGGCGCGGTCAAATGTCAGTGGAAAGCTGACTGGGCGATGCGGTGGACTGCGCTTGGTGTCGATTATGAGATGGCTGGGAAAGATCTGATTGATTCGGTCAAGCTTTCAGGGCGTATCTGCAGAGCGTTGGGCGGAACGCCGCCGGAGGGCTTCAATTATGAGCTCTTCAATGACGAGAACGGAGAAAAAATATCAAAGTCAAAGGGCAATGGCCTGACGATCGAGGAGTGGCTGACGTACGCGACGCCGGAGAGTCTTTCGCTCTTCATGTTCCAGAAGCCGAAGACGGCAAAGCGGCTCTACTTCGATGTGATCCCGAAAGCCGTCGATGAGTATCTGACACATGTCGAAAAGTTCAACGCACTAGACGATTCGACCAAGCTGACCAACCCGGTCTGGCACATTCACGGTGGGGCAGCACCGGAACATGGTTCGCCAATCAGTTTTAACCTGTTGCTTAACCTCGTGAGTGCCTCGAACGCGGAAGACAAAGATGTGCTGTGGGGGTTTGTGCGTCGGTATGCGCCCGATGCGACGCCCGAGACGTCGCCACTGCTCGATCAGCTCGCCGGATATGCCGTTGCGTACTACCATGCGTTCGTGAAGCCGACGAAGTCATATCGTGCGCCGAGCGCTGTTGAGCGTGCTGCGATGGAAGACCTGCGCGATCGGCTGGCGGGGCATGAAGACGAAACGGATGGCGAAGCGCTTCAGACGATCGTCTACGACGTCGGGATGGCGCACGGCTTTGAAAAGCTGCGGTCATGGTTTGGCGCGCTTTACGAGGTCTTGCTCGGACAGTCTCAAGGGCCAAGATTTGGGTCTTTCATCGCCCTTTATGGTGTCGGTGAGACGCGCGCGATGATTGATGCAGCGCTTGCGCGGGATGCAGCGTGATGCGCTGTCTGCTTATGGGGATCGTGGCGATCAATCGAAAAACTCGCTCCCGAACTTGCCTTTGAGATCCCAGATCTTGCGTACCAGTTCGCCGAGGCGCCGATCCTGCGCAATGATGGTGTCTGCGTCCCATGTGCTCTGCTCGAGCAGCGTGTTGGTCAAAGCGTAACGGGTCAATTTCGTTTCTCCCGACTTCGTATCGCGGAAGATAATGTCGAGCTTTTCGGCGAATGGTTGGACATTGACCTTGTTGTTGATGTGCGAGGGCAGCAGCACAAGATTGCCCAGCAAGTTGCAGCATCGGATGCGCTCATCGTTCGAGCTGAACATGGTCCGCCACTCCGATTTGCTTTTGGGCTTGCGGGGCAGGACATGTTCCACCGAGAGTTTTGGCGGGATGGTGCGGGTCAGTGTGCCACCGATCTCGTCAGACAGTCTGATGAGTACCAGCTTGCATCGCCTTGCGTCGCGATGGTGTAGGTCCGTCGACATTGCATGCAGCATATGTCGCTGCTCGTCCTTTGACAGATCAAGCGCGGAGCCTCGTTCCCGGACGCCCGATGCGTCAATCTCGACCAGGAGATCCTGGAACAACTGGCGACGATGATTGGCTGGCGGGTTGGCGACAAACAGCGAGAACGCACGCCGCTCCAGTCTGCGGAAAAACGAAAGGGTGCGTTGTTCGTCAGCCGGAACCGTATTCATCCACTTGATGGCCGGGCTCACCCAATCTGACCACGGCAGCCAATCGAGATAGACCAACAAACGTTCGAGTTCGGAGGGAGCCTCGCTGTTTGCATCCTGGATGCCTTTGATCTCACGCAGGGCTTTGACGATCGGCTTGAAGACCTTCTCGATGTATGCGGCGCCGCCCATGCGCTCAATCAATTCGGTGTTGGCCATGCCGATCGGCTTGCCCGGTTCCCCATGGATCGTACGGATGTGCGTGAAGACGGACCTAAAGTCGTCCGCGCCAAGAGCGCGCTCATTGGCTTCCCATTCGAGCGCGGCCGCCTCTTCATCGGTCTTCGTTCCCCGGAAGTTCCGAAATACGAGCCCCTTGATGTGGTCCGAGAGCTTGAGCGGCATTGCCGTGTAGTTGAGCGCGCGGAAGATTTCATGTGCGTCGTCGTGGTGGTTCGCTTCGACGAAAGCAAACTCGCAGTTCTCGACCATGTACGTGAAGAGATCGAACAGCACGTCCGGATCATGGTTGTGAATTTCCCGCAGCTTGGTGCGGAGAAAATTCCGATTGAGTAGCAAATCGCGGGCAGGGCCCTTCTTTGCGGGGGCATCGAAATCTTCAAGCGTGGCGCCAGGCGTCTTGGCGATCCGTACGAACTCCTCTTCGTCGCTTGGGCGCAGCGAAAGGCGCCACTTTGTATCTGCAGGACGGGAGCCATCGATCAGACGGGAGATTTTATCGGCGCGTGTGCCACCCAAGAGATCTCGAATGATGCACAACATAAGCGTTATGGTTGCAAGACGCTGTTGACCATCGACGAGTTCGAGCACTTGATGTCGGCCCATCATCGAGCGTTTTTCCTCCACACCGATGATCATGCCGAGAAAGATCGTCCGCGGCTTGCGCGACAGCGTCGCTTCGCCCCACGCGTTCTCAATGTCGTTGAAGAAGCGCCGCACTTGCGCTTCTTCCCACGCGTAACTGCGTTGAAACGGCGGCATAATAAAGTGC
>JBCBXF010000085.1:0-8447 GCA_039816705.1 Pseudomonadota bacterium | reverse complement strand
CCCAACAGCGGCGTCATCGACCGGGCATTTGTTCTTGTGATAGTTGGCGCCCGGCACAACAGGAGAACGGTGTAGACGACCAAATGTGCAACGACAACTCAACAATCATGCTGTTGCAATTATCGCGGGAATTTTCTGATGGCCGATGTTGTGAAGGTTCTGCGCGCGGCGGAACTATCGACGTTCCGGATGACGGGAGTGTTTGAGGGATCACCTGACGACCTTCGCGACGGGTTCATCCATCTTTCAACGCCGTCACAAGTCGCTGGTACCCTGGCGCGACATTTCTGCGACGCGGACGGGACCGCTGAGACGGCGCTGACGGCGTTGGTACTCGACACGTCCAAGCTTGGTGAAAACCTGCGCTGGGAGCGCTCTCGTGATGGCGCGCAGTTCCCGCATCTTTACCGAGCGTTGGTGCTCGATGATGTTGTGGCAACGCACGAGATCGCCATCGGTGATGATGGGCGGCACTGTCTTGCCGCGGAGCGACACCCAGACGATGGAGCGGATACGTGATCAAACGGATTTTCGATGCGGCGCGGGTCGGGCTGTTGGCGCTTGATCCGGAGAACGCGCACGATGTGTCGCTGCGCGCGCTGGAGAGTGGCGTGCACCCTCGGAGTTCGGCGACGCGGTATCGCCGGTTGCGTCAGACGGTCTGCGGCTTGGATTTGCCCAATCCGCTCGGCATTGCTGCCGGCTATGACAAAGATGCGCGTGTGCCAGACGCGATGCTGGCGATGGGCATGGGGTTTGCCGAGGTTGGAACGGTCACGCCGCTGCCGCAGGCGGGCAACGCCAAGCCACGTGTCTTTCGCTTGCCGGACGCCGACGCCGTGATCAATCGGCTAGGGTTCAATAATGCCGGACACATTGCGGCGCGCTCCCGGCTTGCGGCACGACGGCGGCGAGGCGCAGGGGGCGTGGTCGGGGTGAACATTGGGGCGAACAAGGACAGTGCCGATCGTGCCGCAGATTATGTTGCCGGCGTCGAAACGTTTGCAGCGCTTGCGTCGTACTTCACGGTCAATGTCTCGTCGCCGAACACGCCTGGGCTCCGCGATCTACAGGCGCCGAAGGAACTGGCTGATCTGCTCGCGGGCGTCATGGGGGCGCGTGCGGCGCATTGCTCGGAGACGCCGGTGTTTGTGAAGTTGGCGCCCGACGTTGCCGAGGACGATCTGCCGGATATCGTCGATGTCATTCGGGCGTCGGGGGCGGAGGGTATTTGCGTGTCGAACACGACCTTGGCCCGCGACGATGTTAGGGGGCAGCGCTATGCCGATGAAGCGGGTGGGCTGTCTGGTGCGCCGCTTTTTGCCCGATCGACGGCGATGCTGGCGCGGGTGGCGCGTTTGACGGATGGTGCTGTGCCGTTGATCGGCGTTGGCGGCGTGCATAGCGCAGCGACGGCGCTTGCGAAGATCGAGGCGGGAGCGTCGCTGGTCCAGCTCTATACCGGGCTCATCTACGGTGGTGCGACGCTCATTCCGGATGTGCTTGACGGGCTGAACGAGGCTGCGATTGCGCGGAAAGCAAGCTCCATTGGCGATCTCGTGGGTGGGCGTGCGGCTGACTGGGAGGGGTGGCAGCCGGGTGACGCAGCGCCCGCCGCCTAGGCTTTCCCGGTTTGGCGCGTTGCTTCGAACGCGCGGAGCAGCCGGGGATAATATGCGCCGAGAGTGAGTGCGCGGGCGATGAACAGGACATGTATCGACGCCCACAGGCCGTGATTGCCGAAGGCAGGCGCGAGAATTGCCCAGGTGGCGAGATAAATCACCACGGCGAGTGCGGTGGCATTGCGCATTTCTTCCGTTAGGGTTGCGCCGATGAAGATGCCATCAAGCTGAAAGCAGGCGACACCAACGATCGGCGTTAGCGCCGCCCAGGGAAGAAAAACACGCGCCGCCTCGCGTATTTCCGGTGTCACGACCAGGGCATCAATGATCGTCGGGCCCGCGAGCCAGCAGAGCATCGACAGCAGACCGGCGATTGCGAAGGCCCACAGCGTCGAGAGGCGGACGGCATTGGTGAAACGATCAAGCCGACGTGCACCAACGGCGTGGCCACTTAACGCTTCAGCGGCATAGGCGAACGCATCGAGGACATGCGCCGTGGTCAACAGAAAGTGCATGAGTACGGCGTTTGCAGCCAGTGTGGTCTCGCCGCCGCGGGCGCCCTCGTTGACGAAAAACGCAAAAGCAAAGTTCAACGCGATCGAGCGGAGCATGATATCGCGGTTGACGCTCATGATGCGGCGGAGCGCGTTCGGCGCAAAAATTGTCGGCACGTCGGCAAGGGTGCCGCGTGCCCGCATCTCACGCACGACAAGTGACACGCCAACCATGGCTGCGATAACTTCGGCCGCAAGCGTGCCGTACGCTACGCCGTCAATGTTGAGGCCGATGCCCTGGACGAGCGCGACGCTGAAGACGACGTTCAGTCCGTTCAGAAGAAACTGCAGTGCGACGGCGAGGCCGGTGCGGCGCACGCCGATGAGCCATCCGAGAACAGCGAAGTTGGTCAGCGCAAACGGCGCGCTCCAGATCCGGATCGAGACGTATGTTTCGGCTGCCTTCTCAACAGCTTGCGTTCCCTGCAGTAGCGTCATCGCAAGCCAGGCGATTGGCACTTGCAAGGCAACAAGCGCGGTTCCGATGCCAACCGCGATCATGAACGCTTGCCAGAAAACGGCAGCGATGCGTGTCTGATCCTCGGCGCCATCGGCCTGAGCGGTGAGGCCCGTCGTCCCCATTCTCAGAAAGGAGAACAGGAAGTAAGTCATCGCAAAGATCGTCGCACCGAGGGCGACCGCGCCGACGAGATGCGGTTGGTCGAGTTGGCCGAGGATGGCGGTGTCGATGACGCCGATGAGCGGCTGCGTCACATTCGACGCGATGATCGGCAGCGCAATGACGAGGATGTCGTGGTGGCCGATCTTGCCCCCGGGGGGCGGCATCACCCGCTCCGGGCGTTCGGCACTGCGCGCTGCGATGTCAGGAGTCCGAGTTTTTGCGCGACGTGCTGAACAGTCGCGAAAGGAACCAGACCGGGATTACGATCACGGCACCGAGCAGAAAGTATTGCAGTGCCCATTCAATCGCATCGAAGCCCATGTCGTAGATGCGGATCGTGAGGCGTTGAATTGCCTCGAGCAGTTCGAGTGGGCTGAGGCCGAATGCGGCGAGGACAATGCCCACAACGACCGACATAATGATGAGGCGGATCATCACTGCGATCGGGTTGCCGCCAAAAAACCGTTCCATTGATCCTGCTCTCGCCATGTGTCGCGGGCGCACATCCTGTATGACATGCCTGCGTCGTGCTTATGGCGTGAACTGTCGCACGCCGAAAGAGTTCAGTTTCGATCATGGCCACTTCGCGCACATCGGGCTCAAGAGGTTCGCCGAAGGCGAAACGGACGGCAAAGCGCATGCCGCCGGCGACGCGTAAAGCTGCGCCAGCGCGCGAAAAGCGACCGGTGGAAGCGCGTGCCAGTGGGGCCGACACACGCGTGGCCTTGCCAGATGTCTTCGCTGACTGGTTCGCGGCACGTGGGTGGTCGCTGAGGGCGCATCAGGCCGCAATGGTCGAGGCGTTTGCGCGGCGTGAGAGCACGTTGCTCATTGCGCCGACGGGAGCGGGCAAAACGCTTTCCGGTTTCCTGCCGAGCCTGATTGACCTGCACGCGGCTCATGCAGAGCGGTCAGCCAAGCATGCGTCAGTGCATACGCTCTATATCTCTCCTCTCAAGGCGCTCGCCGTTGACGTTGCGCGCAATGTGATGACACCGGCTGAAGAGATGTCGCTTGATGTCCGGATTGAAACGCGAACGGGCGATACGCCTCCAGCGCGGCGCCAGCGCCAAATGCGCACGCCGCCGGACATTCTGCTCACCACGCCCGAACAGCTGGCGCTGCTGCTGTCTCATCCGAGTGCTGCAAACTATTTCGCCGACCTTAAGCTTGTTGTTCTGGACGAGCTACATTCACTGGTCACTTCGAAACGGGGCGATTTACTCTCGCTCGATCTTGCTCGGCTGCGGACACTTGCGCCCGATCTCGTCAGCTTCGGTTTGTCGGCGACCGTCGCACGACCGACAGAACTGCAGGCGTTTCTCGCGCACCAGGTGGCGCCAGATGACGTGATGCAGCTCGCGGCACGCCATCAGGTGTTCGAGCACACGGAACCACATATTCAAATTCTGGAGTCAGGTGAACGTCTGCCGTGGTCTGGGCACTCGGCACGCTACGCCTTTCCGGAGATTTATGAGGCGATCAAGGCGCATCAACTCACGCTGGTGTTTGTGAACACGCGTAGCCAGGCGGAGATTGTCTTTCAGGGGCTCTGGGCGGCAAACGACGACGCGCTGCCCATCGCGCTTCATCATGGATCGCTGGACGTCGCACAGCGGCGCAAGGTCGAGGCGGCGATGGTGGCGGGTGGCCTGCGCGCGGTCGTTTGCACGTCCACGCTCGACCTCGGGATCGACTGGGGGGATGTCGATCTCGTCGTGAACGTTGGGGCGCCCAAAGGTGCGAGCCGTCTGGCGCAACGGATCGGTCGTGCCAATCACCGGTTTGATGAGCCCTCGAAGGCGCTCCTGGTGCCGGCCAACCGGTTCGAGGTTATGGAGTGCCGGGCGGCGCTCGATGCGGCGACGGCGGGTGTTCAGGATACCCAGATTATCCGTGCCGGTGGGCTTGATGTACTGGCGCAGCATGTGACGGGCACGGCCTGTGCGGGACCGTTTGATCGGGATGCGCTGTACCACGAGGTGCGTTCGGCATTGCCTTACAGTGGTCTTTCGCGGGATCGCTTTGATCGGATTATCGATTTTGTCTCCACGGGTGGTTATGCGCTCAAGGCCTATGATCGCTTTGCTCGACTGCGCGAGAACCCGGATGGACTGATGGAGCTGACTCATTCACGCTTTGCGCAGCAGTACAGGCTGAATGTTGGAACGATTATCGAAGCGCCGATGTTGAAAGTGCGGCTCGGCCGGGCGCGCAAAACTGGGAGTGCGGCGGCGCTTGTTGGCGGC
Organism: Pseudomonadota bacterium; assembly: GCA_039816705.1. Lineage (GTDB taxonomy): Bacteria > Pseudomonadota > Alphaproteobacteria > Rhizobiales > CALHAX01 > CALHAX01. The sequence continues at coordinate 3,400 of JBCBXF010000085.1, read as the reverse complement.
AAGGTTCTCGGCGAGATTGAGGAGTGGTTCACCGAACAGCTGACGCCCGGAGATACGTTCATTTTTGCCGGGCAGGTGCTTCGCTACGAAGGTATGAAGGATACAAACGTGTTCGTTTCGCGGGCGACGGCGAGCGATCCGAGCATCCCGTCCTACGCTGGAGGAAAATTCCCCCTTTCGACACATCTTGCCGCGCGGGTTCGCCAGATGCTCGCGCACTCCGAGAGCTGGGGACTGCTGCCGGATCAGGTGGAGGACTGGCTGCGCATCCAGCAGGAAAAATCCGTCGTTCCGCATCCGGACGAGATCTTGATCGAAACCTTTCCGCGTGGTGATCGGCATTATCTGATCTGCTACCCCTTCGAGGGGCGACTTGCGCATCAGACGCTCGGCGTTCTCCTGACGCGTCGTCTTGATCGGGCGCGGGCACGACCAATCGGGTTTGTCGCCAACGACTATGCGATTGCGATCTGGGGGCTTGGCGATGTCAGCGCGATGATTGCTGACGGGCGCGTTTCGCTCGCGCAACTCTTCGAGCAGGACATGCTGGGCGATGATCTCGAGGCCTGGCTTTCCAACTCCATGCTGATGAAGCGGACGTTCCGTTATTGTGCCGTGATTGCCGGTTTGATCGAGCGGAAGTTTCCGCGAGCTGAAAAGTCGGGTCGCCAGGTCACGTTCTCGTCCGATCTCATCTACGATGTCCTGCGCGAGCATGAGCCTGATCATATTCTGCTCGAAGCGGCGTGGGCGGATGCGGCAACCGGTCTGTTGGATCTGGGGCGGTTGAACGGTTTTTTGGAACGCATCGACGGACAAATCCGACACATTGCACTAGATGCTGTGTCGCCGCTCGCCGTTCCTGTGCTGCTCGAAGTTGGGCGGGAGCGGGTGCCGGGTATGGATCCGGACGCGCTTTTGCGCGAGGCCTCGCAGGAGCTGATCGACGAGGCGATGGGGACGGGCTAGGGGCGCCCGCAGACGGTTGGGGCAGGGCAATGGCAGGGCAACAGCAGACGGCACTCCAGGCCGGCGCTTGCGCGCATGACATTATCATCATCGGTTCCGAGATGTTCGTCGCCGACTACAGCGGAGCCTTGTGGTCGCCCACGCATCGTCTTCTGATCGCGGCGGACCTGCATCTTGAAAAAGGGTCCGCTTACGCGCGACGCGGTTCATTCCTGCCGCCTTATGACAGCCGGCAGACATTGCAGCGCCTGGAACATGTCATCGCGCGTTTCGATCCACACACCGTGGTTTTGCTCGGCGATAGTTTTCATGATGTCGAGGGCATGGCGCAGATCGGTGCGGAGGAACGCGCGCTCATCTCGCAGATGCAACGCAAACGAGACTGGATCTGGATTACGGGTAATCATGACCCCCAGATCGCCGGATGGCTGGGCGGCGATGTGCAAAAGACGCTGACGCTTGGCGACGTGGTGCTTCGGCATGATCCGGTGGTCGATGTCCTGCCGAAACGGGAACATGGGCTCGTTGGCGAAATTGCCGGGCATTTTCATCCCGTTGCGCGGATTGTGCGCCATGGGCGCTCGTTGCGGCGCCGCTGCTTTGTCAGTGTCGGGGGGCGTCTCGTCATGCCTGCATTCGGCGCCTACGCGGGTGGGCTTAATGTTTGCGACGAGGCCTTTTCCGCGCTTCTCGCCTGCGAGAAGCAGGATCTCCGCGTTTGGATGCTGGGCGACGACGATGTCTTTCCGATTCGCGGACGTGAGCTCTGCGGAGACTGATCGCCCGACGCCCTGCGAAGACTGACCAAAGTCACCACGATATCGGGCCATCGCGGCGGCCGGTTGCGTTATGGCGCGTGCGGCGTATGGTCATCTGGTTGCGCGCTCGGCTCGTAACACGACCGGAATGGTGCGCGGCGGGAGACAGCAGGTATGAAGTTTGGGGTGCTCAAGGAAGATGCGGATGGTGAAGCGCGCGTTGCGCTGACACCGGCGTCGGCGGCGCAGATCCAGAAGCTCGGTCACAGCGTGCTCATCGAGAGTGGCGCAGGCATGGCGGCGGATTTTGCCGATGAGCGGTATCGCGATGCTGATGTCACGGTGGTTGATGACGCCAAGGCGCTGATTGCGCATGCGGATATTGTCGCCAAGGTCCGTCCGCCAAGCGACGCCCAAATGGAGCTGATGCGCGATGGCCAGACGTTAATCTCGTTTTTCTATCCGGGCGAGAATGAAGCCCTCATGAAGGCGGCGGCCGAGCGTGGCGTCAGCCTGCTTGCGATGGACATGGTTCCGCGCGTTTCTCGGGCGCAGAAAATGGACGCGCTCTCCTCGATGGCGAATATCGCGGGTTATCGCGCAGTCATTGAGGCGGCAAACAACTTCGGCCGTTTCTTCACCGGACAAATAACGGCGGCAGGCAAGGTGCCACCTGCGCGCGTCCTCGTCATCGGAGCAGGTGTTGCGGGGCTGGCTGCGATCGGAGCCGCGCAATCGCTGGGTGCAATCGTCAAAGCGTTCGACGTGCGCCCGGAGGTTGCCGAGCAGATCGAGTCGATGGGTGCGGAGTTTTTGTTCCTCGACTTTGAAGAGGATGGCAGCGGTGATGGTGGATACGCCGCGCCGTCCAGTCCGGAGTTTCGGGAAAAGCAGCTGGCGCTCTTCCGTGAGCAAGCCAGTGAGATCGATATTGTCATCTCGACTGCGCTGATACCAGGACGGCCTGCGCCGAAACTCTGGACGGAGGATATGGTCGCAGCGATGAAGCCCGGCTCCGTGATTGTCGATCTCGCGGCAGAGCGTGGCGGTAACTGCGACCTGACGGTGCCGGATGAAAAGATTGTCACGGACGGTGGCGTGACGATCATCGGTTACACCGATTTTCCGAGCCGGATGGCGACGCAGTCCTCCGAACTTTATGCGACCAACATCCGGCATCTGCTCGCCGACCTCACGCCTGGGAAAGACGGTGTGGTCGTGCATGACATGGAGGATGACGTCATTCGCGGGGCGACGGTGGCCCACGCCGGGGACGTGACCTATCCGCCGCCGCCTCCGAAAGTGCCGGCGATTGCGAAGACGCCGAAGCGGGAAGCGCCTAAGGAGCTAACTCCGGAGGAAAAACGCGCGCAGGAACTGGCGGCGTTCAAAAGCGAGACGAAGACGCAGGTCGGCCTTTTGGCGATCGGCGGTGCGCTGCTGCTTGCCGTCGGCATGGTCGCTCCCGCGAGCTTCATGCAGCACTTCATCGTTTTTGTCCTCGCGGTCTTTGTTGGCTTCCAGGTCATCTGGGGGGTGTCGCATTCGCTTCACACACCACTGATGGCGGTCACGAATGCGATCTCGTCGATCATCATTTTGGGTGCACTCGTGCAGGTCGGGTCAAGCTCGACGCTTGTGATGTTGCTTGCGGCGGCCGGGATCCTGATGGC
>JBCBXF010000084.1:0-12045 GCA_039816705.1 Pseudomonadota bacterium | reverse complement strand
TGAACGGATAGACGTGCGGCAGCGGACCGAACAGCGCCTGCGGATAACACCGGGGCGACAAGGCGAGAGCCTTGCCGGGCATCCACTCCAGATTGCCATGCTTGCCCATATGGATCACGGCATGCGCATCGAACGTGTGTCGCAGATAGGCGTAGAACGCGACGTAGTTGTGTGGCGGGACGATCGTCTGATCGTGATGCGCATCTTTCGCATCAAGCCCGGCCCCGCGCCCGGGCTGTACGCCAACGACTGCCGCACCGAGTTGGATGATCGGGAGCCGGAAACCGTCGCATGTGGCATCGAACATAGGATCCGCACCAGGCGCGCCCCAGCGGTCACAAATCTCGCGTCGCAACGCATCGGGCAGCTCTGCGAAAGCCGCATCATAGGCGTTTCGCGGAAGCACAAGCCAGGACGCGCGTGCGGAAGAATTTTCCTCGCCCTGAAGTCGTTGGATCAACCGTGTTCCCTGATCCGGCACGTCCCTGAGCGCATAGCCCTCCTCGGACATCGCCCGCAGAACGCAGAGCGTCCCAGCCGGTGTATCCAGCCCGACGCCGTTGGCGATCTGCCCGTCGCTCGAGGGGTAGTTCGAAAGGACGATCGCGACGCGACGCGACTCAACAGGCGTACGACGCAGTCTGGCCCAGCGCGCAACAAGCTGTGCAGTGAAAGCGATCCCGCCGGCATCAGGTGCATGCCTCACAAGCGAGGTCTGCGTCGCATCGTCATAGGTTGCCTGTGCCTTGAACGAGATCGCGCGCGTCAGCACGCGACCGTCGATTTCTGGCAGCGCGACGTTCATCGCGATGTCGCGCGCGCTTAGCCCACGCGGATTTTCCTCCCAAGCGGCCTGCGTACTTCCAGCAAGAACAGCCTGGAACACCGGCGCCCCGGCAGCGTCGAGCGGAGTGCCTTCCCACACATCAGCCGGCTTTGAGATAGAGAATGCCGTAACATTCACCACCGCATCAATCGCGGCATCGCCGAATTCCCGACGGATCTCGCCTGCAACAGCAGGGTCCTTCAGGCTCGACGCAAACACCGGAAGGACGTTCATGCCCTCGGCTTCAAGCTGATCCGCAAGCGCATCAATTACAGCCGTATCGCCACCTTGCAGCAGCGCACGGTAAAATGTGATCGCAACTGTCGGGGCTGATGGATCGTGCCGGGCGCGCGCCGCTTCAAAACGGTGTGTGGTCCCATTGCGGTAAACCCCACACTTGCCAAGCGGCTTTGGCGGCGGAGGCGCATCATCGCAGTCGCCATCGCGCGATGTAATCACATGTGCTGCATCGCGGAGAAAATGTTCGTAGTTTTCCGCACCACCTTCAACGAGATATGACCAGAGGCGATCACACGTCTCCGCCGCAAGCGTCGAATATTCCTGCAACGTCGCATCGGGATAGGCCGCCCCTGAGACAACCGCGAGTGCTATTCTCTCACGCCGCGCCAACCGCCGTAACTCATCCAGACCGTACGGCCAGTATCCCGGCCCGCCGAGCACGCGCACCACAATCAAACGCGCGGCGTGAAGCGTCTTCTCGATATAGAGATCGACAGAAAAATTGTTGGTCAATTGCAGCAGGCTGGCGAGCCGCACGGACGGCACATCATCTCCAAGCCGCGTCTTAGCGCCAGCAAGCCCCGCAATCTCGGTATCCGCCGAGGTGAGAACAACAATATCGCCTGGCGTCTGCTGGAGATCGACGGGCTGCGCGCCATCTTCAATGCCACCGGCCTGCGCCGTCAGGAGGTGCATCAAAATTCCTCCGTCGCGCCGTCATCCTGCGCAAGATGAGATGCAGGAAAATCCGTCCGCAACGCATCCAGCGCCGTTGTCAACTCGCGTTCAAAATCATCCGTGCGCCCGCGCGCGTTGTTATCCCAACCCTCAAACTTCACTGTCTGCGATGCAGCAAGGCGCTTTTCCCATCCGGCGCGCTGAAGCTCCGGCTCGGTGAGAAAGGTACTGACGTAGCCGACGCAAAGATACGCAACCGCCGTCACATAATTCGGCAGACCAAGCTCTCCCGCGAGCTTCTCCGGATCAACAATACTGACCCAGCCGACCCCGAGCCCTTCCGCTCGCGCGGCAAGCCAGAAATTCTGCACCGCACACACAGTGCTATAAATATCCGTCTCACGGATGTGCGAGCGTCCCAGCACATGTGGACCAAGCCGATCATGATTGCAGGTGATGCAAACATTGATCGGGCAATCGCGAATACCTTCGAGTTTCAATGCCCGATATGCAGCGCCACGAGCACCCGGATGCAACGCGGCGGCTTCAGCATTCGCAGCTGTGAAGAGGTCACGCACCCGCGCCCGACGTGTGGCATCGCGGATCAGGATAAAATTCCACGGCTGCATAAGACCAACCGAAGGCGCATGGTGAGCTGCCGTGAGCACACGAGCGAGCACGTCAACAGGAACATCATCCGGCACAAACTGGCTTCGAACGTCGCGACGCGAAAAAATCGTGCGATAGAGGCCGGCACGATCAGCGTCCGCCAACCGGTTCAGCGCCCGATCAACGACGCTCACAGCATCAATTCTTTCTTGCATCTGCGCCATCACCGCCAAGCATCAGGCCTCAATGCGCCTGAGGCATCACATCATCAGTTGCGACGCCGAGCGAGGCGCTGATTGCGGCAATGTCGAGCCCTGCTTCTCCAATAACCACGAGGCGCGACTGGCGCTCTTCGCCATCGGCCCACGACCGGTCAAAGTAGCTCTCCACCCGCGGCCCAACGGCCTGAACCACGAGCCTCATAGGTTTTCCCTTAATCGCAACAAATCCTTTCAGGCGAAGGATATCATGCTGCCTCATCGCAACCGCGACCCGTTCGGAAAACGCATCAGCATCGGCAATCTCGCCGCTTGCCACCGCAAAACTCTCGAAGTCATCGTGATCATGCTCATGCTCCACGATCCCTTCACCCGCATCGAAGTGCGCCTGTTCGTGATGCGACATGCGGTTATCGTCTTCTGCCGCCGCAGTCAGCCCAAGCAGTATTTCACTCGGCAAGCCGTCGGTCTTCGAGCGGATCAACCGCGTCGCCGGGCGCGCATCTTCGCGCACGGTCGCCTCGACTCTCGTCAGCGCATCGCTATCCACGAGATCGGATTTCGAGACGACGATCAGGTCAGCGCACGCGATCTGATCCTCAAACAACTCGGCAAGCGGCGTGTCATGATCGAGATTTTCATCCGCTGCGCGTTGCGCTTCGAGCTTTCCTTCATCCGCGGCGAAACGTCCCTCGGCCACAGCCGCGGCATCAACAAGCGTGACGACCCCATCGACCGTTACCTGCGTTTTGATTTCCGGCCAGTTGAAGGCGCGGACAAGTGGCTGCGGCAGCGCGAGACCCGAGGTCTCGATCACGATGCAGTCTGGTCGTTCATCACGGGCCAGAATTTTCTCCATCGTGGGAATAAAATCTTCGGCGACCGTGCAGCAGATGCAGCCATTCGCTAGCTCGACGATATCGTCTTCCGAACAGGCATCATTCCCGCATGCTTTGAGCACATCGCCATCCACACCGATGTCGCCGAACTCGTTGACAATCAGCGCGATCCGGCGACCATTCGCGTTGGCGATCAGATTGCGTATCAGCGTCGTTTTACCAGCGCCGAGGAACCCGGTGACAACAGTTGCAGGAATTTTCTCCATGGCTCATCCGCCCTCTTGTTCGTGTAGATGTTGCTGTGGCTTGAGTTGTAGTGGCAGGCCCGCGGAGATCAGGAACACTCGGTCCGCGCGCGCAGCAACGGTCTGGTTCAAACGTCCCTGTGCGTCGCGAAAACATCGCGCCATCGCATTGTCCGGAACGATCCCCTGTCCCACTTCATTCGAGACCAGAATGATCTCACCATCAAGGCGGTCAAACGTATGGCACAGTGCGTCGCACGCCGCATCGAGGTCGTGATCCCCGAGCATCACATTCGTCAGCCAGAGCGTAAGGCAGTCCACGAGGATCGTCTGTCCCTCTCCCGCATGAGCGCAGAGCGCAGCGGGCAGGTCTGTCGGCGCCTCAACGGTGTCCCAGTGCGCAGGCCGATCAGCACGATGCGCTGCAATCCGTTCACGCATCTCATCGTCCCACGCCTCGGCCGTCGCCACGTATGTCACAGCGCGACCAGATTTCCCCGCCAGCCTCTCGGCAAAACGGCTCTTACCCGAGCGCGCACCTCCGATCACGAGTGTGACGTTGCCACTCACATGCCTCTCCACGATGCAGGAGGTGTGCGCGCCACCACGCCGGCAGAGAAAAATTCTGGTCGATCCACCATCGCAGGTACGCCGTGTTGAGAGCGCCCGACAGCCAACGCGGCCTGGACGATGTCGAAAGCAACGTCGTCCCCTGAAACATCACCGATAACATAAGACCACTTGTCCGGCGCAGCGAATGCGATCGTGATGGGCCGATCACAAACGGCGAGGCAGTCGACGCCGACAACGTCAATGGCACCGTCATGAGCACCTGCGGCAACAGCAACGCGAACGGACGCTTCCAACCGCGCTCCAGTGCCCTCAGGACAATCGGATGCCGCACCACAAGTGCGGCATACAAAAACAGTCACCTGCGTGCTGTCGGGCATCCTGCCAAAAGCCTCAGGACTCAAGTTGCAGCGGACGCCAAACGCGCGTCATCGCGTTCCCAGAGGTATCCGGCGATACCACCGATCAAAGCCCACGAGATGGCCATCACACCGAGCACCGTCGAAGAAAACGTGGCTGCCAGTTCCGCCGGCACCGAATTTGTCAGCTCTGCCGCGTGAGGCGCGCCAACAACATGCGGCACCGCAAGCAAGAGAATACCGACAACAATCGCAACGGGCGTCGCAATCCGCAGCACCGCCCAAAGACCAAGTCCGCTGGCAATCACAGTCACCAGCCACCAAATCTGCCGATCAACGATCCCCGCAGCGGCCGTCCCCGGCAGCTCCGGGCTCAACCCGAGCGCAGGCGCAAGCCCTGTCGCCACAAAACCGGCAGCTCCCCACGCAACACCACTGCGCCAGGTCATCGATCCATCTGTCAGCATAACGAGTGACACGAGCATAAGTGCGTAGCCAGTCGTCATTACGATCGTGGCTATCGACGTCCAAGCCGTGCGCTCAAACCCATCGGCTGGCGCCCATGCCTCGCCATCCTCATCGGTGTGAACCCGAATGACAGCGCCGCCAAACGTCTTTGAAGTGTGCATAGCATCTGCCGCCCCGGTCAGTACAAGACCGTGGAGCGGGCCGGCTGGCGAGGGCATGAAGGATGAGGTTGTTGCATCATCGCCAGTAGTGCCTTCGTAGGCTTCGGCAGCGATGATCAGCGGGGTGGTGGTGAAGTGCTGTACGACAGCCGTCAACAGACCGGCAACGACGCCAGCCACAAGCCCGACATAGAGAACACGTGAGAGCACGGCAGAACTCCGTTTCATTGGTAAAGTGTCGTGAGGCTTGGCCCAGCGCGCAGCGGGACCGATCAGGGTCGCAGACGGCGGATCACCAGCAGCGGTCAGCGCAAAGGGATACAGCCTTTTGCGCTTACAAAGCAGACCGCACCGGCAACCACGTGATGGCACGCCCAAAAAGCGCACATCTCAATCCCGGCGGGGATGAGCACGCGAGCCGAATGCCCCAAGCAACCGACGATCAGTGGCAGGGAAATGCCATGGCGTGACGCGAGTCATGCGCGGCGTTGTGCAACGTCTCTGAATGCGCAAACCCGGACGCAAGGATCGTCAATGCGCCGAACGCAAAAACGGAAACAAGGGCCAAGCGCGTGGACATGGCGATGGGCAATGTCGTTGGCGCGGTTGCAATTGCAGCGCGTGCCGGTTGGTCGTGTGTCATTGTTTTATCTCCAACTGCCCCGTCGGCAGCGTCAGGACCACTACAACCGGCAGGTCTCCTGGCTCACGGGTCGCTGCTTCAGCCCGCCTTCCCAACGCTACTGCGTCAGTGGCCTTTTGGGCGTTAGCTCTCCGCTTACAGTCGCGCGGGCGGCCTGGGCGTTGGAGCAAGCTCCGCACCCCGTTCCCTCTTCGTGCTCCACGGACAGAACCGCGGAACAACCGGTATATGCGGCGTAGGGGAGCCCCCGACAGCTGTCAATCGCACATCGCGGCTTGAGACAGTCCATCTGCGACCTACGTCAGGTCCCACAAAAGAAAAACCGCCCCCGGATACAAGACCCAGGAGCGGCGCCCCCAACTCGGATAGACCGTTCGCTGCGGCAGTTTAATACCGCAGCGACCAGATCAATCTACCGAACTCGGGAAGTCGAGAGGTTCGGGAGCGAAATCATGCTTGATCGCCCACTCGTACCAGTTGTCGACAACCGTGCCGGTCAACAGGATACCGATGCCCCCTGTCAGAGTGGTCAGCACGGCAAACCACCACGCCCAACGATGGATCGACTCCATCGTTGCGTTGAAGCCCATCGTCCACCGCCAGAACAGACCGGCGCGCTCCGAGGCTGTGCCACGATCGGTGATTTGCTCGATCTCCCGATCACCACCATAGCGGCTAACAGCAAGGATCGTAGCGCCATGCATTGCGAACAGCAGGGCAGAACCATAGAGGAACACGATCGAAAGCGCGTGGAACGGGTTGTAGAACAAATTACCGTACGTCAGCGAGAAGTTGTTCGTCCAATCCAGGTGCGTAAAGATCCCGAACGGGACGGCTTCACTCCACGACCCCATCAGAATAGGCCGGATGAAACCGAGCACCAGATAGAGGAAGATCGCAGAGGCAAACGCCCAGGCCACATGCGTGCCCATGCCGAGCTGGATGGCACGGCGGTAAGTCCGCAGCCACCACAGCATGATCGACAGCGTTAGAAACGCCCCGGCCAGCAACCACCAGCCACCTTTGTCGAGCGGCGGGAAGCCAAGGCCATACTCCTCACCTGGCGGATCAAGAGAAAGCCAGGGCAGCAATCCGACAAACTTGCGAATGTCCCAGTTTACCGACGCCCACATGTTGAGGCCGATAATTTCGATCGCCGCGACACCGAACGCGATGGAGAACAGCCCAAGCCATCCAAGATAGATCGGACCCAGCTGCGCGTTGCCAAGCTTGCCCATCCAGTAGCTGAACGAGCCAGCGCCCGAACGCGGCGCATCACCATGCGGCAGGTCAACACCGCGTTCGATCGGACCACGAACCTGAACCTGCGTGAAGAGGTTTTGATAGGTCGCCATGATTAATCCTCCTCAGTTCCAGATCGGAATGTTGCGCCAGTAATCCCACCAGCTGATCCAGCTCTCCGTCCACAACGGGCCTGAGATAATGATGCAGACCGCGCTCCAGAAACCCGCGTTCACCGCGAGGAAGAGCCCGAGCCGGTGGATGCCGAGCGTGCCGATCGAATAGCCAATCGTATCGCGGAAGAACGTATCTTCATGCTCCGGTGTTTTCACTTTCTCTCCCTTGCGCGGGTTCGTCGATGAGAGAATGAGAGAACCGTGCAGTGCCAGCGCCAACGTGTTCGTGAAGAAGAACGTGATCGCGATCATATGCGCCGGGTTATAGTGGAAATTCCCGTACTGATAGCCAATCGTCGACACCCAATCGAGATGCGAGAAAATTCCGTAGGGGAACCCATGCGCCCAGGCACCGAGCAGCGCAGGACGGAAGATGTTCAACGTAACGAACGCGAGAATCGCAAAGCTGAACGCGATTGGGACATGATAGCCCATGCCGAGTTTGCGCGAGATTTCCGCCTGCCGGAGCGCCCAGGAACAAAATGCCCCTGTTCCGCAGAATGTGATCAACTGCCACAGACCGCCTTCTTTCAGCGGCGCAAATGACATGCCGTAGGAGATGTCAGGCGGAGAAATATTAATCCGCCACGGGTTCCATGTGTCGCCGAGCGCGGCACCATAGAAGATCAGCGCTGTACCGAGCACTGTAAAAAAGATCGTCGTGATACCAAAGAAGCCAACGTAGAACGGCCCGACCCAGAAGTCGAAAAGGTCGCCCCCGATGAGTGTCCCGCCTCGGACACGATACTTCCGCTCGAAACTCAGCAAGGCCATCGCAGGCTCCTCCGTTTCGCCGTTCGTAAAGGTGTGGTGGTTGCGGCAGCCCGGCGTGCGGACTGCCGCAGCCGGGGATCATCCGATCCGTTTCAGCGGATACTCGTGACTGGGGAGAACCTGCGAGCTTTCGCTCGAGCTTTTCATTCCCAACCAGTTGTACCGGTCTGTGCTGAGCAGGATAAAATGAATCGTAAAGGCCAGAACGGCCAGGAAGACATGGAGCGCCACCATCGAACGAAGTGGGTCAACCATGAGCCAAACACGCCACATATTATCCTCCTTACCAGCCGACAAACCAGGGCTTCTGTGTCCACACCAGAAGGTGTGCGATCACAGCAATGCCCACGTAGAGGAAAGTCGTCTGCATCACGAGGCCATGGACTTCCTTGGCCTCATTTTCGGACAAGCCAGACTTGTACAGGCGTACATCGCCATCGGGCATTTCTTGTCCTCCTTTCAATGACCTATCGGTCGCGCCGCGCACCCCGCGGCCAGGCTGCAGATCCGCTGGCGGAAATGCCGAGGCATTTTCCTCCCACAGACCAGACAGACTTCATCTAACGAAAACGTACGGCGCGATTTCATGCACTCTCGCCCGCGCATCCTCGAAGATAGAACGCGCAGGCTGGCGGCCTGTGCGTCCATCGCCGGAGCGCGCGGAACCAAGCGCGAGAACCCGCATACCGACGGCCTCCGCAAGACAAACCGGATAGAGCAACGCAACACAGAGCTTGTAGGCGCGAGCTTCTTTCTCGCGCGCGCTTGCGTGGTCACCGTGAAAAGGTTGGACAGTCATGAGTGAGCTTCCTCCCTGGTCTGATCAGAGTTGTGATCAGTTTTCTGCTTGGACGTATTTTCTTCTCTCTCGCGCTCATCGCTGCTTGCAGCCGAAGGCACGTGATCCCGAGCGTCACTGACTTCTGACAAAGCGGAGCGCTGAGCACCGCGCGGAACGTGTGCGGTCACAGCATCGGCGGTGACGATGTCAGCACCATTTCGCCGTGCATCGCTCTCGACCGTGTCGCGCAGCGTCTTGGCTGCCGAAATCCGTGTGAGGATCGGATAGCGGGCGACGACATCATCGAGCATCGCCTTGGCTTCCGCGCTCCACGGCAGATCGGCCCGCGCACGTGCCGGCGTTGCCGGTGCCGCATCCATCGCGCTCGAGAGGGGAAGGATATGAAACAGTGCATCAAAGAGCCCGTTGCAGAGCTCCTGAAGCATCCATGTCGCGCCGGCATACCCCATGTAAGGCGTACCGGTGTGGCGTCGGATTGCGGTTCCGGGAAACGAAACAGGGATATAAATAGAGCGCGCACCCAGCTCCGCAAGATACATCCGCTCGTTGTAACTGCCGTAGACAATCAGAGGCGCCTGCTCCGCGATCGCAGCCCGCACCGCTTCGTTGTCGGGCTTGACGCCTTTCGCACGCGCATACGCAAACTGGCAAGGAAACCCAAGATCGTTCTCTAGATAGTTGCGGATGCCGCGCGAATAGGTCTCCGTCGCAACAATCCCGAAACTCGCTGTGCCGAAGAAATCCTGCGTCACCGAGCGCCAGAGATCCCACACCGGCTTCAGTGTCGTATGTTTTTCTTCCTCAATGAACGGCTCGGGATCAAGCCCTGTCAGCTCACCCAGCGCCTTGAGAAAAAGCGTCGTCGACTGAAGCCCAATAGGCGCCTGAAGGAACGGCCGCTCCAGCGTCTCGCAGAGGAGACGCCCGAACTCCCGGTACATGCAGATGTTGACGTCCGCCTGGGCCAGCTGCGCGACATCGGCGAGATGGCTTCCCAGCGGAAAGACGATGTTGATCTCGCAGCCGATCCCTTCAACCAGTCGGCGAATTTCCGCGACATCGGAGGGCATGTTGAACGTGCCGTACATCGGCCCGATGATGTTGACCCGCGGCTTAGCCCCGTCTTTCTTTTTGACAGGCGGCATCCGTTTCGGGCCGAACTCCGTCCAAAGCCACTTGAGCGCGCGATCCGCACTCTCCCACTGATCCTCATCGATCGTGCGGGGCAAAAACCGCTTGATGCTGGTGCCTTCGGGCGTCACTCCGCCACCGATCATTTCTGCGATCGAGCCTGTCACGACGACGGAGGGCAAATCCGGATCGAGCGTGTCCCACGCCCGCTTCATCGAGCCTTCCGTGCCCTCGCGACCCAGCTCTTCCTCAGCAAGGCCCGTAACGACGATCGGAAGCTCATGTGGCGGCAGGCCGTCGGTGTAATGCAGCACGGACGTCACGGGGAGGTTTTCGCAGCCGACAGGGCCATCGATGATGACCTGCAGCCCCTTGATCGCGGTGAACGCGTAAACCGAACCCCAATAGCCGCCGGCGCGGTCGTGATCGATAATCATGAGCCGACCGCCTCCGCGTCCTTACGTGCACGCGCGAGTTTGCGGGCATACTTCGCCTTGAACTCGGGCCGGTCTGCAGGTGTCTCAGACCAGATACCCGTAGCGTGGCCGCGGCCGACACCGTCAAAGAAGGCACTCATCTTGTCGAAGCGGGACTGCGAACCAAGCGCCGCATTGATGACCTGCGCCAGCGAACCAGCACCCGCCGGGCCAAACAGCGGTCGCGCGGAAATGAGGTTGGTAAAGTAGAGCGCCGGGATCGATGCCTCTTTCGCTTTTTGCACGACCGGCGTCGTCCCAATGGCGAGATCAGGAGAAAATTCCTCCATCGCCGCGAGATCATCCTCGAGCGATGCCCGGAAATTCACGACGGCACCGCGCGCCTCGAGCCATGCGGCGTCGTCGGCCGAGAACCGCGTCTTCGGACAGGCTGAGCCGACGTAGCGTACATCCGCGCCACTCTCGATCAGCAGCCGAGCAACAAGTAACTCCGAACCCTCATAGCCGGAGAGTGTAATTCGCGCGTCAATCGGCGCGCCGGACAATGCGCCCTTAACGGCAGGAACGATCGCGTTCTGCGCCGCCGCAATCCGGTCGCTCGAAACACCACATGTCGCCCCGATCTGCGCCAACCAGGAAGCGGTGCCGTCAACTCCGACGGGCGCAGATCCGACAATCGGGCGTCCCGCTGCCTCGAATTCGCGAACAGATGCGGTGTAGAATGGATGGATCGCCGCCACCGCGACACAGTCGAGCGCTGAATAAAGCTCTCGCCACTCGCGCGTGGGCACAATCGGACCAGCCGCCAGCCCGAGCGGCTCCAGCATTGCCCCAATGCCGATCGGATCGGCCGGAAACATCTCGCCAAGCAGTGTCACCGTCGGCAAATCACGGGAGGCTCCTGCCGGCGCTTGCACCGGCCCCGCGGAGATTTCTGTCCGCGCATACTTGAGCATCGCGCCAGCAAGCACATCCTTGGCTTCCGCATGCGTGGGCACACCAAAACCCGGCACATCAATGCCGACGATCCGCACACCGTTGATCTCATCCGGCAGCAGCTGCAGCGGCACGCCCGACGCGGTCGGCACACAAAGGTTGGTCACGATGATCGTGTCATATTTCTCCGGATCGGCGAGCGTGTGCACCGCATCACGGATGTCTTCAAACAGCTTTCCCGTCACCAATGTCTCGGACGAGAACGGAACGTAGCCGACACTCCGGCGGGCACCGTAGAAATGAGAGGTGAATGTCAGGCCGTACACGCAGCAGGCGGAGCCCGAGAGCACTGTCGCCGTACGCTTCATCCGCAGACCAACACGTAAAGAGCCAAACGCCGGGCACATGCTCTGGGGCTTGTCATGCGGGCCTTGCGGATAGTCCTTGGCGAACTGCTCAAGAAGCGGTGAATTTCCAGCCGCCTCAGCTGCCCGCCGCATCTCCGCTGCACCACCGTGGCAACCTTCACTCGCTGTGGCAGGGGCACCGGCGTCACCAGCAACAACACTGCGATGTGCAACATCCAGGTCAGCAGCCGCATCGACAAGGCTTGCAGCATTGTCGATCGTCACCTCATCGCCTGCATCGTAGCGGATTTCTTCTCCCCCGGAGAATTGACCCGCAGTGCTGT
>JBCBXF010000083.1:0-12047 GCA_039816705.1 Pseudomonadota bacterium | reverse complement strand
CACTCGCCGCAGCCGCGACGGGCCGCCTCGCCTCGACAGAACCGAACGTCCAGAACATCCCCGTGCGCACAAAAGAAGGGCGAGAAATAAGGACAGCCTTCATCGCGCCAAAAGGCCACAAGCTCATATCCGCCGATTATTCCCAGATCGAGCTACGGGTGCTGGCCCACATCGCAAACATCGACGCACTGAAACAAGCGTTCGCCGATGGTCTCGACATCCATGCGATGACAGCGTCAGAAATGTTCGACGAGCCGATCAAGGACATGGACCCAATGATCCGCCGCCGTGCTAAGGCGATCAACTTCGGGATTATCTACGGCATTTCGGCGTTCGGCCTCGCCGCTCAGCTCGGAATCTCCCGCAGCGAAGCCGGAGATTATATCAAGCGCTACTTCGAACGATTTCCCGGCATCAAGCAATACATGGCCGACACCACCGCTTTCGCGAAAACCAACGGTTATGTCGAGACGATCTTCGGCCGTCGTATCCATTACCCGGACATCAACACGAAAAACCCTTCATTGCGTGGGTTTTACGAACGCGCGGCGATCAACGCACCGATCCAGGGTTCCGCAGCCGACATCATTCGTCGCGCAATGATCCGCATGCCGGATGCCCTTGCTGCCGACAAGCTGGATGCGCGCATGCTGCTGCAGGTCCATGACGAGCTGATCTTTGAGGTACCGACAAAGCAGGTCAGAAAGACCATCACCTGTGCCGAACGCATCATGCAGAACGCTGCCGAACCCTATCTGCAGCTCTCGGTGCCGTTGCTGGTCGAGGCAGAGGCTGCCGACAATTGGGAAGCCGCGCACTGATCTTGATTACCGGTCCAAATTGTCATCTCAACGGCGCGTCTGGAAGATCTTCGTCCGATTTTTTTTCCACGATGACACGGGCTTGGATGCAGGTTTCGGCTTCCGAGCGACCGTGCGTTCGGGACTGCTGCGGCGTTGCCGAACTGCGCCATTGCGCGATTGCCTGGGTGAGCGTGCGGCGTTGCGAGATGTCGATGAACGGAGGGCAGCGCTATCAGCGGCGACGGCAGCAGCCAGACGCGCCTTGATCGCGAGCGCTTGCGCGCTTGGACGAACCGGGAGCGGCACTCCGTCAGCGACCTCCTCCCGAACCGACAGGGCAGCAACCGGTACAGGTTCCACAACGAGCTCTTCAGGCGCGCCAAGTGCCGCAAGCTCCTGCCGCCGCGAAGACGAGATATCAGAGGTTTCAGCAACACGATCACTCGCGACACCCGAAACCAACGCAGGCGACATCTCAGTCGCAATCATCGCTCCGGGCAATGGCGATAGGCCCACAACGTCCGCACCCTGCGACGCCGCAATCGCCCGCGTCGTATCACGGACCGCTGCGAGCGTTGCGTCATCAACGCGATCGGCTGACGTCGGCTGAATCTCACTCACGACCGCGATGTCGTCCTCCGCAATGCTGTCGTCAGCATCCGGCCAAGCGACCCGGGCGACGTCACGCCGTTCCGGATGGCGTTGCACAAGCAGCGGACGTGGCGCAGAGGGAACGGTCTCCAGAGTCCGTTCTGGCACGACCGCCAACCGCTTTGAACGCTGTGGAAGCGGCAAACTGGCGAC
Source organism: Pseudomonadota bacterium (assembly GCA_039816705.1). GTDB lineage: Bacteria > Pseudomonadota > Alphaproteobacteria > Rhizobiales > CALHAX01 > CALHAX01. The sequence goes on along the minus strand of JBCBXF010000083.1, from coordinate 10,440 downwards.
AACAGGCTCCCGTAATGCCGGCGCCGTCGCATCAGTGTCGACTGTCTGCGGCAGAGTCTCGCCCACGCACGCGCCCGACCCAAGCGCGCGGATCTCGCGGGCTACGTCATCGATCGGTTTTTCATCCTCACCGTCGACTTCCGCCATCGTCAACAGCGCATCTAACCGGGCATGGAAAGCAAGGCTCCAGCGTCCATCAATCGCGCCGTTGAAGCAGCCGATCTGCGTCATCGCATACTGCAATTGATACACAGCGCTCTCACGTTGCATCTGCAGACGGAGCGACACGGCTTCAACGGGCCGCGGCGTTGACGACGGTTTCTCCGCCTCCACCGGCTGTATTGCCGGGGACGCCGTCAAAGGCTCCCTAGTCAATTCGGGGTCAACCTGCGCAGCCGCCGCGCCAGGACGCGGTTTCTCAATGATAATCGCCGGGCTGCGGGCATCCGCAAATTCCGGCCCGTATGCACGAGGTTCAGGAACCGTACTGACCGAATGCGCCAGTATCAGCGCGCAAGCGAAACCGAGGCAACCCCCGGCGAGAATGGCAAACAAGCGGATCATGACGCCTCAGTGCATCTGGACCGCGCCCGTGCGCAGTCTCACACCCACATGCAAAGCGAATCATTAAACGGAGATTAATGACTTTTAATATTTTTCCACTCAGCCGACGTCAGCCGCCTGAAAACGCGGCCGCCCGCGTGCCACACCGGATATGACGGCCTCGATAAAAATCTCCTGCCCGTCTGCTTCGACCGTTTTCACGTCCTGTGCGAACGTCAGACTGATGTCGCCTGCACCGGCCTCTTCCGCCCGCAAGCTGAGCATGTCGCCTAGCTCTCGCTCAGCAAAGACGATCGCGTCTTGTTGAGAGGAAAAAGCCTCAACCAAGCCGGGCAGATGGACCCGAAAGCGCCCGGCTTCAGGTTGCGAGATCACCGCTTGATCGCTGATCTGTACGTGTCCGACAACAGCACCAACGGCATTGGCCACACCCGCATGCGTTGGCACAATCGCCTCCACGCCCAAACGCTCCCCGACAGCCGGATAATATGTCCGGGCAGACGCCCCCAGACCGATCAGCGGGATTGACAACCCGACATCGATCTTCACCGCACCGTCATGATGTGCCAGCCCAGCGGCAACCAGCGGGTGCGAGACAGCCGCCGCACCGTCGAAGCCATCATGACTGAACGCCGCTTCCAGCACGGTTTCTGCGGAACGTCGCGTTAGGGCATCGAGCACCATCGCGGAAACCGTCTCCGCATCCCCTGAAATCTCCTTGCCGGCAGCCGTCCGGCGGCGCGCAAAAATCTTGGCTCCAAAGCGCGCAGCATCACCGTTCCAGGCCTCATAGCGCTCGAGCACATGCGCGGCATCGGACGGCGTGAATGACGCCATCATCACGATGCCACGGCCGACAAGTTTCTCGAGCGCACCGAGCTGCATACGCACCGAAATCAGCTTGTCGAGCGGCACAGGCCCGTCAGCAAGCTGCGAAAGAAGTTTTTTCTCCACATCCCGGAGTGCCCCCCCATGTAAGCCAGCATCTCGTACCTGGAGCGCAAAAACTCCGTCACGCTCATCGATCCGGTCTTTGCGCGCCTGTCGTTTCAGCGTCTCAAGAACAAGTCCGCGATGCGTCTGGGCCAGCAGGCTGAGCGGCACAGCGCGTCGCGGCCCGAGCGCGATGACACCGGCAAGCCCGTCGCGCTCCAACCGCACCTCACTGTCACCGCCAAGCCCGACGGTCCACATACCGACCGCCTCGACCATCGTCCGCCATCCGCCGACCGTTGCCCCCGCCGGATCAAGTCGCGGACGCCCCTCCGAAAGCAACGCAACATCCGTTGTTGTCCCGCCGATATCCGAGACAATGGCGCGCTCTGTCTCGTGCAGCCAGGCTGCCCCGACAAGACTTGCCGCCGGACCTGAAAGCACAGTTTCCACCGGACACGTCCGCGCCACCTCAGCCGCGATCAACGCACCGTCTCCACGCACGACCATGAGCGGCGCGGCGATCCCGCGCGCCTCGAGCAAGGTGGACGTCGAGGAGATCAATTCGTCGATCAATCCGATCAGGCGGGCGTTGAGAACGCATGTGAGAGCCCGCCGCGGTCCATCCAGCTTGCTCGACAGTTCATGCGAGCACGTGACGGGCCGCCCAGTTTCGGCGCGCAGAAGATCGCGAATTGCCAGCTCATGTTCCGGATTGCGGACACCAAATGCGCCAGCGACAGCAAACCCTGCAACATCGCCAGCCGTCTCGGCCAACCAACGCCGCACGGCATCGAGATCAACATCATGCACCGGTGCACCGTGCGCCGTATGCCCACCCGCGACCGTCAACCAGGGATCGTCACCAAGCGCCTTGCGCAAGCCGGCACGCTCCAGCGCTTCCGGACCGAACCCGGCGAGAACAAGCCCAACACGCCCCCCCTGCCCCTCAACAACGGCGTTGGTCGCCAGCGTTGTTGAAAGAGAGACAAGTGCGATATCGCGAGAGAGGTTGCTCTCCGCACCACAGACCGCATCCATCGCTTCCGCGATCCCGATGCTCAGGTCATGCCGCGTCGTTAGCGCTTTGGCGGACGCCACAACACCGGCATCACGTGGTCGCGCATCATCGAGCAACACGGCGTCCGTGTAAGTGCCGCCTGTATCAATGCCGAGCAAAATGGCCATGCGACGACCCTCTTTAAGAAACGGGGACGCGTCCGGCGCACCCGTCAGATACGAGTGAGATAGGTCGCATATTCGAAGTCCGTGACAGACGCCATGGACCGATCAAACTCGGAGCGGCGGCCCGCCGCATAAACGTCGCGATACCGGGCGCCAAAAATCTCTTGAGCAACATCAGAGCCCTCGAATACTTCGATCGCACTCAGCCACTGCTGTGTCAGCCGAGGACCCGTCACATGAAGTGCATGCGGCTTGATTGGCTCCGGTGGCGCGATTGCATTCTCCAGCCCGTGCAACATGCCACCAAGCACAGCCGCCGTCAGCAGGTACGGGTTGGCATCCGCACCTGCAAGGCGATGTTCCAACCGCGCTGCAGTACCCGTCGTCTCCGGCACACGCACAGCCGCATCACGATGATCCAGCGCCCAGTTGCACTGCGCAGGCGCAAACGCTCCCGGTGCAAATCGACGATACGAGTTGAGATGCGGAGCAAATATCGCCGTCAGATCCGGCGCGGTCTCAAGCACGCCTCCAATGGCCTGCTTCAAGCGCTCAGAAACGACATTTGATCCGGAAGAGAAGAGATTCTCTCCCGCCGCGTCGACAACGCTCACGTGAAGATGGCATCCGCTTCCAACCTGATCGCCGTAAGGCTTCGCCATGAACGTCGCATGCAGCCCGTGCGTGGGCGCGACCTGTCGAACGACATGTCGGAGCAGCACCGCATGGTCCGCTGCGCGCGCCGCATCATCGCAGTGCCTCAGATTAAGCTCGAACTGGCCGGGACCATACTCCGCAATCACACCATCCGTCGGCACCCCCGCAACGGCACATGCGGCTTGAATATCATTGAGAACGCCACGAAAGGCGTGAGCAATGTCAGCATCATAGACCTGTGGCACATCGGCATGACGCGTGAGGCCCGGAAGCTGCGGAGGCTGTGCGCCTTCCCCAGGACCCGGCGGTTGCGTCAGATAAAACTCCAACTCAAGCGCGACCACGGGCGTCCAGCCATGCGCAGCGAAACGGTCAAGAACAGCCTGCAGTCGCACCCGTGGGTCGAGAAAGCACGGTGTGCCATCCGGCATGTCCATCGTGATGAGCACCTGTGCGTCAATCGGTGCATTTTCATCCTCCCGCATGACAGGCGCGAGCGTCCCCGGCACCGCACGACATATCCCATCAGGGTCGCCAATCTCAGCACCGACACCAGTGCCTTCAACATCAATGCCCCAGATGTTGAGCCCCTGCGTCCCCCAGCAGAGCCGTACATCTCCTGTCGCGAGCTTCTCAAGCGCCGGGCCGGGCATCGTTTTCGCACGCATCCGTCCATGCATATCCGGCAGCAGCAGTGTGACCTGCCGCGGCGTGCCGTGTTGGGCGACGAAAGCCTCGATCTCTGCGGAAAAACTGATCTTACTCATCCGGCGACCCAAGCATCTGACGGCAAAGTGTATGGCGCTGCCATTGGCGGATTTTCAACGCGGCGGCAAGCGCCCATCACCCGCCCTTCAGCGGCGGTAGAATTTCAAGCGTATCGCCGTCTGTGAGGACGTGTGTTTCCCGATTGGCCTTCGCGATAACGGACTCGTTAACGATCAGGAGATAACCGGCATCCGTCGGCACGCCGAGCGCATCGAGCACAGCATGAGGCGATGCGCCCTCGGCGATCTCGATGTCGACGTGCTCCGCACCGTCGGTGAACTGTGTCAGGCTATCGGCAAACTCTACCCGGATCTTCATACCACCGGGTCCGTCAGACACCGGGCATACGCACAGGCACTGCGCCGGGCAAAGTCCCCTGCGTCCGTGCCAGATATGCCTCCATGACAAGAAGCGGGTTAGCCATCAGTTTTTGTTTCCAGTCACCAAGTGCAACACCGGTCTGGATCAGCCCGCGGATGACACCGATGTGCTGCGTGACGCCCAGCGCAAGCGCACCAACCAGCACATCATCCTTGAACGAAAGCCGCATGTAGCGATGCCGTTTCTCGTCGGCAACGACCGCCTCGTCGCCACCATCAACACCGTCCCACTGCCCGAACGAAGACGTGACGAGGCCAAGCGTGTTCAACACGTTCATCGAAAGGCTTCCGCCGAAACGCGTCTCGACACCGGCCATGTTAAGCGCTGCAGTACGACCGTGATCAGCAGCAGTGGGCTGGATCGCATGGATCTCGTTTGCACCGGTTGAGAAGTCGATGCCCTGCGCCACGTCACCGGCTGCATAGATATGCGGATCACTCGTACGCATATGTCGGTCGACGAGCACACCCGTATCGGTCTTGAGGTCTGAACCTTCGAGAAAGGCGATATTGGGCTTCACGCCCGCCGCACAGACAACGAGATCAGCGGCAAGCGTCGTCCCATCGGCCAGCTTGAGCGAGACACCATCATGAGCCTTGGCCACTTCCTCAATTTTGGTCGAGGTGAGGACACGCACGCCTTTGCTTTCACACCAGCTCTTGATCATCGCACCGCCAGCCTGATCCATCATCCGCGGCACCATGCGATCTTCCATCTCGACAACCGTCAGATCGACATCGCGTGCCGCCAAAGCCTCGAGCACGATGCAGCCGATGAACCCGGCGCCCATCAGCACCACTCGACTGCCCTTTGACGCCTTCGCGGCAATCGCGCGCGCATCTTCCAACGTCCAGCAATTTTCCACCGCATCAAGGTCCATCCCCGGAACGGGCGGACGAATGGCGTGAGACCCCGTGGCGATCAACAGCGCCTCATAGGGTTGGTTCGATCCATCTTCGAGCGTGACGGTCCGATCTGCAGGCGTCACCGATGCGACGCGCGTCTGGCGAACCTGAATGCCGCGATCGGAAAAGTGCCCTGCAGTGTGTCGCAGATGCGTACCATCCTCGTCGATATCATCCGCAAGAAGATACGGCAGCGCCATCCGCGAGTAAGGCGCCTCTTTTTCGTCCCCAACGACGATCACATCGCGTGCAGGGTCGGTCTCGCGCAGCGTCTCGGCAGCGATGACCCCGGCCGGGCCAGCTCCGATCACAACATAAGGCGCATCAGTCATCTCTCGAACGTCCTGTCTTCCAGCGGTTTGGCGCACGCCCTCACCCACGGAGAAAAATCACGCGACACCGAACGCGGAACTCCGCCGGGACGCGTGAACCAAGCGTGTCATCGTGCTTCAAGCCCGAGGCGGTCACGCGTCTCAGCCGTCGGCACGCCCTCCTCGCTCCATCCGCGCAGCGCATAATACTCAGGCAGCATCACATCGAGCTCTGCCACCTTGCCCTTGGCTGTTCCGCTTGGTGCCGGAACCTCGAGCAAACGCTTTGGCAGTGTATCGTCGGCCTTCGTCAACCCGGCCTCGAGATTAAACATTCGCTCGAGATTCCAGATCCGCTCACCGATCTGGATCACGCGCTCCTCACTCCAGTCGCCGGGACATGCCGCATCGATCTGCTTGCGATAGCCCTCGGTACCGAAGTCACCGGCCGTGAAGAGACACAACCCGGTCGAATCGATCATCGCGATCTGATCCTGAGAGGTCTTGCAAGGCTCGGCCTTGCCTTTGCCAGTCTGATCCTCCTGATCCTGCTCGAAGACATCATGCTTCAAGTGGCAGGCACCGCGATTTGACGTGGCATAGCCCAAGCCCATGCCTTGCAGTGCGCGACTGTCGTAGCCGGCAAACTCCTGCCCCTTAACGACCATCGCCACTTCCGGGTGTCCGTACTTTTCGCACAGACGCTTTGCGCCAAGCGCGAGATCCTTGCCGAAGCCTTCATTCTTGCCGGTCTTCTCGGCCATGACAGTCAGCGCTTCCGGATTGCCGAACGTCAATTCGATCCCGTCGGTCTGCTCCTTGGTCAGCACACCCATCTCGTAAAGCTCCATGGCCGCGGCCAGCGTGCCACCAAACGAGATCGGGTCATAACCATGCTCATTCGTCATGAACCCGGCGAATGTCAGCGCATCGAGATCATCGACACCGACAAGCGGACCGAACGCATAAGCCGTCTCGTACTCCAGCCCGCCGGACGCGTGGCGATACTGGGGGCGGTTCACGATTGTGAAGTGCTTTTCGTCGATGTGAGCAATCCGCCCGCACGCGATCGTGCACCCAAAGCAGGCCTTGTTGGTGATCAGATTGACGTGGCCATTCTCGTTGGGCTCACGCACTGCGCGCGACCCAACCTTCTTCGCGCCGTCAAACTTCACATCGTCGAAGTTGCGCGTTGGCAGCCCACCGAACTTCTGCATCGCATCGAGCATCGAATGCGTGCCATACTTGGTCAGTCCGCGACGCCCACCACTCTCGTGAAGCGTCGTATGCGTCTCGGCCACCGCCTTCATAAAAGCCACCGGATCATCGACCCGCACGCCTTTCGACCCCCAGGCCGCAACGGCCTTGAGGTTCTTCGATCCCATGACTGCGCCGACGCCCGAGCGCCCTGCAGCACGATGCAGATCGTTCACCACACAGGCGTACCGGTTGCCCGTCTCGCCCGCGACACCGATCGAAGCGACCTTCATCTGCGGGTTCTGATGGTGTGTTTTCAGCCAGTCTTCGGTCTCCCAGACCGTCTTCCCCCAGATCTCGTCCGCAGGAAGGATCTCAACGGTATCGTCGTTGATGTTGAGGTAAACAGGTTTCGCTGATTTCCCCGTCACGATCAGCAGATCATATCCCGCAAACTTCAAAAACGCGCCGAACTTGCCGCCCGAGTTTGAACAGGCAATCGCGTCCGTCAGCGGCCCCTTGGTTACGACGGCATAGCGCCCACTCGTAGACGCCATCGTGCCGGTCAGTGGCCCGGTCGCAAAGATCAGGACATTCTCAGGCGACATCGCATCCGCCTTTGGGTCCATCATCTCATAAAGATACTTCGTCGCGAGCCCGCGTTCTCCGAGATAGTCGTTGGCCCACGCCATGTTCAGCGGATCTTTGTGTACTTTCCCTGCTGTCAGATCGACGCGTAGAACCGTACCCTGCCAGCCCATTCCTGTTTCTGCTCGGGCCGGTGCCTGTTTCACATCACCACCGCTCATTGTGCTGCTCCTTCCGCCGGACGTCCGTGCCCTGCAAGGGCCATTTCCTGCATCCGGTCATAACCGGTCCAGTTGGCATCGACATAGGTGATCGCATCCGTCGGGCAGGCCCGCGCACAAGCCGGATCGCCTTGGCACAGGTCGCATTTGATGACTTTGCCGGTGTCCGCGTTGTAGTTCACCGTCCCGAATGGACAGGCGATTGTGCACACCTTGCATCCGACACAAACGTTCGGATTGACCTCTTTGGCGCCAGTCGCCCCGTTAATCGTGATCGCCTCCACCGGACAGGCGTGGAGACACCAGGCCTCCGCACACTGCGTGCATGTGTAGGGGATAGCTTTCCGCCCATGCTCGAACTCGAAGACCTTGATCCGCGACTTCGCCGGGTTGAACACGCCTTCCTGCTCGAAAGAGCAGGCCAGCTCACACTGCAGGCAGCTGGTGCATTTCTCCGGGTCGATCAGAAGAGCTTTCTGCATGCGTTACATCTCCCGCAGCTGGGCATCTGGAATAGTCTGCGGTCCTAGCACGCTCCAGCGCGCGCGAGAACGCATCAACGCGACGCGTAGCGTCGTTTACCTCGTTTTCAGCATCCTGCTTCAGGAACGAAGGCGCGCATGGCGGGTTGCGCGGTGGGAATGTTACGAGATGAGACCCCACGGAGGTTCGGGATGATACGCGCAAAGACGCTAGCAAGTGTCGCCGCCGCCAGTTTGTTTGGCGCGGCCATCACGGCGTTCGCTATGTCGAGCGAGCATGCCGCGTTTGATCCCGTGACGCTGGCCAATCCATCACTGACCGCGCAGGGCAGTCCGGCCGCATCACGCACGGATGACGCGCTGTCCAGATTGCCCGCACTTGCGCAACCTCCGGCACCGACACCGAGCGAAGTTCCCGAATTCGTGCCCGGCCAGATCAAGACGGTGCTTTCAGAGAAGCTGCTTCCGGTGGACGCACCAAAGATCGTGGCTCATCAGGCGGCGCAGCCCGCAAGGGTCCCAGTGGTGCGTGCAACGACACCGACCAGCGACGAAGTCACTGTCACGCCGCCTACCCAGACGCATACCGTCGCAGGCGTGCCACTGCCCGTACGCGCCACGCCCGCCCGAGTGCGTCAGCCCAGCTACGCTCTAGCGGACGGCGATCTCACGCTCAGCCGTGAAATTCCGGCTGCTGCCTCCACGCAATGGTCCGGCGACAACGCTGAATTGCGCAATCGTGTGCGGCGGCGTGCCAGTGTCCGACCGAAACGCGCTACACAGCGTGCCCGCCGTGCACGCAAACCGGTGCGTCAGACGCGGTATCGCAATCCGTTTGGACACAGCTTGCGCTGAACGCGAGCGCGCAAACCCCGCGCCGTCTCATCATTCCCACACCAATAAACCATCATCGGCTCACATCCCTCGACTGACTGGCCCCTGACAGAGTCATCGCTATAGTGCAGGTTGTGTCAGCATCGACACAACGATGGACGGGGGAAAATTCCGGCATGTGGCCGATATTGAAAATGGTGACGCAACGGCTGTCACTCGGACTACTGACACTGATTGTGGTGTCATTTATCATTTTTATCTCCGTTGAATTTCTTCCCGGCGATATTGCTTCAGAAATCCTTGGCCAATCGGCGACAGCGGAGACACTCCGACAGTTTCGCCTCGATCTCGGGCTCGACCAGCCCTGGTACACGCGCTACTTCGGCTGGCTCGGCGGCGTCATTCAGGGCGACTTCGGCAAATCGCTCGCTAACCAGCGCGAGATTTCAGAGTTGATTGGCTCTCGCCTCGGCAACACGCTGTTCCTTGCAGCCCTTGCCGCCCTGATTGCCGTGCCGCTCGCCGTCACCTTCGGCGTCTTGGCCGCACTCTACCGCGGTTCGTTCTTCGACCGGATGATCAACGTCACGACACTGACGTCGATCTCGTTCCCTGAGTTCTTCATCGCCTACATTCTCATCATGCTACTCGCAGTGAATGCCGGCATCTTCCCCTCGATTTCCAATATCGGCCCCGATACGCCGTTCTGGGATCGCGTGTTCCGCACGATCCTGCCCGCGCTGACACTGACGCTCGTTGTCATGGCGCACATGATGCGAATGACACGCGCGGCGATCGTCAACCTGCTGGCGAGCCCTTACATCGAGATGGCGCGCCTCAAGGGGATCAAGCGCTCGCAGATCATCGTGAAACACGCGCTTCCGAACGCGCTCGCGCCAATCATCAACGTGATCGCGCTGAACCTGGCGTATCTCGTCGTCGGCGTGGTGCTTGTCGAGGTGGTCTTTGTCTATCCCGGCCTCGGCCAGCTGCTCGTTGACAGTGTGTCCAAGCGTGACATCACCGTCGTGCAGGCCTCCAGCCTCATCTTTGGCGCCACCTACATTATCCTCAACCTGCTCGCGGATGTCTTGTCGATCCTGACAAACCCCCGCCTGCTTCATCCGCGGTAGGTTCCCATGCTCAGAACTGTTGGAAAAGAACTGGCGAAAGCCCCGCTCACCGCGTGGTTCGGCATCCTCGTCATAATCACCTACATCGTGGTTGCAATCTTCGCAGACACCATTGCGCCCTTCCCAGAAAAAGAAGTTGTCGCATCCGAGTTCGAGGAGTGGGGCGATACCTACTTGCTTGGCACCGACCAGCTCGGCCGGGACATTTTCTCCCGCCTGATCTACGGCGCGCGCAACACCGTCGGCATCGCTCTCGCGACCACGATACTCGCGTTCGTCCT
>JBCBXF010000082.1:0-12077 GCA_039816705.1 Pseudomonadota bacterium | reverse complement strand
GGTGACCCGGCCATTCGTCAACGTTGTCTGCTGAATGTTCTTGAGCTTTTCGACCACCGTATCGAGCGCATAGGCTGTTTGCGGCAATGCTTCCGGTCGTGAATCGACGCCGAGGAGATAAGGCACGGATTTTCCACGCGCCTTATCGAGGTGCTTGGAGCCGTGGCCCGCGAAATAAACGATGAGCTCGCTATCGCGACCACTCACGAGTTGGGCTATGCGGCCTGGCTGACCTGCGGTACCGAACAGGAACGTCAGATCGCCGACGGAGGCGTTCTCATAACGGAAAATGTTCTGCGGCTGTACGCCCTTCGTGTCGACAAGGACGCTCTCAATGGCCGCCGCGTCCCTATCCGCGAAGCGCACGTCGCCGGTGTGGCGGTAAGTCTTGTTAGCGATGATCAGCGCGTAAGTCGTGCCGGCATGGGCCGTCGCTGACGTTCCGACGCACACGCCAATTGCTGCCATTGCGCCGAGGGCCAAGCGGGCAAACCGGGTCAGCCCTGCGCGCCTCTCATTGTGCAACATCCCGAACCTCTCCTGCGATGTCCGACGCCTTCGTTCGCAATGGAACGACCTGACGGAATTGGGGAGAAATAACAGATGAGAGCGCTTCGGGAAACCAGCGCTGCTGTCACACAGTTGGCGCAGGCAGGTTATCAAGGTCGTCGATGTACCACTTCTCCGCTTTCACTACGGACGGGTTCTCGCCGTTTTCGTGGATCCAACTATCCACGGCGTAGCGCTGTCCGCCGTCTTTTTCCGTCAGCACAGCTGTCCAGTGCGGCCACTGTGACACGCCGCCGAGCAGGATATTGCCTTTCGAAAACGGGGTGCCAACCGTGTGATGCTTGAGCAAACCGTTGTGTTGCATCAACAGCAGATAGCTCGTCGTGTTGGTAGCCTCGTCAACACAATCAAGCTGCCCCGGATCGCCAGAGCCCGCGTAATCCATGCCTGGGCGGTCTTTCGATGTTCCAACGCGGCGGCCAATCTCTGTTTCGAGCCAGGCGACCGCATAGGCTACGGCGCGGCGCTCTTCGTGCGGGCTGTCTTTGCGCTTTGTCTTGCGCATGATCTTGCTGATCTGCGCGATATCACCGCTCGAAAATCGCACGCGAGTCTGGTTCTGGCAGCCGTATCCGTGGCATACGGTGATGCGGTTGCCGCGTGGTTTTTCAGATTTCACATCACGGAAATGGTGCGCTACCGGCCCGTTGCGCTCGTAGGTGCACGCGCTCAAAACGACACCAGCCAGCATGATGGACGCAATGCGCGCCATGGCTGGGTAACTTAACGGTCGAGTATGCTGGAGCGAAGCGCGCATTGTCTTCGCCTAGGGTGATTCCCTGCCGTGCGACAACGCAACCGGCTGTGAACAGCGGTCAAAACCCGCACATCGAGTCTGCGGCACAACAGAGAAGCGACAGGTTTGACCATGGCGACGTATTCGAAACCGGACGATAGCAGCGTGCATGTCGTGGGCGGCGGTTTGGCCGGTTCCGAAGCGGCTTGGCAAATTGCTGAAGCAGGGCACCCGGTCGTGCTGCACGAGATGCGCCCGCATGTGACGACTGATGCGCATGAGAGCGAGGGACTTGCCGAACTCGTCTGTTCGAACTCATTTCGTTCGGATGATGCGCTGAATAATGCGGTGGGGCTACTGCATGAGGAGATGCGGCGTGCCGGGTCGCTGATCATGCGGTGCGGTGATGCCGCAAAACTGCCTGCGGGCGGCGCGCTTGCGGTCGATCGGGACATTTTCTCCGAACGCGTGACACAAGCGATTACGGCGCACCCGTTAATCGAGGTCTCGCGCGGTGAAGTCTCTGGCTGGCCGCCGCAGGAGTGGCCGCAAGTGATTGTCGCGACTGGTCCGCTAACCTCACCTGCGATGTCCGCCGCCATCCAGGAGCGAACAGGCGAGGGCGATCTCGCGTTTTTCGACGCGATTGCGCCGATAGTCCATCGTGAGAGCGTCGATATGGATGTGGCGTGGGCCCAGTCCCGCTACGACAAGGCCGGCCCCGGTGGCACCGGGGCTGACTATCTCAACTGCCCGATGTCACGCGAGCAGTACGAGGCATTCATTGATGCACTGCTCGCGGCGCCGACGACGCAATTTAAGGAATGGGAGAAATCCACACCCTATTTTGATGGGTGTCTGCCGATTGAGGTGATGGCTGCACGCGGGCGTGAGACGCTGCGGCATGGGCCAATGAAGCCAGTCGGCCTCACCAATGCGCATGATCCTCACGTGAAGCCTTATGCGGTCGTTCAGCTGCGGCAGGACAATGCGCTTGGCACCCTTTGGAACATCGTCGGCTTCCAGACCAAGATGACGTACGGCGCGCAGACGGACGTCCTGCGCATGATCCCGGGGCTAGAGAACGCAACGTTTGCACGTCTCGGTGGGATCCACCGCAATACGTTCCTCAACGCGCCGGCATTGCTCGACAGTCAACTCCGATTGAAAGCGGAGCCGCGTGTGCGCTTCGCCGGGCAAATCACAGGTGTTGAGGGTTACGTCGAATCGGCAGCGATGGGCTTGCTGACCGGACGCTTCGCGGCGGCTGAGCGCTCAGGGCAGGCGATCTCCGCACCACCTGCGACGACCGCGCTCGGGGCTCTTGTCGCTCACATCACGGGCGGACATATCGCGGGTGAGGCGCGCGCCAGCAAAAGCTTTCAGCCGATGAATGTGAATTTCGGTCTCTTTCCCGAGATCGAGACGCCCAAGCAGATCGACGGTCGACGTCTGCGCGGCAAGGAGAAGGGACGCGCCCGCAAGCAGGCCATGGCGCAGCGTGCACTCGACGATGTCGATACGTGGCTTTCGGCTTGGGGCGCGAAGGGCGCTACCATGGTTGCAGCGGCTGAATAAGCGTGCGCGTGCCAGGCTCACTATGGTGTTGCTGGCTCAAGGCTGGGCACCAGAAGAAAACCGGCGAAACGGTGCAGGGTCATCTGGCTCGCCGCTTCTTCTCCAACGCCGAAGCCACCGCGAAGACTGGTCGTGATGAGGCGTGCCTCTGGCCCGACAAGTATGATCGATGCTGCACGCGTTGTTTCTCCGCGGGCCAGTGCCCTCCGTAACGGGGAAAAATCAACCCTCGCCAACGGGCGCGTCGTATCCCATATCTCCAGTTCATCGCCGACAAGCGTCGCACGAAATGCGGATGGAGTTCTGCGATCCGTAAGCCACCTGTCTGTGCCTCTACGACGATCGAAAACAAGTGGCCCGATCAGACGATAGCCGTCCGGAACGTCAACCATTGACGGCTTGTCTGCGTAAAACTCGACCCATGTCACAGGCCCGCCGTTTGGAAGAGACTCCGCGAGGCGGAGTGTTTTGCGAAACGCGGCCGCGACACGCCGCGCAACCCTGCGTTCTTTGGTGGGATTGGTCGCAAGTTTCGTTTCGAGAGCGAGCGGCAGCAGATGCGCGATCGCATCAAGCTGACGACGATTTCGCAGATAGTCGATGATCGACGCCATGCGCTGCGCTGTTTGCGGCGTTCTCGACGCAGGCGCACGCTGAATACCGCGGACACGACCTTGCGCATTCAAGCTTCCCTCCGCCTTGAGCAACGTTTTCAGTTCTCCGGCAAGTTGACTGGCAGGCAGCCCAGTGATGCTGAGCGGCCCGAATGCTGTCACGAGGAGGATAATTGCGGCGCCGGCAGGGATGATACGAAGATCGCGTCCGTGTTGCCGCAGACCGAACAACACGACTGTTGCTGCCAACCAGATCCCGGCCAAGAGGAGCAGATATCGCGAAGATGTCAGGCCATAGCTCGAGAGACGTTCCCAGATAGCAATTGCAAGCAAGACGAGTGGCACGAGCGCAAGCCAGAACCAGTACCGCCAAAAGAACCGAACAAGCCGGGGGCCCGTGTTGCGCACGGGATAGGCCAGCAATGCGGAAACGACACCCGCAACGCCGAACGCGGTGACCAAGTAACCGATCTGGCCTTTCGGCAGGCTGCCCAAGATTCCAATCTTGCCGACGTAGACGTAGAGAATGGCGGTGTACGCAAGCAGCAGCGGCACAAGGATAAAGCCGACCAGCGCAACGATCATACGGTATGGCAGATCATCCGTCGCACGGTCTTCAAGCGTCTCGGACACCATGGACGCAGGGTACACTGCCGGAATGGCTTGCAGCCAATAGACTGGAGCGACAAAGCCGAGGGAGAGGATCCAGATGGTTGGCCATGTCTCATCGCGGATCGGCAGCTCGAAGAGGTAGTTAATCGTCCCAATTGTCGCCGAGACCCCGAGTGCTACGAGAAGTCCTGCGACGATCGCGAACACAGTGCCGAACCAGAGATCGTGATTGAAGAGCCAGAAGGCCTCGTTCGCACGTGGCCGGACTACGAATGGCGCGAGGGCTGTTCCAATGAGCAACGCCGCGCTGAGCGCCAGAGGCACAAGATCGAGCGACTGGGCGGTGGCAGTGAGTGCCGCAACCACCAAAACACCAACAGCGTTCGCACCCAATACCGCCGCACGCGTTGCACTACGCACCTCACAGAACAGCGTGACACAGACGCAAAGCAATGCCGCGTTCACGCATGCCGCTATGATCCTGAATGCGTCCGCGTCCGCTACATGTCCCCAGGCTTTCTCAACATGACCGATGGCGAAAATGCAGAGCGCGATCGCGCATAGGGTTGCGACGGGAAACCGCCCAATGCCTTCGCCAAGTGCTGATGGCAGCCGGGCCAGCCAGCGCGCCTGCAAACTCTTCATGTCTGTCATGTCGCGTCCTCGCGTTACCCCAACAGACCATCACACGACGGTCAGCACGCACGGCGAAGATTACTTGCGATATTTGCGGAGAACGCGGCGGGCCGTCGGCATGACAGCGTCGGCCATGGCGGCGTGGCCTTCGGCCGTCGGATGAAACGCGCCGGAGTAACTGCTCGCAAGGATGAGCTGGAACCACTGCAGCTTGCTTGCGCTCAGGATGCGGCGGGCGATTGTGCGGCGTGTGTGGTAGTGTCCCGTAAGATAGGCATCGTTCGGTGTGCGGAACCAGCGCTGGCGGGGCGCGTAGGCGCGAAAGGCGCTTGGCGGATACGGCTCCCATCGTCCGTTCACGAGACGGGGCAAGCGCACGTCATCCGGCATGACCTCATCAAACGAAGCGCTGTCGAGCACGGGGTTTCCGTCTGCGCACAGGCCCCGTCCGATAAAACTCCGGCGATGCGCGTCTACGAACGACCAACGATAGCGCCGAGCGGCACGGCGCATGACCGCGTTCAACTGCTCGGCCACTTTTTCTCCGTCACGGACCCGTGCAGCGCTCATGCGATAGTCTGGAAAGACGCTCATCCCGGCACGACCGTCCGGGCAGACGCGGCCGGCATCATCGACGACGGCCATTGGGGGATATCCGGTGAGAATGATGCGGTCCGACTGCTTCCACGGAATGTGCAGGAGGCCGTGAAGCGCTCTGTTCAACGCCTTGTATCGGACGGGAAGCTCCGCGATCAGCGGGCGGGCATCATCCGGACCGTACACGCCGCCCGCCCAACCACTTAGGCGGGCCAACGCCGAACGGTTCGCGAGCACGGCATTGGCGACGAGCTTTGCAAATCCGATATCGTTGCCGCCAATCGAGACGAGGAGGAGATCAATTCTGCGGGCCCGTTTTCGCGGACACTTTTTCAAAACCATATCCCGCAGGACCGGGAGCTTTCCCTGGATGGTATAAGCGTCCGGATAGTTGGTCTCAGGGGTTCGGGTTTCACCGCACTGCGCCTCGGCGACCGCGCTGATTTGCGGCACGCGTGGCGGCGACGGTACCCATTCATTCCCCTTGTATTTGACAAACATGCCCTGCGGGATTTCTGCGCCGCCGCAGGCAAAGTGCGCAAACGTGACGGCGCGGTGCGGATCTTCGATCGCCAGCTGGAGTGCAACGCGGGTCTGGTATGAATAGAGCGACCGACGACACGCGCGGCCAAGCCAGCGTGGGCCGTTCCTCAGAAACGCCTGATCGGCGAAGGTGTCCCAGTTCCCTGCGCGTGTCGGATAACCAAACAGCGCGCGCTCGCCCGGCGCTTCGCCGTAGGACCAATCTCGCGCATCGGAGAATTTTGCCGGGACGTCAGGGTTGCCATCACCGGAGCCGAAGCTATCGCCGATGCCGACAACAAACGTATCCGTGACGGCGATGCGGACGGTTTTGCGCGCACCGCCGGGAAGAGTGACGCGCGCCGTGCCGCCCGTCGGATAGGGCACCTTGAATTCGACTGCTTCCCCACACCGCGCACCAATTTTTTCTCCGCGACGAGCGCCTTTGCCGCGAAACGACCAGGTACACGTTGCCTCCGGCGCGGAGGCATTCTCCAACGTGACCGTCACGCGGTGATGACGGGGGCGAATATACGGATTGTCCTTGCGGCACAGGCCATAGCGATGCGCGCGCGGGCGCCAACAGGTTTTGCCAACCGCGTTCGCAGCCCAGCCATTGCGGAACGTGGTGGCGAGACGTCGTTCGACTGCGAGTACAGGGGTTGACTTTTCTTCCTTGCTTAATGCGTTGAATGCGTCGCGATGCAGATCGGTAATCGCAGGGTCTGTGAAGAGCCGGAACGGGTTTGTCACGCGCCACGAGAGACGGGCGGGCGGTGCAGATTGATCGCTCTCAAGCAATTCAAAGCGCGGGGTCTCTTCGTTGGTAACGTCATCGCCGAAGGCACGCGAGGGCGCCGCATCGAACGTTGGCCTGGGCGACGGACGACGACGTTCTTTTGTGCTCTTCGGGGCATCGATCAGCGGGTCGAGATTATCTGCGGAGAAGAAGCGGTCCCGTGCGGTGTGATTGTCTGCGATCGCAGGCGCGGTCACGACAAGTGAGACGCCGAGGCTTGCGAGTGCAATCCCCGCAATTGCATTGCGACTGCTTAAAGTGGGCATGATCTCGATCCGCTTGCATGACACACATCTGCGGGCCGCAGGTTGCAACAAATTCGTGCGATTGTGAGGAAGAATCGGGGGGCGGGTCAGCGAACTGGACGTCTTGCTTTGTCTCAATGCGTGCACAACGCCAAACCACTAGCGCAGAGGCAACCAATGCACCCGCGCGAGGCGTATCAACCGGCGCAATGGCGTCGGGCCCTGTGAACCAGCGCGCAGGTAGAGCGGCGACAGGCTTGCCGCAAGAACAGCGCAGCGTGCCAACTTGTCTGCTGCTCTAAGGCTCGGGCGGAACGCGTCAAACGCGACGGATGCGATTGAAGCAACATCGGTGTGCGGCACGCGGATTCCGGCGCTCATAAGAGTTTGCTGATCGGCTCCAGCGAGACGCGCAGCGCCATAAGCCTCACCAGCGTGCTTGATCAGATCATCACCGGGGGTCACTGCAAGGATGCGTGCCGCCAGCTGGAACGGCGTGGCATAGCGTTTGGCTAGGAACGATTTCAACGCTTGTGTATCCGCGATCTCGGGGGCGCTCAGTTGATCGGTGAAGGTGTCCGTGATCGCGTGCATCTGCGGGAGTGGCAGCGTGCCATCCTTGATACGAGCTGCGAGGCGGGAGCCAATGAGGTGATCCGACCGGCCGCTTTCTCGCATTGCGGCCAGCGCATCGCGCCACCATTGGATGCGAATGAGGGCGAGCGTCGGCTCCTGCACGGTTGCCACAATGCGCTCCAAATCACCGATGAAGGCGGCGAGCGCGATCAGATCGTCCTGCGCCGTGGCGGGCGCGAGGGCAGCGGCGATGAAGGCGTCATAATTCCAGCCGCGGGCGATGGCGCGTATCTCAAGCCCCTGATCGCCGGGAGATGAAACGCTGTCTCTGCGTTCAGTCAACGGGCAGGACCGCCGTGGCGAACGCACGCTTTTCCGCCAGCAGCACATTGTGAGCGCGGCAGGCGGCGCCGGTATCCATCACCTCGAGGCCGAGGCGCATCTCGGTGAACGCCTCACGCACGGTGGAGGAGGGAAAATTCTGCGCAACGCCGGTCCCGAGCATCAGGAAGGTGATGTTTTCGCGGACAGCGAAAACCGGCGCGAAATCGTTGAGCGTCAGCGCGGCGAAATCGTCCGGTTCCCACGAAAAAACGCCCGTTGGCAAAAAGAGCAATGCGCCGCGGTGGCTCATCTCGGCAAAGCGGAAACCGCCATTGCCGTAAGCGTCAATCGCCGCCTGATAGGGATAGGTCGCGTTGCTCATTCCCGGTGTCCGCTGAGACGGCGGTTGTCGATCTGCAAGGGCGACTGCGCCACGTCGCGCCGGGCACGTCCATGCCACGTCAGGCGTTTGACACGGCACCCTTGCGCGTGGTCGCCGTCGCCCCGTCGCCCCACTCACGTGTGACCCCGAAGAACAGCAGCAACGGTGCCGCCACAAAGATCGACGAGTATGTTCCAACGACGACGCCCCAAATCATCGCGAACGTGAAGCCGCGAATGACTTCGGTGCCGAAAATGAAGAGTGCGAACAGCGCGATCAAGGTCGTGACCGATGTCAGGATCGTGCGGGAGAGCGTCTCGTTGATCGAAAGATCGAGCAGCTCGGCCAACGGCATGCGTTTGAACTTGCGCAGGTTTTCACGGATGCGGT
Organism: Pseudomonadota bacterium; assembly: GCA_039816705.1. GTDB lineage: Bacteria > Pseudomonadota > Alphaproteobacteria > Rhizobiales > CALHAX01 > CALHAX01. The sequence goes on along the minus strand of JBCBXF010000082.1, from coordinate 3,496 downwards.
CGTAGACAACCACGGTATCGTTCAACGAGTAGCCGACGATGGTCAGTAGTGCGGCGATGATCGAGAGATTAAACTCCAGCCCGATCAGCGCGAACATCCCAATCGTCAGTGTGACATCGTGCACGAGCGCAGCCACGGCACCGACCGAGAACTGCCACTCGAAACGGAACCAAATGTAGAGCAGCACGCCACAGATCGCGACGAGCACGGCGATGAGACCATCACGTGCAAGTTCCGCAGAAACCGTTGGGCCAATCACCTCGACGCGCCGCTCTTCCATGGTGCCGGCAAGGGCCTCACGGACCGCTTTGGCGACGCCCTGCTGGGCCTTCTCCGCCCCTTCTTCACCGGCGGCCTGAAGTTCGACCCGGATCAGCACATCGCGCGGATCACCAAACTGCTGAACCTGGACATCGCCGAGGCCAAGCCCTTTCAGGCGCTCACGGATCGCGGGAATATCAGCCTTCGCCTCGCTGCTCCGCATCTCGAGTACAGTACCACCGACAAAGTCGATGCCGTAGTTGAGCCCCTGCGTGAAAAACAGGCCGAGCGACGCCAGCATGAGGAACGCTGACGCGACAAATGTCATGAAGCGCAAACGAATGAATTGGATGCGCGTATTGCGGGGGAGAAAATCAAGGCCTTTGAACGCCATGATGCGAATTCCTTTATCGAGCGTCAGATCGGCATCGCGATGGCGCCACGTTCCTGACGCGACAGCCACCATGAGACCAACAGGCGTGTCACGACGAATGCCGTGAAGACCGATGTTAAAATGCCGATCGACAGCGTGACAGCGAAACCGCGGATCGGCCCGGAGCCGAGCCAGAAAAGGATGATCGCGGCAATAAACGTCGTGATGTTCGCATCGAGAATGGTGCCTAGTGCGCGCTTGTAACCACTTTCAATGGCGACGACGGCCTTTTTGCCGTTGCGCAACTCTTCGCGGATCCGCTCGAAGATCAGGACGTTCGCATCCACTGCCATACCGACGGTCAGGACGATCCCGGCGATGCCCGGCAGGGTCAGCGTGGCCTGCAGCAGCGAGAGGGCCCCGAGGATCAGCCCAATGTTGGCGAGCAAGGCGATATTGGCGAAGATGCCGAAAAAACCATACGCAAGCAGCATGAAGAACAGCACACCGGCGAGACCGATGAGGCCCGCGTTGAGACCGCCTGCGACCGAGTCCGCACCGAGCGTCGGGCCAACAGATGCTTCCTGAATGATCGACGGTTTGACGGGGAGTGATCCAGAACGCAGCTGAATGGCGAGGATGTTCGCCTGCTCGACGGTGAAGTTGCCGGTGATCTGGCCGGAGCCCGTCGGGATCGCCGAGATAATGCGCGGTGCCGAGATCACCTGGCTGTCGATCACGATCGCGAATGGGCGACCGATGTTGTTCGTCGTGTGTGTCGCGAATTTTCTCGCGCCTGACGAGTTGAAGCTGAACAGCACGGCGGGCTGATTGTTTTCATCGAAGCCCGGCTGGCTGTCGACGAGATCTTCGCCTTTCACGATCGGGCGTTTGAGCAGAAGCAGGTTGCCGCCGGTGTCGATGTCGGGGGCGAGAAAGTAGCGCGGCGGGACGCGACTGGCTTCCGCTTCGGCGGCCGTTATCGAGCGGTGCACATCGTGGAAATTCATGACCGCCGGATTGCCGATCAAGGCTTTCAGCGCCTCCGGATCGTCGGCGCCCGGGGCCTGAACGAGAATGCGATCACGCCCCTGCCGCTGGATCGTCGGCTCCGTCACGCCGAGCCCATCGACGCGCTTTCGGATCGTCTCGATCGCAGCCGACATCACGCTGTTGATCCGCTGCTGGATCGCCGCTTCGGTGAGCGTGACGGTGATGCCGTCAGTGCCTGTCTCACTGAGTTCGATGTTATTGCCGCCCTGTCCGGTCAGCACGTTCTGGTTGAGTGGCAGGACAAGCGGCTGAAGCGCCGCGAGGGCCTGGGGGCGCGTGGCGGCATCCCGCAATGTGACTTTGATTTCCTTGCCGACAGAGCGCACGCGGGGGCGACGGATCTTGGCCTCGTTCAGCGTGCGACGAACCTGATCCGACAGATCTTCGGTCGCAAGCCCGGTCAACTCATCGACCGGCAGCTCGAGAAGCAGATATGAGCCTCCCTGCAAGTCGAGGCCGAGACTGACCTGTTTGTTCGGCAGCCAGTTCGGCAAACCGCGCAACGTCTCCTTCGAGACGAAGTTCGGCGCGGCAAAAATCAGGCCCAGCAGGCATGTTCCGACCACCAGCGCGGTCTTCCAGGGAGAGAAATACAGCATTGTCGCCAAGCCCTTGTTGCGCCGCGTTACTCACACTGCCGGATGTTTCGGGCGCCGGTCGAGCCGCGCCCCGTCTCCGGCGTGAACGTCAGGCTTTCTCTTTTGATTTGTCTTTCTTGCCGCCCTCGCCCGCGTCTTTCACGGGCTCGCCCTTGGCGCGCACCTCTCCGAGCGTGTGCTTCATCACTCGGACACGGACGCCGTCGGCGATCTCGACTTGCACCTCGTTGTCATCAAAAACCTTGGTGATCTTCCCGACGAGGCCGCCAGCTGTCACGACACCATCGCCGCGGCGCACGTTCGCCACCATCTCTTTGTGCGCCTTGATCCGCTGCTGCTGCGGGCGGATGATCAGGAAGTACATGATCGCAAAGATCAGGACCATCGGGATCAGAAGCGTGTCGGCGAAGATGCTGCCGCCACCGCCGGCGCCTTGTGCGAATGCCGGAGTGATGAACATGGTGATTGTCCTTGGCTAACCGGTCGCAGCGCGGGCGTTGCCGCCCTAACGCGAACGTTGTTCGTCCGGCGTGTTCGGTGAATCGTCGGGACTATAGTGCGGCAAATGGGGTTTGCAACCGCGAGCGCAAGGTGCAGGCGTGATTGGCGGGCGACACCTGTCCGGCTATAGAGCGTCGCGCCGACTTCCCTGCATTCTGACAACTGAGCCGCAAACCTGCCATGGCGTCCGAGACCACAGAGACCGCGCTGCTGGCGCAACTGACCCGAATTGCAGACGCGCTTGAAGCACAGGCGGGCCCCGCACCGGGCGCTGCCAATTTCGGCTCAGCGGATGCGTTTGTCTGGCGCACTGATCCGTCAGGTTTCGAGCCGGTTGCAAGGGTCAACCGCGTGCCGCTCTCGCTACTCAAGGGCGTCGGACATCAGGGTACGCTCCTGCTCGATAACACCCGCCGCTTTGCCGACGGGCTGCCTGCAAATAATGCGCTGTTATGGGGCGCGCGCGGCATGGGCAAAAGCTCGCTCGTCAAGGCGGCACATGCAGACGTGAATGCATCCCGTGACGGTGCAAGCCGTCTGAAGCTAATCGAGATCCACCGCGAGGACATCGCGAGCCTGCCCGAATGCCTCGCGCTGTTCCGCGACAGCTCGCATCGCTTCATCGTTTTTTGCGACGATCTCTCATTCGACAATGACGACACCACCTACAAATCGCTGAAGGCGGTGCTCGAAGGCGGGATCGAAGGCC
>JBCBXF010000081.1:0-12106 GCA_039816705.1 Pseudomonadota bacterium | reverse complement strand
AGGCGGTGAGGCCCTGCGATTTGGAGAGCGGCAGCAGCACGTACGCCGTGCCTTTTGCGTCCATCACCCAGCAATAGAAGAAGCGGTCGGCCTGCGGCTCGATACGAACCGAAATCTCGTCCTGATTGACGACGAAGTGTTGCTTGGCGGCTCGCAGGCTGAAGGCGGCCGGTGTGTTGCGGGTTTCGCGCACGAGGCGTTCAAGAATGTTGTTCGAGAGCTTGCCGCAGCCACGCAGCAGCCGCGGACGAATGTGAACCCGCATGAAGCGCGTGCGCAGGTTGCGCGAGCGGGAGTTCACCTGCAGCGCGAGATCAAGCAGTGACGGATCCTGCGGATCTGGCGTGAACTCGAGGCGGAGTGTGCCGCTCTTTTCCTCTGCATTATCGGCGATCTCAGCATTGGTCGATTTGAGCGCTGCGCCATCGACAGACTTAATGTTGAGGGTCGGCCAGTCGCCCGTCCGTAGTGCGAACTTTTCCAGCATCTCGCGTTCAATGTCGGTGTAATCACTGCGGAACGCGACCTCGCTGGTGTTTCGCAGACGGCAGTCGCCCGACATGCGGTAGTCGATCTCGAGGGCGAGCGTCTCGAAGTTGCGAATATCTTCCGCGACTTCGCGCAGGGCGTGCTTGAACGCCCAGCGACGTTTGACGACCGGGCGATCGGTTTCCAGTTCGATGACGCGCGCGTCCGGCACGATCGTGTTCTTCAGGATATCGACGAACAGGGTTTCGGATTTTGGGCAGACCTGCACACCGTCGCCAGTGCGCGCGTACAACTCCAGTTTCAGTTTGGCGACTGACTTTGCGGGGCGGGTCGCGTTCAGGATGAAAACAAGCGGTGTGCCGCGAATTTCGCGCACCGCCTTGATGAGCTGGTTGCGATCGCCGGGGTTCAGGCCGGTTTGCGCGGCGATCGTTTCGAAGGTGGAGGTGTTCAGCACTTTCCAGAAGAAGCTGAACCCCTGGAGCACGGTGCGGGTGCGCTTGTTGAGGCTGTCGCGTTCCGTGGGAGAGAAATGAACGTTGTTCGGTGGCATGCCGACGAAGGCGAGGGGTATAACGCCGCCTTTGTGGGGATAGCACGTGTTGTCCGTCACGCCGGAGAGAAGCTGGGTGACAGCGCGCTGCATGCCGACGCTGAAGGGAACGGCTGCGGCATGGCTGTCGGCAGCGGCGGGTGTTGCGGCCCAAGGCGTTGTAGCCAGTGCAAGTGCGGTGGCTGTGGCAGCGGCAACGGTTGAGCGGCGCAAGCGGGTGATGCTGTTGCAGAGGGCGGAGAGATAATCTGGCGCGGTCATCGGTCGGTGTCCTGGCATGGCGGCGCTCGGGGGAAACGTTGAAGGTCAGCGCTGAGGCAAGCCTAATCGCTCGATGCGATCTGGCCAAATGTCGTTGCGTTTTATGGGGCGATCAATTCGTTGAAACGCGCAAAGAGGGCGGCACCCGGGGGCGCCACCCTCCCTATTGGGCGTGATCAGTTGGTGCGCAGGCCGATGGCGCGGACCTGGATCGTGTTGCGACCCTGGTTGCGGATCTCGGCGACGACGCCCATCAGTTCAGCCATCAGGCGGACCTGGCGGATCAGCTGACCTTCGTTGAGCCGCGTCTTGTATTCGTATGCTGCGTTCGAGAGCGAGTTGCCCGTTGCTGCGGCGTCGAGGTCAAGACCACAGCGCCAGTTCGACATATTGGCTTCGATCAGCGACTTCTGGCGCGGGGTGAAGCCCTGATAGTCGAGGATGAAGGTCGTCGGGATGTTGTTGCAGCGACGGCCGCCCGTGCTCGCAACTTTCACACCGCTGTCTTCACCTTCGTAACCGTCGGCATCACCCAGCTTGTCGTTCGTGTCTGCTGCAGCCGGCGAGCCGTACTGCTGGCCTAGGAGAGCTGCAAGGCGCAGGGCCATCGCGTTGCCAGCGTCACGGGCGAGGCGCTCGCCATTACGGGAGACGAACTCCTTGACGCAGTGCACATCGGCCTTGACGCCGTTCCGGCTCGTGGCGCAGCCCGTCATGATGACGCCATCAGGATCGATGTCGATGTTATCGCCACCGAAGAAGCGGCCGCTGCGCGTGTCGATGGCGCGATAGCTCATCGATGTCAGCAGTTTTGTGAGCTTCGTGTAGGGCTCTGTCACGGCGCGCGCATAGAGCGTGTACAGCACGACGACGTCAATGCTCGGATTTTTGATCTGGCGTGCGATCGAGATCAGCTCTTCGTCGCGGCGGCGGGTGCGGTCCTGCTTGTAGAAGTTCAACGTGACAGCCGTCTCGTCGTAAACATCGAGACCGTCGATGCCGTACTGCTTCATCTGGCGCAGAACGGCTGGTGCGTTCAGCGTGCTGTTCCACGTATTGAGCACAGCGCGCTGGATGCGGTTGTTGCGCTCGACGGAGTGCTTGTCCCAATCTTCTTGGGCGACGAGCACCTTGATCGTCTGCGCTTCAGCAACGGCCGGGCTGGCGAGAAAAGTCGCCGCAGCGGCCACGCCCATCATCAGTTTCTTCATCATGATCGTATCGTCCTTTCAGTCGTCAGGTCTGATCGGGTCGGATGTTCGGCAGGACATGAGTGCCGCGCGACCCGATGGCGTGAGTGTCGTCCTGCGCCATTACTGGAACGCGCAGAGCAGTCTGTGTTGGGCTTGTGGCAAAATGTGTTCCGCTTTGGCCCAGCTCAGGGAGCTCGGGTAGGGCGGGTGAAGCAGCCCCCGTTTACTGCCGGGCTGTGACCGGCGTGCCTGCCGTTCAGACTTTCACAATAAATCGGTAATGTTTTCTTAACGCCGCGTAACTTTTCGAAAATGATTCGCGTGCACGTCTGCGGGTCGTTTCTTGATGCGCATCGCGAAAACGCCCGCCCTCTCTCGAGGACGGGCGTCAGCGTTCAGGTGTGTTGTATTCGTGACGCTCAGTATGCCGTGTAGGCGAGCTGGCGATTGCGGATCCGGTTGGCACGTGCCCGGCTGATGATCTGCACTTCGACGCGGCGGTTGGCCTTCGAGTACGGGCGGCCCGGGTAGGCAAGGCGGTTCTCGCCATAACCGACCGTGACGAGGCGGCGTGGTGAGATGCCGAAGTGGCGGACCAGGTAAGACTTCACGGCCTGGGCCCGGCGCTTGGAGAGCACTTCGTTGGCATAGCCCGTTCCTGACGCGTCCGTGTGGCCGCCGATCAGGAAATGGCGATGACGGAGTTTACCGTAGCTCAGGGCATCGCCGAGGCTGTCGAGCACGCGGAAGGCGTGGTGGGTCAGATGCGCGCTCCCGCTGCGGAAGAAGACCTGCAGGTCAAGGTGGCCGGCGCGGCGGGACTTGTAGATCCACGGGTTGTGCTTCCAGCCGTAGCGCTTGGCAAAGCCATAGCGGAAGTCGGCGTGATAGCGGCCATCGTAGGCATGGTCGTAGTGGCCGTAGTGCTTCTTGGCATAGTGGCGGTGGTAGCGGTGCTTCGGCTTCCAGCCATAGCGACGGTGCTTTTTCCAACCGCTGTGCTTGCGGTGATACTTGTGCTTGTAGCCATTGCCAGCGCGAGCACCTGGCGACAGCGAATGGATCATCTTGTTCACAAGTGCGGCGTCAGACCGCTTGGTCCAGGCGTTGGCATCGGTTGCGGCGAGTGTCGAGACTGCAACGACGCCGAGGACGGCGGCGCTGGAGAGTGTCTTGGTGAATGCGGTCATGGTCTTGGCCCTTCATAGCGTGGTTGGCATCTGGTGCCGCGGTGCGCTGTGACGTTCGCTTGCGGCTTGCAGGGCGAATGGAAGGGGCAGAGCAATCTGCGTTTGAGACGGTGAAATGGATGCGTCTGCGATGTTGCACTTCGCCAGAAGTGCTTCCTTTTCGGGACGCCGCTTAAAGAGTGGCGCTTAAGACGAGCGATCGTCATCGCGTCTCGTGGTTCGGTCTGGCTGTTCCACCCACTCCGGCACGAAACGCAAGTGGCCGTTAAGCGGGCACTGGGCACGCGCTGGCAATTCCCGATCAAATCGGAGATTGTGATTTATGGTGCATGCGGCCTGACGCGGCGCTTCCTGTTGGCTGCGCGTCGAGGCGATGTTTGGAACGCTAACGCGGTCTGCTTGCGGCTTCAGGTTCTGTCACTTGAACGCCCTACGGAGAGGCTTCCCCCAATGATATCCTGCGAACATTCTCAATCGTCCTTACCCCCAGAAGCGCATGCGGCTGTCCGGCATGCGCATCGGACTTATCCTTGGCTGTCGGTCCTGGCCGTCGGCCTTGTGATCGGTGCGGGGCTTGGAAGCTCAGCTGCGCAAGCGCGCATGAGCCACGGCTCATCCGAGTCTGTCCGCGGCCTCTATGAGAACGATGCCAAGGCCGCGAAGGGCGCGGTCCGCGCGAAGACCAACAGCCGGGGATTGCCCGAGCGTGGTCGCTTTGGGCGGCTTTTTCCGCTCGGCACAATATTTCGCGATGGGGCCGGTAAGCGACGCAGGCTACAGGCGCACAGTGGCGATGTCCGTGCCCTCCGAGAGCTTGGCGCCAGCGAAGGTCCGATGCATTCCAAGCGCGATGCAGACAATCGCGATAGCCTGATGCCGGCCGGATATACATTCCTCGGCCAGTTCGTCGATCACGATGTCACATTCGATACGGTCTCCAGTCTCGACAAACCGATCCGAGACGAAGACACCGAGAACGCCCGCACTGCGACACTCGATCTGGACTCGGTCTACGGCGGTGGGCCGGAGCGTTCTCCGTTCCTTTACCGCATGCCGTATCTCCTCGTCGGAGCCGCACTGGCGGGCGGGCGTTACGATCTGCTGCGGCGAACGACGGTGTCAAATGCCGAAGCGGCAGCTGCGCAGCCGGCACCGCCAAAGGTCAAACCTGTTGCGACGCCCAAGGCGCAGCCTGCGCCAAAACCGGCAGCCCAGGCATCCGACAATCTCAATGCGGCGTTCTCCAGCAACGACGGTGCTGACGACGTCAACGATATTCTCGGAATTGGCGGGGCGCCGACACCTAAGCCTAAGCAGCCGCCCAAAGCTGTGGAGCCGCCGAAACAGGAGGCTCCGAAAGCAGAGCAGCCTCAATCCCCACCGCCACGATATGCGCGGCCGGGTGTGACCCGCGACGTCGCGTTGATCGGGGATCCGCGGAATGACGAGAATGTCGTGATCTCGCAGATGCAGGCCGGCTTCATCGCCTTCCATAATCGGATGGTGGATCTCCTGCTTGAGAAAGATGGGATCGATCTCGCCGCGCTCGATGCCGACATTGCCAATGCGCCCACGCTGCTGGATCGCCGGAAGGCGGAAGAGCGACGTCACAAGGTCGAGGGCGATATTTTCGAGCGGGCGCGTCGTCACACCGTGCACTATTATCACCGCATGCTGGTGGAGGATTTTCTTCCCCGCGTGTTGGGTATCAACCGGGTTGCGAGCATCCGGGAGAACGGGCGGCAGTTCTATTTTCCGAAAGGCTTCCGCAACGCCAAGACCGGTGGTTTGATCACACCTTTCATCCCGGTCGAGTTTTCGGTCGCGGCGTACCGTTACGGTCATGCGCAAGTGCGGAACAGCTATGCGCTCAGCGGTCAGACACAGGGCGTGCCGTTGTTCGGCAGTGGCGCCGGGCCCGACGGGATCGACATGATGGGTTTCAAGCCGATCTCGAGACCGCTGATGATCGATTGGCGCTATTTCTTTCCCTATGATGGCGCTGACGGTCTGGTACAACTCAGCCGGCCAATTAATACAAGCTTGCCGGACGCACTTTTCAAGTTGGTGGAAGGTGGGATCGTGCCGCCGGGCGCCGTCGCGTCTCTCGCGTCACGTAACCTCAATCGCGGACGGATCTATAATCTTCCCTCCGGGCAGGCTCTGGCGCGCGTCATGAAAATTCCGTCCCGTGATATCGTGGCAGCCGATCTGCATACGCGGACCATTCTGAAGCTGCGCGAGACGCCGCTTTGGTACTACATTCTGCAAGAGTCCAAGCAGCAGGGTGTCGAAGCGCATTCCTCGGGCGCCCATGCTTACCTGAAAGCGGCCCGCGTTGCGAAGTCTTCGCTGATCTACAAGGCGTCTGTCAGCACCGACACTCAGCAGGCTGCGGCAGTGAAATCCGCAACAGGCTCGAAAGGCGGTGGCGGTGATATTCTCGGACCGGTCGGTGGCACAATCGTTGGCGAAGTGCTGCTCGGCCTGATCGATCATTATCGTGAGGCGACCGGAGCCGGGCTCGATTTCGCCTCGGAGCTGGACAACGTCATGTCGTCAACCAAGCTCCCGGATGGCGGACAGGTTTATCAGATGCGTGATCTGCTCAAGGATGCCGGTGTCGCCGGCGCGATCAAGTAGGCCGCACATCCACTCAAGCGCGGGGAGGGTGATGAACTCTCCCCGTTCTGTGTCGTCGCGCCCGTGCGCGGCACGTCATGTGTCCGGAGATTGCTCTGGCAACTCCATTGCACTGCCAGAGAGCGGCGGGCCCAAAGGCGTGTGATGCCGCTCTTATCCGACGCACGAGCGGCCATGGTGTATGGAAACGGAAGCTTTTTCCGACTATGCTGGCGCAACGCTCGACCTTGAAGGAGCTAGACTTATGCCCCGATCACGCAATTCCTGGCGGTCCTTGATTGCTGCTTTAAGCACTGCTGCTTTTCTCACGCCGTTTGCGGCCGGAGCTGCTTTTGCGAAAGAGCGTTTCGCGCTGATCATCGACAACAAGGATTATAAGCACGCTGGTGATGTGATGTTCGCCAAGCGTGATGCTGATGCGGTCGAACGTGCGCTGATCGACACCATGGGTGTGCCACCACGCAACATCTGGCGGCGCAGCAATCTCGGCACGACGGATTTGAGATATTTCATCGGATCACCTGGCCAGCCGGGGCAACTCGGCAAATGGCTTGCGGACAAAGGCGAGGACTCTGAGCTCATTGTCTATTTCGCGGGCCATGGATCACGTGAGCAGGATGAGAATGGCGAGACGCTTCCCTATCTGATGGGCGTCGACAGCCGTCCAGAGTCTCTCAAGCAGACGGGATTTCCGCTCAGGACGCTGATCAGTGAACTTCAGTCGGTACAGTCGCGACACCTGACGAAGGGGCGCGTCATGCTTGTGTTGGAGAGCTGTTTCTCCGGGCTTGCGGGCGATGGCTCTGAGTTGGTGGTCGGGCGCAGCGCGCCAGCTTGGGGCAAGCCACAAACTGCATCCAAGCTCGTGAAGAACGCGAACACACGCTTTATCATGATGGCGGCTGCGCAGGAGAACCAGTACGCGGTCTGGGATAAGCAGTGGCAGCGCAGTGTGTTCACAGATGCGCTGGTCAGTGGGCTCTATGGGGAAGCGGATTCTGAACGTTTCAATGGCGATGGTAACGGCCAGGTGACGCTTGGTGAACTCAAAACGTTCGTGAAGCGCCGTGTCGAGCGCCGGTTACGCGCCACTGGAATTCAGGATGCCCAAGTGCCGGATTATGTTGGTGGCAGCGATGATCTGGCGCTGGTGAAGACCGATGAAATGGATGGCGTTTTCGCCGACCAGGTCGAGCGCAGCCATAGCGAGCGTATCGAAGCGGACGTCGTCCTCGCTTCGCGCGATATGGATGGTATTGAGCGCTATCTCAGCAACTGCCTCTATTGCTTCAACAAGACCAAACTTCGTGCGGTGGTGCGGGAAGAAAAACGCTCCGCCTCGCTGTGCGCGATCGAGGAGCGCTGGTTGCAGAATGTGTCGGGACGCAGTGCGGTTGCCCGTCTCGAAGCCTATCTGAAAACGGCCAAGTGCAAGCGACTGCGCCCCGTCGCGATCGAGCAGATCGCGGTGATGAAGCGCAAGCAACGCCTCGCCGATCTTCGCAAACGTCGTGAAGACGCAAAGAACGCCAAGTTGGCACGGGCGGCACGTCTGAAGGCTGAACGTGAACTCAAGGCCGAAGAGGCTCGTCTGCTTGCTGAGGAGCGCGCGGCAGAGAAGCGGTTGAGAGCTGCTGAGCGCAAGGCGGAACGGCTTGCAAAGAAAAAGCAGCGCATTGCCGCGCTCACGGTCCCGCCGAAAACGGATGCGCCCGCTCTCGATGCAGAGGCCACGAGCGCAGACACAACAGAGACCGCAGTTCTCGATAATGAGAGCCTTACGGCCAGCGATTTGGGCAATGACGATACTGCGCTTGATGAGCCCAAACTCATGGCGCGACGCCTTCAGAAAGAGTTGAAGCGTGTCGGGTGCCTGTATGGTCGTGTTGACGGGATCTGGGGGCGCGGCAGTACGGCGGCGTTTACGCGCTTTGCAAAACGATCAAACGCGGACGTGGTCGGCGAGATTCCAAGTGAAGCGGCGATCGCTGCAGTCGAGGGTGTCTCCGAGCGCGTGTGCCCTGTCCGAAAGGCCAAGCCGAAGACCTGGGCGAAGCGAAAGGCGAATACATCGACGAAAAAGCGCACGAAGCGCCGGAGCAAGAATAAGGTCGTCCGTGAGGTGATTGAGGAAAAGCCGAAGCGCCGGACGAAAAAGCGCAAGCGGACCAAAACAACCACGTACACCGCGCCAAAGAAAAAAACGTATCGGGCGCCTAAGAAGAAAACTTACCGTGCGCCCAAGAAGACTTACAGCGGCGGCGGTGGCGGAGGGAGCTCACCGACGATCTCGCGGCAGTGCCAGCGTTATGGGAACTTCTGCTAACTGAGTGATACCGTCGTTTTTGCCGTGACAGAAAGAAAGGGCGCGACCAGTGGGTTGCGCCCTTTTTCGTTTTCTGTATCGCAGGACGACAAGCTGACGCGACAAGCCCACCCGCGTCGCGCCCCAACGTTACCGTGGTCTGCAATGCGCGTTGCTGTTCTCCAGACTGACTGGGCCGATCTCGATCGTGCCGACCGGCTTGATCGTCTCGATGCGGCGGCGGACGCCTGTTCCGCAGATGTCCTCGTCACGCCCGAGCTGTCACTCAGCGGCTATGCGATTGGTGATGCGCTGAGCGACGCAGGAGAGACCTGTGACGGGCCGTCGCTCACGGGTGCTCGCGAGGTTGCGCGGCGGCATGGTGTTGCGCTCGTCGTCGGGTGGGTCGAGGTGCAGGGCGATCAGCGCTTCAACGTGGCGACCTGCGTGGGGCATGACGGTCGCATCCTCGGACATCATCGCAAGACGATTTTGCCACCAGGTTTCGAGCGTCGTGTTTTTTCTCCAGGCCGGGGGATGATGCTCTTTCAGATCAGCGGTGTCACCTGCGCCTTGCTGATTTGCTATGAGGTCGAGATCGCGGAGTGCGCGCGCGCAATTGCGGCGTCTGGTGCGGAGCTGGTGCTGGCGCCCACGGCTCTGTCTGCGGACTGGCCGATCGTGGCGCACCGCATGATCCCGACCCGGGCGTTCGAGAACAGTGTTGCGATCGCGTATGCCAACCATACTGGGAAAGAAGGGGAGACGAGATACCTCGGTGCGAGTTGCATCGTTGCGCCGGACGGTCAGACACTCGCGCGTGCGGACAGTGACGCCGAGCTGATTGAGGCAGACATCGTCTTTGACAGGGTTGCGATGCTCAGGGAGCGCCTGCCGTATGGTGCGGATGCCGGCGCGGCGGCGGAGCGGTTGCGCGGCTAACCGGCGGTCGAGGGAGACCACGCGCCGCTGGCGACCAGATCATCCATCGTGCAACGGATGCCTTTGCCGAGTGTGTCGACGACGAAATCGACATCGTCCCGGGTGATGATCAGCGGCGGCGACATAATGTTCAGGTGATAGATCGGGCGTACAATCAGCCCCATCTCGTCACAGTGCCGCGCAATCTGTGAGCCGATATCCATCTCCTCCGGGAACATGGCTTTTGTCTCCTGATTGGCGACGTTCTCAACGCACATCATCAGTTTTTTGCCCCTCACGTCCCCGACAATCTCGAAGTTGCGCAGGGTCTGGAGTTGCTTTTCGAAATAGCTACCGACATCGCGGGCGTGCGCGAGAAGATTTTCGCGTTCGATGATCTCAATGTTCTTGAGAGCGGCGGCACAGCAAACGGGGTGACCGGAATAGGTAAAACCGTTCGTAAAGACGCGTTCGGGATCACCGGTTGAGATCGCCTCGTGAATTGCATCTGAATAGAGCGTTGCACCGATCGGCAGATATCCTGAGGAGAGCCCTTTTGCGCAGGTAATGATATCCGGCTCGATGTCGAAAACGTCTTTCGACGCAAACCAGTGACCGAGACGACCGAAGCCGGTGACGACCTCGTCGGACACGTAGAGGATGTCATGTGCCTTGCAGAGGTCGAAGGTGCGGCGGTGATAGCCCTCAGGCGGTACAACGACGCCGCCGGCACCCAGAACTGGCTCTGCGAAAAACGCTCCGACTTTGCCGGGTCCGATCTCCATGATTTTTGTTTCGAGTTCGTCGAGGAGGAAATCGCAGAACGTGGCCTCATCCATGCCCTCCGGTGCTCGGTAGGGGCACGGATACGAGACGTGATGAATAGTATCGCTGATATAATTAAACTCCGGCGCGCGGTCGGCGCGTTTGTTCCCGATCGACATGCTGGCGTAGGTCGAGCCGTGATAACCGCCTTTGCGTGCAATCACGTGTTTTTTCTCCGGCATACCCTTGCAGCCAAAATAGAACTGCATCAGCCGGTATGCGCTGTCGACTGCTGTTGATCCGCCAGAGGAAAACAAAACATGATTCAGATCGGCCGGTGCGATCTCGGCCAGCTTGGCAGCCAGCCGGGCCGCGGGCTCGTTCGTCATGTTGGTGAAGGGGCTGGCGTAGGCGAGTGCACGGACCTGCTCGGCGATGGCATCGGCCATTTCCTCCCGCCCAAGGCCGATGTTCGTGCACCACAGACCGCCAACAGCGTCGAAGTAGCGCGCGCCGTTGATGTCGGTGAGCTCGGCGCCTGCCCCTTTTGCGATGACCATAGCGCCGCCATCGCGAAAGCTGTCGAAATGCTGCCAAGGGTGCGTGTGGTGGGCGCGGTCTGCTTCCCAGACGTCGCGGCCGGCATCGTTAGGGCGAGACATGGCGGTTCCTTTGCGATGGCGCGTTCACGTGTATCATGGTGCGAAACGCAGCATGCGTGGCACCGTCATGAATGTCGATATCGATGATCTTACACACTGGCGTTCGCAGCTCGCAGCACACTGGGATTTTGCGGCCGATGAGCCACTGGTGCGTCTCGATGGCGAGTATGATCTGAACTTTGCGGTTGGTGATTGCGCAGTCCTGAAGGTGATGCGGCCTGGATGCGATCGCTCTTTCATCAGGATGCAAATTGAGGCCCTTGCGCACTGTGCGGCAAACCTCGACGTCGCGTGGTTGCCGACGGTGCGCATGACCCCGGATGGCGAGGTGATTGCCACGCTCAAAGACGCGGTGGGAACGGAACGCCTTGCTTGGGTGATGTCTCGGTGTCAGGGGCGTGCGCTTGGCACGGCGCCACACGTTCCGCTGTCGACCATACAGGCGGTTGGTAAGGCACATGGGCAGCTCAGCGCAGCGCTGGCGAGCTTTTCGCATCCGGCGCTGTATCGTGAGATCAAATGGGACCTGACGCAGCCGCTCTGGGCGCGACGTTATCTGGAACTCGTCGCAGCCGACGAACGACGTGGACAACTCGCCGGTATTCTCGGGACATTTGAGCGTGACGTTGCGCCAGCGCTATCAGCATTGCCGGTGCACGCGATCCACAACGATCTGAACGACTTCAATATTCTCCTCGGCGATGGAGCTTTTGCGCTCGATGAGGTGACGGGGATTATTGATTTTGGCGACATGATAGCTGGTCCGCGGATCTGCGATGTCGCGATTGCTGCGGCGTATCTTGTCCTCAACCAACCGCAACCCATCGACGCTCTGTGCGCGTACGTGACCGCATTTTGCTCCACGCAATCGCTGGATACGGAAGAACTCGATCTGCTCTGGCCGCTGCTGCTGACACGCCTTGCTTTCAGCGTGCTTAATGCCGCGTCGGTTGCAAAGGCCAAGCCGGATGATCCGTATGTGATGATCTCGCAGGCGCCGATTGAGCGTTTTCTGGCAAAGCTATTGGCGTTTGATCCGGACGTTGTGCGTGGGTGCATACGTCAGGCTGCGGGGCATACGGCGGTCGACCATCATGACGCGGCCACGGCATGGATCGCGCGCC
>JBCBXF010000080.1:0-12159 GCA_039816705.1 Pseudomonadota bacterium | reverse complement strand
GGTCTTCAAGCACGCGCCATTCTCCGGGCTCGGTCACTGCGACGCGCTCGGGTTTGCGTTTGGCGACGGCGCGTTCAAGTTCGCCGGAGAAGCTGCCGGTGTTCCCTTTGGCGTCGAGCTTGGTGTAGTCGACGGTCCAGCCCGCTTCGCGCAACTCTTCCGCGAAGTGACGCATCGCGGAGAAGAGAAAGGCGATCTTCTTTTGGTGGTGCGGGACGTACGTCGCCTCTTCCGCGACCTCGCACATCAAGACGCGATCCTGCTCCGGGTCGCCCGCAGTGAGCGATGTCAGGTTGTGACTGAGCTGGTCACCAAGGACCAGAATGAGAGTCCGAGTGGCCATGATGCGATGTTGCCCCGCGACGTATCCGGTTTGCTATCCAGTACGAAGCGACCGTTTCCTCAGAGCACTTCGTCGAGGGCATTCATCAAGCGGTCGACGTCTGCCGCCGAATTGTAGTGCACCATCGAGACCCGGACCACGCCATCGTCGGCATCCATCCCAAGCGCCTCGATCAGACGGACTGCGTAGAAATCACTGACACCGCATGCGATGTGCGCCGCGCGAAGATGATCGGCGATCGCGCTGTTGCTCACGCGCTCCGACTTGAAGGCGATGGTCGCGGCCCGCCGATGAGGTTCGGCGGTTTTGGGGCCAATGATCCGTGCGCCTTTCGTCTGCAAGAGCTGGAGCACCCGGTTGGCCTGCGTGGTTTCGTGCTCAGCCATCAGATCGCCGAGGCGTGCAATCCGCTGGTGGGTCGGATCATCGTTGGGGCCGAAATGATGGACATCGAGGGCGTCAAAATAATCAATCACGCCTGACGCGCAGGCGATCTCACCGTGCTGGGGCCCGGCGGGCATGAGCTTCTTGTCGGGATAGCCGGCGTTGAAATAGTGGCCCTGGTTCGGCACGGCGTCGAGGACATCGCGCGTGGCATACAGCAGGCCCTGATGTGGGCCGAACGTCTTGTAGAGGGAGAAATAATAGACATCGACGCCAAGGGCCGCCACGTCCGGCAATTGGTGCGGCGCATATGAAACGCCATCAACGGCGATCTTCGCTCCAATTGCGTGGGCGCGCCTGGTCAGGGTCGCAATGTCATGAATTTCACCGGCTAAGTTCGAGCAGTGGGTGACGAAGACCCATTTCGTGCGTTCGCTGAGGAGTGCGTCGAAATCCTCGAGTGTGAGGCGTCCACTCTCCGCATCGACTTGCCACTCGCGGACAACAATTCCGGAATTGCCCTCGCTGAGGCGGTTCCAGACGCCTGCATTGGCTTCATGGTCTTGGTTGGTGACGATGACTTCGTCGCCGGGCCTGAGCATTGCGCGCAGGGCCTGCGACAGGACGTATGTGTTGATCGATGTCGAGGGGCCGAACATGACCGTGCCTGCGGGGGCATTGATCGCGGCCTCGAATCGGCGGTGTGACAGGTCCATCGCGTCGCCGGTGTCTTGTGACGGACCGCTCGGACCATAGGGCTGCACCTTGGCCGCCACCATGAAGTGATGGAGTTTTTCGATCACGGGCCGCGCTGCATATGCGCCGCCTGCGTTCTCGAAAAAAGCCCACTTGCCCGTTTCGGTGTGATCAAACGCCGGGAATTGGGCGCGGACGAAATTGACATCAAGGCCTGCGTGCGGCGCGTGCTCTGCTGTCTCGGCCATGGCTGTTCAGGCCTCTTCTTTGACAGGGACGGTATAGTTCAGCCCCATGCGGCCCCCATCGGGATAGATTGTCTGCCCGGTGATATAGCTCGACAAATCGGAGGCGAGAAAGACGGCGATCTTGCCGATCTCGGCAGGCTGACCAGGGCGCCCCATCGGCGTGCGCGACATGATCGCCTTGTATTTCTCTGGATCAGCCGCCACGGCTTCGAACATTTCCGTCGCGATCGAACCCGGGCCTATCGCGTTGACGCGCACGCCCTCCTTTGCGAGGCGGATGCCCAGCACTTTGGTCCACTGGTTGACGCCGCCCTTCGAGATGACATAGGGCGCAATTTCAGGGATCGCGAGCACCGCATTGGCCGACGACATATTGATGATCGTGCCCTTTGACCCATTATCATCCGGGCTCTGTGTGATCATCTGACGGGCGGCGACCTGCCCGGTCAGAAAGACGCCTTTCAAGTTTACGTCGATCACCTTGTCGAAGTCATCTTCTTCAAGTTCGAGCGCATCGCTGACGTGGACGATGCCCGCGTTGGCGATCGCGCAGTCGACCCGGCCATAGGTCTCTACGGTGGAGGCAACGAGCGCCTCGATCGCGCTTTTCTGCGTCACATCGCAATGACGATAATGGACGTCACCACCGATTGCTTTCAGCTTCTCCACTGCGTGGGCACCAAGATCATCCTGAACGTCCGCGAGGACTACGCGCGCACCTTGGCGCACAAACTGTTCAGCGCATGCGTATCCGAGACCGCGCGATGCGCCGGTAATGATCGCGGTTTTTCCTTCAATGAGCATGGGCTTCTCTTTCTTCTCACGTGCAGCTTTGCGGCACGGCTAACATGGTGCCTGGCGGAGAGCCAGCATCGAGGTCAACGCGTTGCGGCACCAGTCGGAGCTTCTCGCGTCCCTTACGGGGCGAACATGTTTGTCAGCGTCATGCGTGCTGGCTATCTGTGACAGCAGTGCTTACTTCGCCGCGGTCGCCAGCTTATGCCGTCAGATGATGTTTTAAGAAGTGCGCTCGCATCAGATGGCGGTGGAGGCCGCCCGGATGGTGCACGTCGCGGGTTTCTGGCCTGGATGGCGCAGAGCACCGCGATGCGGCTGGTGCTCATTGCGCTGATCGTCTTTGCGATGGTGCTGCTGCCGCGCCCCTCACAGCCGGTCGCCGTGCTGCTTTGCTTTGGAGTGGCGATCCGGGTTGCCGCATACCGAAACACGCATGAGGTGATGAGCATTGCGGGCGACACAGCGTGGTCTGTGCTGCCAGCGTTTTGCATCTTCCTCGTAGCGGCGCTGGCGACAACGGCGACAGCGTTTCAACCCGGTTCGCATCTCATGCAAACCGGCAATGCGCTTGCGGCCCAGATGTCGGTCGTTGTGTTCTTCATTCTCGGGCGTCTCGCTGGTCGTGTGCCACTGCGGAGGGTCTTTTGGTGGGTGTTTCTCACCGTGGCCGCAACCGTCGCGCTTCTGTTGATCGAGGATGAACGGTTCATCGCCCGGCACGCGATTGGGATGCTCGACAAGCCTGTCTACTTTTCTCCGTCGGCGCTCAATCGCGCCTTCCTGCTGACGGCGCTGGCACTCTCCTTCTTTCTGGTGCTGGCGCGGTCAGGCACGGCGTTTACGGGCGAAGCGGCAGGGCGTCGTGCGCAGGCGGTGGGCATGGCGCTCGCGGCAGTTGGTCTGCTCCTCGCAATCACTGTGGTGAGCAATGCGGATGCGGCGCGGCTTGTTCTGCTGATTGCGTTGGTGGGCGTTTTTCTCTCTGCTGCAATGGCGCGCGGCCTTCTTGCGATCGCGATCGGGCTGTCGTTCGTGCTCATGATTGCCGGGCCGTTCGTCTATGAGGCGGCGATGGAGGTATGGAAAGCCAGCCCGCTTGCAGACTACAAGCGCTATACGTTTCTTGCGCGGCTGGAGAGCTGGGCCGATTTCGGTGCTCTGGTACGTGAGAGCCACTTTTTTGGTCGCGGCCTCAATGTCTCGAAGGCGATCGCGCAGGATCCGTCATTGTTCGCCATGCCAAACGTGCCGTGCGGCGAAGGGGTCATTTTCTGTCCCTGGCACCCGCACAATGCGGCACTGCAGGTCGTGACCGATCTCGGTTTTCTCGGGATCGCGTGGTTCATGCTGGTGCTGTGGCAGGTGCGCGGGCTTGTCGTGCGCGGTATCGCACCGTGGCTCCAGCCCGCTGTGGCGACGCTGCTGCTCGGGTTTCTTGCCGCAAGCTTCGTGACTGAGGGGCTTTGGCCGTGGTGGTGGTGGCTGAGTGCCGGGATGATTGCGCTCTGGCTTGGGGTGCTTGTCGAAAATGGTGCGGATGGCGAGACGAGGGCGGAACAAAAAAAGCGCGCCGCCCGATGAGCGACGCGCTTTCCAAATTCATGTGCTGCGGTAAAGCCCGGAACCTCCTCTGCCCATCAGTCCAGAGTTAGACGGCCTTCACAGACCCGACGTGGACGTCTTTATCAGTCCCGACGTGGATGACTTTATCAGTCCCGACGTGGACGTCGGCCACGACCGCCACCGCCGCGCGGGCCGGTGTCATCGTCTTCCATCCCTTCGATTTGTTCGCCGGTTTCCTGATTGACGACCTTCATCGAGAGCCGGACCTTGCCGCGATCATCGAGGCCGACGAGTTTGACGTAAACTTCCTGGCCTTCCTTGACGACCTGATCGACCGTATCGGGGCGCATCTCGCTTGTAAGCTGCGAGATATGAACGAGGCCATCGCGCGGACCGAAGAAGTTCACGAACGCGCCGAAATCGACAACCTTCACGACCTTGCCCTTGTAGATCGCGCCAACTTCCGGCTCGGCGACGATCTCGTTGATCATCTGCTTGGCCTTGTTGATTGCATCCGCGCTCGAGCCGGCAATCTTGATGACACCTTCGTCGTCAATGTTCACCTTGGCGCCGGATTCTTCCACGATGCCACGGATGACCGAGCCGCCCGTCCCGATCACTTCGCGGATTTTCTCCGTCTTGATCTGCATCGTCTCGATGCGCGGGGCATGCTCGCCGATGTCATCACGGGCGCCGTCGAGCGCCTTCGCCATCTCGCCGAGGATGTGCTTGCGCCCACCTTCAGCCTGATCGAGCGCGATCTTCATGATCTCCTCGGTAATGCCGGTGATCTTGATGTCCATCTGGAGAGAGGTAATACCCTCCTCCGTGCCGGCGACCTTGAAGTCCATGTCACCGAGGTGATCCTCATCGCCCAGAATATCGGAGAGGACAGCGAACTCCTCACCTTCCTTGATGAGACCCATGGCGATACCGGCGACCGGACGGTGCAGCGGAACGCCTGCATCCATCATCGCGAGCGACGTGCCGCAGACCGTGGCCATCGAGGACGAGCCATTCGACTCCGTGATCTCGGAGACCGCGCGGATCGTGTAGGGAAATTCCTCGGCGGTTGGCATCAGCGGGCGAATAGCGCGCCATGCGAGTTTACCGTGGCCAACTTCGCGACGACCGGTGAACCCGACGCGTCCAACTTCACCGACCGAATAGGGCGGGAAGTTGTAGTGGAGCAAAAAGCGCTCGCGATAGGTGCCTTCAAGGGCATCGACAAACTGCTCGTCCTCGCCCGTGCCAAGCGTCGCAACGACCAACGCCTGCGTCTCTCCGCGTGTGAACAGTGCAGACCCGTGCGTGCGCGGCAGAACGCCGACCTCGGAGACGATCGGGCGGACCGTTTCGAGATCGCGGCCATCGATGCGCTTGCGGGTTTTCAGGATGTCGCCGCGAACAACGTCTTTTTCCAGGTTCTTGAAGACGCCGCCAATCATGCTCGCGTCCGCTCCGTCTTCGCCAGCCAACTCGCTCATGACCTTGGATTTGGCGGCGGAAACTTTTGCCTGACGCTCCATTTTGTCCGGCGTGGCGAATGCGTCGCGGAGGTCGTCCTCTGCGATACGCTTGACGTCGCCGTCATACTTCGACGTGTCGACTGTCTTGACGTCCCACGGCTCTTTCGCAGCTTTTTCAGCAAGGCGGATAATCGCATCGATGACGGGTTGGAAGTGCTCGTGGCCGAACATCACCGCTTTTAGCATCTGCTCTTCGGAGAGTTCTTTTGCTTCCGATTCGACCATGAGGACGGCATCACCTGTGCCCGCCACGACGAGATCGAGATCGGACTGATCCATCTCATCAACCATCGGGTTCAGCACGTAGTCTCCGTCGATCATGCCGACACGGGCAGCGCCGATTGGCCCCATGAACGGGACACCGGAGATGGTGAGCGCGGCAGACGTCGCGACAAGTGCCACTATGTCCGGGTCGTTCTCAAGGTCGTGGCTCAGCACGGTACAGATGATCTGCGTCTCGTTCTTGAAGCCCGGTGCGAACAGCGGGCGGATCGGTCGGTCGATCAGTCGTGAGACCAGTGTCTCCTTCTCCGACGGGCGTCCCTCACGCTTGAAGTAGCCACCCGGGATCTTGCCCGCGGCGTAGGATTTCTCCTGGTAGTTCACTGTGAGGGGGAAAAAATCGATGCCTGCGCGTGGTTCACGGGCGGCAGTTGCGGTTGCGAGGACGCTGGTCTCACCATAGGTGACGAGGACCGCGCCGTCTGCCTGGCGGGCAATACGGCCGGTTTCCATCGTCAGGGTGCGGCCGCCCCATTCCAGTTCTTCTTTTGCAATATCAAACATTCGTTCGGTCTTTCTTGATCGTGCGCGAGAGCGGATTCTCCCGCGCGGCTTTCGTCTCCGCGTTGGCGCAGAGATGACGGTTCATCGATGGCGCATGGAAGCGACGGGATTGAACCGCGGATTGCACATCACTGGACGGCCAGCACAAAAGTGCGAGCGCAAAGATCCGTGCTTTTCAGGATGAAAATACAGAACCAGATGCAACAACGCGCCCCGCGAAGGAGGCGCGTTTTGCGAAGCATTAGCGACGAATGCCAAGCTTCTTGATCAGGTCGCGATATTTTTCTTCGTCGCGTGACTTGATGTAGTCGAGATGGCGGCGACGTTGCGACACCATCTTGAGCAGCCCGCGACGCGAGTGATTGTCTTTCTTGTGCGTCTTGAAGTGCTCGGTGAGGTTCATGATCCGTTCGGTCAGAACTGCGACCTGCACTTCCGGCGATCCGGTATCCTGCGGATTGATCGCATATTCCTTGATGAGCGTCTGTTTCCGCTCGGCTTCAATCGACATCGTCAACTCCTCGTCTATTCGTTGTGCAGACCGCATCTTTGGCCAGTCGGAGGTCAACTCCGTTGGCGATCAATCGGCGAGGTTGAACACCCGCGTCGGGCGCATCTCACCATGATGTATCTCGCCAAGCGCGATCAAAGTGCCGCGCGACAGGGCATAGACAGGGCCTTTCAGGATGGGCGCATCGCGGCCTCGCAAGAGAACCGCCTGCCCCCGTTTCAACCGTGCTGCATCATCTGAACTGATCGGCAGGGCCGGGATGTCGTCCAGCGCACTCTCGACAGGTGCGAGTACGCCGTCCAGTTCGGCACGGTCGCCCGCCTTATTGCTCAATTCTTCCAACGTATCCAGCGAAATCGCGGCCGCTTCGTCGAACGGGCCAACGCGGGTGCGGCGCAGAGCGGTGACGTGGCCACAACAGCCGAGCGCTTCACCCATATCGCGGGCGAGTGCGCGGACGTAGGTGCCCTTGCCGCAGATCGCTTCAAATACGGCTGTATCGGCGTCCGGCGTCTCAACGAGTTGCAATTCGTCCACCTGCACGTCGCGCTCGGCGATCTCGAAGTCTTCGCCGTCACGGGCGAGATCGTATGCGCGTTCACCATCGATGCGGATGGCGGAGAACTTCGGTGGGATCTGGCGGATCGCGCCGGTGAACCGGTCGAGGATTGCCATGATGTCCTCGGCCGACGGTCGCGTATCGCGCGTATCGATGACGTCGCCTTCGGTATCGTCTGTCGAAGTGCGCGTGCCCCATCGGACCGTGAAGCGATAGCCTTTTGTGCCGTCCATCACGAATGGAACCGTCTTCGTCGCCTCGCCGAAGGCAAGTGGGAGGATGCCGGTGGCGAGCGGATCAAGCGTGCCGGCATGACCGGCTTTTTGCGCGTCGAACATACGCTTCGTCATCCCGACAGCCTTTGTCGAGGTGACGCCGAGAGGCTTGTCGAGGATGAGCCAACCACTGATGGGCCGACCGCGTTTCTTGCGTGCCATTGGTGTGTTTCGTGTTGTGGGCAGACTTGGCCGATGTGTCGAAGGTGGATGTCTCGAAGAGCGTTTCGCGATCAGTCTTCGAGATCGCGGGCGACTTCCGGCGCCTTCAGCGCTCGGTCAATCTTCTGGCTTTCTTCGAAAGACCGGTCGATGCGGAATTCGAGGGCCGGTGTGAATTTCAAGTCGATGTTATGACCGAGTTCGCCGCGGAGAAACTTTGCATGCCGGTTGAGCGCGGGCAGGATGGTTTCCGCGTTTTTTCCGCCGAGCGGCATCACATAAGCCGTCGCGTTCCGCCCATCCGGGCTCACCCGCACTTCCGACACCGTGATGAATGCACCGGTCAGGTCATCATCGCGAATTTCGGTCTCACGAAAGATCTCCGCGAGCGCGTGGCGTACGACCTCGCCCATGCGGAGTTGGCGCTGTGTGGGGCCGCGGGCGCGATGCGAGCGATCAGCCATTGATTTTCTCCATCGCCAGCGTGTGAAACGCAGCTGCATCCTCAGGCTTGGCGAACCCGCGATCCGGAACAGCGAAACCTGCAATGCCCGGTGTCCACAGGATCGTCCGGCCGTCGCGCCGATCAAGTCGCGCGAAACCGTCCCAACCAATCGTGCTCGAGACTGATCCATTCAGGATTTCGACTCCAGCGTCGTCAGCGGTCATCGCAAACTCACTCTTGTCGAGGCTTTGCATACGGAAACGACGGCGTACGATCCATGGTTCGAGCAACCGGCGCATCGCCAACAATGCCGCAATGTAACCGACGCAAAGCCCTGCATAGACCCAATCGCCCTGCAGAGCGAAAACTACGGCGCCGAGACCGGCGAGCGCGAACACAATAATGTCCGCGTAGCGCACGAAGCTTTCGGAGCGACGACGCGATTTGTGGGCCGCTGTCAGGACCTGGAAGTCCTCAAGGGACATCCACCACGACGCTTCGAGACGCACGACGACCTCGATTGTTCAGGCGTTACGCCCGCCCTAGAGCGAACGTGCCACCTCTTCCGTCGTGAAGCACTCAATGACGTCACCGACGCGCATGTCCTCATACTTCTCGAAGGCCATGCCGCATTCCTGACCACCCTGCACGTCCTTCACTTCGTCCTTGAAGCGCTTCAGCGTCGAGAGCGTGCCTTCATGGATGACGACGTTGTCGCGGATCAGGCGGACTTTTGCTCCGCGCTCAACCCGCCCTTCCGTGACACGACAACCAGCCACCTTGCCCGTCTTCGAAATGTTGAAAATTTCGAGGATTTCGGCGTTGCCGAGGAAGGTCTCGCGGATTGTCGGCGCAAGCATGCCGGACATCGCATCCTTCACGTCGTTCACGATGTCATAGATGATGGCGTACTGACGGATCTCAACGCCGGTCGACGATGCGGCCTGCTTGGCTTGCGAGTTCGCGCGGGTGTTGAACGCCATGACGACAGCATTGGAAGCTGCGGCGAGAGACACATCGGATTCCGTCACGCCGCCCACACCTGAGTGAATGATCCGGGCAGCCACTTCGTCGGTGTTGAGTTTTTCGAGCGCACCGGCAATCGCTTCTGCCGAGCCTTGCACGTCGGCTTTCACGAGAAGCGGGAACTCCTGGAGATCCGCTTCCTTGAGCTGGCTCATCATCTGCTCAAGCGAACGGGCCCCACCTGTGCCGGCGGAACGGGCGCGACGACGTTCACGGACCACGTATTCCGTGATCTCGCGGGCTTCACCCTCGTCTTTTGCCACATCAAAAACATCGCCAGCCTCAGGCGCCTCATTGAAACCGAGGACTTCGACCGGGACGGACGGGCCTGCTTCCTTCACCTGCACACCGTGATCGTTGATCAGCGCACGGACCTTGCCCCATGCGGCGCCCGCGACAACGATATCGCCGACGCGCAACGTCCCGCCCTGTACGAGGACGGTGCCAACCGGGCCGCGGCCTCGCTCGAGCTTGGCTTCGACGACGACGCCATTGGCGCGGCGATCCGGGTTGGCTTTCAGCTCGAGAAGTTCGGCCTGCATCGCGATGGCTTCGAGCAGTGTGTCGAGGCCCTGCTTCTTCAATGCTGAGACTTCGACTTCGAGTGTGTCACCGCTCATGCTCTCGACGATGACTTCGTGCTGCAGCAGTTCTGTGCGCACACGGTTCGGGTCGACATCGGGGAGGTCGATTTTATTGATCGCAACAATCATCGGCACTTCGGCGGCCTTGGCGTGATTAATCGCCTCGATCGTTTGGGGCATGACGCCATCGTTCGCCGCAACGACGAGAACCACGATGTCGGTGCATTGTGCACCGCGGGCGCGCATAGCGGTGAACGCTTCGTGGCCCGGCGTATCGATAAATGCGATCTCCGCACCGTTCGATGCTTTCACGCGGTAGGCCCCGATGTGCTGCGTGATACCGCCGGCCTCGCCCTGGACCACATTGGCTTCACGCAATGCGTCAAGCAGGGAGGTTTTCCCGTGGTCAACATGCCCCATGATCGTCACGATCGGGGCGCGCGGCTCGAGCGTCTCATCGTCATCGGGTTCGCGCTGCAAACGCGTCAGCACGTCGGACTCGGCGACCCGGTTCGGCGTGTGGCCGAATTCGGTGGCAATTAGCTCGGCGGTATCAGCGTCGATGACGTCGTTGATTTTGTGCATCTCACCCTCTTTCATGAGGAACTTGATGACATCGACGCCGCGCTCGGCCATCCGGTTGGCCAACTCCTGGATGGTAATGGCCTCCGGAATTGTCACGTTGCGCGCAATCTTGTCCCGCGGTGCGAGTGTGCCGGCTGCTTTTGATTTCTCACGCTCACGCCGACGGCGCAGAGACGCAAGTGAGCGTTCACGCTGGCCCTCATCGAGGGCGTTGTTGATCGTCAGTTTGCCGCGCGTGCGGCGATCGTCGCCGCCGGTTTTGCGCGGTTGCGGGCGCTGATCCTGAGCGGCTCTCTTGCGGGGGTCGACTTTACGTGCATCCGGGCCGGCAGGTCGCTTTGCTGCGCCCTCGGACTTGAGCGCGGCGGCCTCGGCGGCTGCAACGTCGACCGGTGCTGGCGCAGCGGGCTTCTCGGGTGCGACAGGTTTTGCCGGCTTGTCGTCGACTTCGCCAGCCGCTTCCTTGCGCTTGGCTTCTGCGGCGGCGAGCCGTTTGGCTTCCGCTTCTTCGGCGGCGCGCTTGGCTTCCGCTTCGGCACGGCGCTTGGCCTCTTCTTCAGCGCGGACTTTTTCTTCCGCTTCACGCGCCTTCGCAGCCTGGAGTGCGCGCAGACGTGCGTCCTTCTCATCGTTGGAGAGGGTACGGCCATCGACCGATCCCGACGATGGTTTGCGCGCGGGCGCTTTCGTCGTGGCGGCAGGCGCAGCAGGTTGCTTGACAACCGTACGATTGACCTTCGCGGTGGCCTCACCCTTCGGCGTCGTAAATGTCCGCTTTGTGCGCTTCTCGACCACAACGTTTTTCGAGCGTCCGTGGGAGAAATTCTGGCGCACCTGGCCGGCATCGACTGTGCGACTGGCGCTCAGCGTCAACGTCTTGCTGCTTCCATCTTTGTCTTTGGTTTCGCTCATACCCGGTCCGTATTCCCTGAATCACAGTGCGCGGCGCGACCCGACGATGCATCCACATCGCTGGCGCCGGCGGTGTATTTTTCCAGCCGCATCAGTTCGTTGAGAAAGGAAGCGCTTGCACCGCCCTGCTTTAGAGCAGCGTGTACCACATTCCCGCGTCCAAATGCCAAACTCATTTCGTCCGACGTGAAGCGGGACGAAATCAACGGTGCTATGTCGAAAAGCTCGGTCGCGACGCGCGCGAGGCTATCAAGCTTACGGCAGCCATCTTCCGCTGCGTCCGCTGCATGCAGCAGCGCCGCAATCGTCCCATCCCGCAACGTGCTGTCGACCTTGGAGAAGCCGGCGACCGCGAGGCCGGCCTTGTTCGCCAATGACAGCCGATCGAGCGCACGCTTCGTGAGCAGACGCGCCACGAGATCAGGCATCTCCACGGAGACGGACACCGGCGTTTTGAGGCTGCGGGCAAACGCCTTGCGCTTCAACGCTTCAGCCACCGCGGCCCGCGTCGCGCTGATCCATACGCCACGCCCCGGAAGACGTGCGCCGAGATCCGGGACGATCCCTTCTGGGCCAGCGACAAAACGGATCAGCTCAAACTTAGGACGCCGTTCACCCGTGACCGCGCAGCGACGTTCAGCATCCTCGGACCGGCGCGCATGCGCAGCGGCACCGCTGGAAGACGTGCTTCCGCGGTGCGCCTTCTTGCGCGTTGCGCCCAGCTGGAGCGGGGCGTCGGTCTGCTGGTCCTGC
>JBCBXF010000007.1:0-28079 GCA_039816705.1 Pseudomonadota bacterium | reverse complement strand
CAACGCTGAACCCGACCGCAATCGCAATCTGCTGGATCCGCCCCTGCCGGGTCGTCTGCGCCTGACCAAGCTGGGACAGCACGACCAGCACGAAGACAAACGGATAGAGGATGCTTGAAATCCGGTCATGAAGCTCGGCCCGGTAGCGCCCCGGCCAGCGCTTGAAATATGGTTCGTTGACATCCGGGTTGATCAGCTCAGCCATCGTGCGCGAGCGCGGTTTGACCAGCACGGACCCATTCTGCGGCGCCATCTGCTCTATGTCGAAGGCATAGGACTTGAACGCGATTACCTGCGGCACGGGCCGCTCTGCCTCCTTTCGGATGATGTGCCCATTGAACATGACGAGAAATGGCGCCCCGTCGCGCTTGATGATTTTCGCGCGCTCGGCAAGATAGGTCATGCTGAGACCCTTCTCGCGCGTATCGCGGAACATCAGTCCCTGGATCGTCTCGTCACGATCCCGGCCACGGATGTGAAACGCGAGCCCAGTCTCAGGTTTCGAGAATTCCCCGGGCTTCATGACCTGCGTGATGAGGTCGGTGCGCACCTCAGCGATCTGCAGCTGCAAGGCGCGCGCACTCCAGGGATTGAGCACCATGTTGCCATAGGCGACGGCAATCGCGACGAACACTGCCATGAGCAGGAATGGACGCGCGATATGCCAGACCGTAGCACCTGACGCGGTCATGACGATCAGTTCAGAATCGCCATTGGCCCGGTTGAGTGTCTGGACAGCCGCAATCATCAGCGCCACCGGCGCGATGACGGTCAGAAGGTTTGGCAGCGCAAGAAATGTGATCTTGATGAATGTCCACGTCGTCTGCCCCTGATTGGTGACGACGTTCAGACTTTTAAGAGCAAGCGCAATCCACAGCACAGCGGTCAGCGCGACAAGGATGAGGATCAGTGCCGCCAACATCTGCCGGAACATGTAGCGGGAAAAGAGCGATCCCATCTCTGCCCGCTCCCCCCTAAGCTGATCCAGGCCCGTACGCGTCTCAAGAGCGGCAGAATCGGTCTGCGCAGCGCGAAGCCTCGTCAATTGCGCCCCAAACATGACCGAATTCAGGTCGCGGCGAGACATGTGGCAGAGCCGAGACGACTGCCAGAGCCCAGGTGCTCGCCACGACGCACTGTTTACATTCGCCTCGCCCGCCTGCAACAACGCGAATTGATCTCCCATTTTTTTCACCCGGAGCCGACGCAACACCCATGGCTGAACTGTTCGATGTGACGTTTGATGATCTTGAGATGCCGGAAAGCGGCGTTGTGATTGCGTTCATGGACAAGGACGGCACCCTGCCGGGCGTGCTGGGGCAACTCGACAAGGCAGGGAAGGGTCATATCAAGCGGGCTCTCAAGGCCGCAGCATTCAAGGGAGAGGCGAAATCCGTCGCCAGCATCCTTGCACCCGCAGGTAGCGATATTGATCGAATCTTCGTCGTTGGA
This sequence comes from Pseudomonadota bacterium, assembly GCA_039816705.1. Lineage (GTDB taxonomy): Bacteria > Pseudomonadota > Alphaproteobacteria > Rhizobiales > CALHAX01 > CALHAX01. Next base: position 26,627 of record JBCBXF010000007.1, on the reverse strand, counting down.
GCGGGTGTTGCCAAAGCCCGCACAGAAGGCGATTTGATCGCACTCGGTGGCAAGTGCATGTCGCTTCTCGCCGGCACGGATACGCGTGACGTGACCGTCGTTGCAGAGCTGAAAGACAAGGCCCTCGACGGCCCGGCGGTTGCCGATATCCTGCTTGGGATGATGCTGCGCTCCTACGTCGACACCCGCTTCAAGTCGAAGAAGAAAAAGAAAGCGGAGAAAGACGGCGGCGGGCGGCTGAAGTCGGTCCGTGCGCTCTGCAAAAGTCCGAAGGCCATGGCGCGGCACATGAAGTCACGTCGTGCGATTGCCGAAGGCGTGTGTGTCGCCCGTGATCTGGTCAACGCGCCGGCAAACATCCTCGGCCCCGTCGAGTTTGCCACCGAAGCGCAAAAGCTCGAAGCGCTCGGCGTCGAAGTCAGTGTGCTGGATGAGCCGGCCATGGAGAAACTTGGCATGGGTGCTTTGCTCGGAGTCGGGCAGGGCAGTGTGCGCCCATCACGTCTGGCAATCATGGAATGGAAAGGCTCAAGCGACACGAAAGCCGCGCCGGTCGCCTTTATCGGCAAGGGAGTGGTCTTCGACACCGGCGGTATTTCGCTCAAGCCCGCCAAGGGCATGGAGGACATGAAGGGCGATATGGGTGGGGCCGGCTGCGTCGTCGGTCTGATGCACGCGCTCGCGGCACGCGAGGCTAACGTCAACGTTGTGGCCGCCATTGGCCTGGTGGAGAATATGCCAGGTGCCAACGCACAGCGGCCCGGCGACATCGTCACGTCCATGTCAGGCCAAACGATCGAAGTCCTGAACACCGATGCGGAAGGCCGGCTCGTCCTTGCCGACGTGCTTTGGCACATCAAGGAGAGTTTTGCGCCTGCGTTCATGATCGATCTCGCGACCCTCACAGGCGCGATCATCGTGGCGCTCGGCAAGGAGCACGCAGGTCTCTTCTCGAACGACGACGACTTGTCAGAACAACTCGCGGCAGCCGGGGCCGACACCGGAGAGAAAGTCTGGCGCCTGCCGCTCACGCCCGCGTATGACAAATTGATCGATTCCAAGAACGCCGATATGCGCAACATCGGTGGGCCTCAGGCCGGTTCGATCACCGCAGCTCAGTTCCTCCAGCGTTTCGTGGATGACGTACCATGGGCTCATCTCGACATTGCAGGAACCGCGATGGCGTCGAAGACGTCAGACATCAACACAAGTTGGGGCAGCGGTTACGGCGTCCGTCTGCTGGACCGGCTCGTCGCGGACTACTACGAGGACTGAACCTTGCCTTGAGCCCGCGGTTTGACGCGCCGGAATTGGTAGATTTTACATAATAATGATTATGCGCATCATGCTTGTCCGGGAATGACGTGGAAAATCAGACAGTTACTCGACCCTAGGACGAACAATGACTGATGAGGTCGCCCTACAACTGAAGCGGCTGCTCGAGGTCATGACGGCGCTGCGCACACCCGACACGGGATGTCCGTGGGATCTTGAGCAAACCTTCGAGAGCATCGCGCCCTACACGATCGAGGAAGCGTATGAGGTTGCTGATGCCATCGCGCGTGGCGACATGGCTGACCTCGAAGACGAACTCGGCGATCTGTTGCTCCAGGTCGTCTACCACGCACGGATTGCTGAAGAAGACGGGGCTTTCTCATTTGCTGATGTCACGCGCGGCATCACGGAAAAGATGATCCGGCGTCATCCACACGTCTTCAGCGATGCGATCGTCCATGACCCAGCGGAAATGACGGTGCGATGGGACGAAATCAAAGCGGAGGAGCGCCGCTTCAAAGCTCGACGCAAAAGCGGTGCTCCCGATGCTCCCCATGCTCCGACGCGTGCGCTGGATGGCGTCGCACTCGCCCTCCCCGCTCTCACGCGCGCGCTCAAGTTGCAGAAGAAAGCCGCACGAGTCGGCTTCGACTGGGATGATCCCCGGGCCGTCATCGCAAAGATCCGCGAAGAGATCGATGAAGTCGAGGAAGCCCTCAACGCGCACGGGGAGGACGCCGTCCGCGAAGAGATCGGCGATTTGTTGTTCGTGATCGCCAATCTCGCGCGCCATCTCGAGACCGACCCCGAGGAAGCGCTTAAAGCTGCCAACACCAAATTCATCCGCCGCTTTACCCATATTGAAGACGGATTAAGCGCAACCGGCCGTACCCTTGAAGACGCCTCACTTGATGAGATGGAAGCGCTGTGGGTCGCTGCGAAACAGGCGGAGAAGAAAGCCGCAACGTAGGCGCAGCTACGCGATTAAATGCCCACCATCCACATCAAGGACGTGGCCGGTCGTAAAGCGATTACTGGCAAGAAAAAGCGCGGCCTCGGCGATGTCCTGTGGATCAGCAATGCGTTCGAGCGGCAACTTCGCTGCGACGGACGAAAACATCGTCTCACGGTCCGCCTCGCGCATCTGCGCGTAGGCCTCCGTCCGTGTCATCCCCGGGGCAAGCGTATTCACCCGCAAGCGTGGTCCAAGCTCAAGTGCCAGCGCCCGCGACAAGGCCTCGACTGCAGCATTCACGGCCGCAAGCCCGGCGCCATTGCGGCTTGGCCGTCGGCTGAGCACACCGGAGAAAAATGTGATTGAACCACCCTCACGCAACTTCGGAAGCGCTTCACGGGCAAGCACAAACGGGCCCATGAACTTTGAAGCAAACATGCCGGAAATATCCGCAGTTTTAGCGTCTGCGAACGCGCCGTGAACCGCGCTTGACGCAGAAATCAAAAGCGCGTCGATGCTGTCGTCCGCCCGCGCTGCAAAAAACGCACGCACGCTGTCTTCGTCAGTCATATCGAGCACTGCAGTCGTCAGCCGTGGGCTCGCAAGCAGCTCCGCAGTTGCCGAGAGCTTCTCCGTGCTCCGCCCCGCAATCTGGACCGTCGCGCCGCGTTCAAGTGCCAGCCGGGCCGTTGCGCGGCCCATGCCCGAGGATCCACCGACGATGAGAAATGACACGCCGTCCAGTTTCACACGGTACGTCCTTCGATAACCCGCGATGGCGCCGTGAGCCGTGCATCGAGCCGCCCGCGATTATCCGGAGACATCCGGGCGGTCAGGACCACACGACCATCGTCCATGTCTGCGCGTTCGAGGACATCCGCGTGTTCATAGACCCAGTTGATCTCGCCACCATGCTCGGCGGCGATATCAATGCGGACCGTGCGATCCTCGCGCGTCAGGACCGTATCAATCGCATCAGCAAGTGCCGGAAGCCCATCGCCCGTCGCCGCGGAAATCATGACGGTTGGATCGCCCTGGCGTTGCACCGCGTTCTCGTGCACCTCGCGATGAGCATCGCTCAATAGGTCAGCCTTGTTCCACACCTCAATGATCGGCACGTCCGTCTGTTCGACATCGATGCCCAGTTCCTTCAGCACGTTATAAACGTCATCTTTCTGGGCATCGGTATCGTCATGCGTGATGTCGCGCAAATGGAGGATAATATCCGCCTCCAGCACCTCCTCCAGCGTCGCGCGGAACGCGGCAATTAAAGTGGTGGGCAACTCGGAGATAAATCCGACCGTATCTGAAAGAATGACCTTGCGACCGCCCGGCAACGTGATCTCACGCATCGTCGGGTCGAGTGTCGCAAACAGCAGGTCTTCGGCAAAGACATTCGCTTGCGTCAGCCGATTGAACAGCGTCGATTTTCCAGCGTTCGTATACCCAACCAATGCGACGACCGGATATGGCACCTTACGCCGACCGGCGCGGTGCAGTTCCCGGGTACGGGCGACAGCGGCAAGATCCTTCTTGATCGCATCGATCCGCGTTTGGAGCATGCGACGGTCAGATTCGATCTGACGCTCGCCAGGCCCGCCGAGAAAACCGGTGCCACCGCGCTGACGTTCAAGGTGGGTCCACGACCGCACAAGCCGACTGCGTTGATAATCCAGGTGAGCAAGCTCCACCTGCAGCCGACCCTCTTTCGTCGTGGCACGAGCACCGAAGATCTCGAGGATGAGCCCTGTGCGATCGAGTACCTTAGCGTCCAGCGCCGTCTCGAGATTGCGCTGCTGCACCGGCGTCAGCGGATGGTCAACAACGACGACCTCAAGCTCATGGTCGTGCACCCGGTGTGCAATATCATCAACTTTGCCCTTCCCGAACAACGTGCCCGGCCGCGGCGCGGTCACCGGCACAACGTCAGAGATCCGGATATCGAGTTGTATGGCGGCGGCAAGTCCGCTGATTTCTTCGAGCCGCGCCTCATCCGATCGCTGGCTTCCGGCAGAACCGGACGTTCGTCGCATTGAAGGAACGAACACGCCGGCGCGCGCGGACGGCGTGATGACCGATTTTTCATCGACGGTCGCGAACCCGGGCTGCGCGACCTTGTGGCGATCTGCGGTGCGCGGTTGTGCGGCGTCGGTTTTCAAGGCGCGTCAGCTTCCTTGTTCATTGGCAGCATCACTTGAGCCGCCCGGCACTTCATCCATCAGGTTGACCGGCTGACCCGGCATGATCGTCGAGATGGCGTGCTTGTAAACCAACTGGCTGTGACCATCCCGACGCAGGAGCACGCAGAAATTGTCAAACCACGTCACCATACCCTGCAGCTTGACCCCATTGACGAGAAAGATCGTGACCGACGCCTTCTGCTTGCGAACGTGATTGAGAAAGGTGTCCTGAAGGTTCTGGGAGCGCTCGCCGGCCATGGTCAAATCCCTCTTCTCGGGGCTGTGATGATGCGCGGCCTCCGTCGTTCACACGCCTACTCTCTGCTTTGGCGCGGATGTCATGTCAGCCCACGACCGCAAACTTTCACCTTACGGGGTGCAAAGCAACCGCGATCGCCCATCGCAGACAACCAAAGACTAGGCTCGCCAGTACGCCGCGTTGAAGAGTGTCAGGAGCGCCAAAACTTCGAACCGCCCGAACACCATGCCCATCGCGAGAGCAAACTGCGCCGGTGATGTCATTTCGTCATAGCCCAGCCGCCCGGCAATGTCGCTCGACGAAGCGAGGTCGTACGCCGGACCGACGTTTCCAATCGCGCTGATCGCTGCGAGCAAGGACGACGTGAGATTGAGACCGCTGGTGCTCATCACCAAAGCGAGCGTGGTCACCGCCGCGATCACCACGAAAAAATTGACCCAGATTGCACTTTCGGTTGCCAGCGTCCGTTCAACGCTCGAACGCGCTCCTCCAACGGCAGCATGCGGAAACACAAGATGATGAAACTCGCGATACGCTGCCCGTAACATCACTCCCACACGTTGGAACTTCACACCTCCAGACGTCGAATAGCGCCCAGCCCCGACAAACCCGAGCGCCATCACGAGGACGAGCGGCAATTGCGTGTGGATCGGATCGCTGACGTAAAAGCCAGTGGTTGTGAGATGTGACGCCGCCGTCGCCACGATAACGGCGAGGGCATCGATGAGCGAGCCGACACTACCATTCATGTTCGAAATCAACGCGACAGAGATCAGGTAGCCAACAAGCAGCGCGAGGCCGGTAATGATCCAGTAAGGCTCGGGGCTCGCGCGCACCACATGCATCTGCCGGTTGAACACGCCACGGAGCCAGATAAGCGATATCGCACCGGTGATCATGAACACCGTGATGATCCAGAGCGCCGCCTCCGAGCCATAGGAGACGAGCGCCCCATCCCGTGGCATGAATCCGCCCGTTGAGACTGTCGCGAATGCCAGACATATCGCGTCGAATGCGGGCAAGCCCGCCACCGCGAGACCAACGAAACAGGCCGCAGTCAACCCGCCGTAGAGTGGAAGGAGCGCCGCGTAGACACTTCGCGGCAACCAGCGCGTTCCCTTCTGCCGCTTGCCCTTTTGCAATGTCACCGGGGCGAGCGACGGATCAAACGGGGCAGAGCGCACATCTGGCGCCACGAGGATCGCCCACGCGATCAGTGTCGCCAGCCCTCCCGTCCACTGCAACAAGCCACGCCACAGCACGACTGATCGCGGAAGGAGCGTGATCTCCGTGAAAACTGTGGCCCCGGTTGTCGTAAGACCACTCACCGCTTCGAAATAACCCGCCGTCAACGTCCTCACATTTCCGGAAAGAACGAAGGGGATGGCCGCCAGCAAGGGTAGCAACAGCCAGAACGCCGCAACCACCAGCAGCCCCTCGCGGCGCACATCGATCGTCCCCGCGCCCCGGGTCGCAAGGATCAGCGCACCACCACAGAACACGGCAATTCCTATTGTCATCGCAAACGCGTTGCGCGCCATGCGCTCATCAAGCGAGAAAGCGGTCAGCAGCGGAAACAATGCCAAGGCGGCAAAAACGATCAGCAGCCAGCCGAGGATGTGCGCGACCGTCTGATAGCGCATCAGAAGAAATCGATGCTGACGCGGAACAGTTGCTCCACGTTGCGGATACTGTCCGCCATGGCGAAGACTACCACCCGATCCTTCGCCTGGATTTCAACGTCACCGGCGGGCATCAACACGTCATCACCGCGAAAGATCGCTCCAATCCGTACGCCAGCACCGAGATCAAGATCTCGCAAGGGCCGACCAACCACAGGGGCCGTATCAAGCGCTTCCGCCTCAATTACCTCCGCATCGCCGTTGTGAACGGATTGCACATCGATAATCTTGCCCCGGCGCACGCGCTGCAAGATACGCGACACCGTCACCGCGCGTGGGCTGATCTGCGCATTGATTCCGAGTGAGCGCACCACGTTGTTGTAGCCCACACTATTGACGAGGCAGAGGTTGCGCACGCATCCCAATTGCCGTGCCAGAACGCAGGCCAGGATGTTCACCTGGTCATCGTTGGTGAGCGCAACGATCGTATCGGCCTGATTGACATCCGCCTCGCGCAGCAGCTCCTCACTCAGCGCATCGCCGTGCAGCACAATCGTCCGGGATAAATCCTCCGCAATCTGTACCGCACGATTGCGGTCATGCTCGATGACTTTCACGCGGATACTGGCGTGCGATTTTTCGATCTCCCGCGCCACGTACAGCCCGATATTTCCTCCACCGGCAATCACGATGCGTCGTGCCTGCTGCTCTTCATGTCCAAAAATCTTGAGTGTGCGGAGAACCTGCTCGCGTTGCGCGACGAAGTAGGCGTCATCCCCGACGCTCAGATGATCATCAACTGTCGGCACAAAAAGACGCCCATCACGGACGATCCCGACGATCACAGCTGGAAGATCCGGAAAAAGATCCGTGAGCTGACGCAGCGGCGTGTCGACGATCGGGCAATCTTCATCGCACGTCACACCGACGACACGGATGGCCCCACCCGCGAAGTTCATCGCCTCGAAAGCGCCGGGCTGATCAAGCCGACGCAACACCATTTCGCCGACCTCAACCTCGGGCGAGATTGTCATGTCGATCGGCATGTGATCGCGGGTGAACAGATTGCTCCATTCACCCTGCAGATAACTCTGAGACCGAATGCGCGCGATCTTGGTCGGAACGTCAAACAGCGAATGCGCAACCTGGCATGCAACCATGTTGACTTCGTCATGCAGCGTCACCGCGATCAGCATATCCGCATCGCGCGCGCCAGCTTGCTTCAGCGTTGTCGGGTCCGAGGCATGACCGACGAAAGCCTGCGCCTCCAGAGTATCGTTCACACGCTGCACAAGGTCTGGCTCGTTGTCGATCACGACCACGTTGATTTTTTCGCCCGCAAGTCGCTCGGCAATGCCGTAGCCGACCTGCCCTGCACCGCAGATGATCACCTTCATGTCGCGATCTCGCCTTTGCCCGATGCGTGGGCTGCCGAGCCTGGTCGCCGCGCACCGCACCCCGACGTAACAGGCATCATGGCCCGCGCCCTAGCACCGCTGTCGGAGACGGTCAAAGCAACGGCACACAGGTTGTAAGGCCGACGTATCGCTTTGGGGCAGCACAACATCTACCGACAAGCCTTTGGCGCTTGGCAAAGCGCAAAAGCTGCCGTGACACCGGGATTGTCAGCCAGCAACCTTGGCTTCCGCGTTGTTGCGGTCAGACGATGAAACGCCAAGTGCGCGCAACTTGCGGTGCAATGCCGAGCGCTCCATGCAGACGAACTCCGCCGTGCGGGAGATGTTGCCACCGAAGCGGTTGATCTGCGCGAGGAGATATTCACGCTCGAAGATTTCGCGCGCTTCCCGCAGCGGCAACGACATCAGATGCTCATTTCCCGAGTTCGCAGAGAGCGGCACGGCGTTGCCGATCTCATCGGGCAACAGGTCTGCGGTGATGACGCTGCCAGCCTCGCCGCCGGAGAGGATCATCAATCGCTCCACATTGTTACGCAGCTGGCGCACATTACCTGGCCAGTCATGCGTCTGGAGCACGGCAATCGCATCATCGCCGATGCGCCGCGGCGGAAGGCCCGACGCTGATGTGATGTTTTTGATGAAATAGTCGACCAGCTCGGGCACATCCTCACGTCGCTCGCTCAGAGCCGGGACCTTGAGCGGCACCACGTTGAGGCGATGGAACAGGTCCACGCGGAACGTGTTTTTGGACATCTCGGATGCCAGGTCGCGGCTCGTCGAGGATATGATGCGGACATCGACATGCACCTTGGTGTCGCCACCGACGCGCTGGAATTTTTGTTCCACGAGTACGCGCAGCACCTTGCCCTGGGTCTCCAGCGGCATATCCGCCACTTCATCGATGTAGAGTGTTCCTCCGTGCGCGGCTTCAAGCGCACCAACCTTGCGCGGCATCCCCGTCGCATCTTCTGTCCCGAAAAGCTCAGCCTCGACAGTGTCGGGGGCGAGGATCGCGGCATTCAGCACGATAAACGGCCCGGCACCGCGCAGCGATGCACCGTGGAGCACACGGGCCGCCAGCTCTTTCCCGGAACCTGAAGGGCCGGTGATCATGACGCGCGAGTTTGTCGGGGCAACGCGCTCGATCTGTTGGCGCAACTGCGTCATCGCGCCGGACCGCCCAACCATTTCCGTCGAGTGAACGCTGCGTTCCTTGAGATCGCGGTTCTCGCGCTTGAGTTTGTCCGTCTCGAGCGCCCGCGCGACGACCAACAGCAGGCGATCGGCGTTGAAAGGTTTCTCGATGTAGTCGTACGCCCCGCGCTTGATGGCCGTCACCGCCGTCTCGATATTGCCGTGACCGCTGATCACGACAATCGGCAGATCGGGGTGTTGCTTCTTGATGTGGTTGAGAATTTCGAGCCCGTCCAAACGGGAGCCTTGCAGCCAGACATCAAGCACGACGAGCGAAGGACGACGCTCCTCGATCGCTGCGATCGCCTCATCGCTGTCCCGTGCCAGTCGGGTCGCGTGCCCCTCATCTTCAAGCACACCGGACACGAGTTCGCGGATATCTGCTTCGTCATCGACGATCAGGATATCTGAGGCCATCGTCACTTCCCCTTTCATCTGCTGCAGCGCCGAGCGTGGCGCAGAACGGCGGGTGTTGGGCCCCGCGCTGTTGGATTACGTGTCGTCAGGCAACCTGCCGGTCGGCCAGGTCATTCGTCGTCTCGTCTGGATCGGCGTTGTCTGTTGCATCGGTCAGCGCGTCGCGCCGCTCAAGCACGATCCGCATCATCGCGCCGCGGCTGCCGTTTACGGCCTCGGGCGCATCTTCGAGATAAAGCACCCCGCCGTGCTGTTCAGCGACCTTTTGGACGATGGCAAGGCCAATGCCCGTGCCCTTTTCCCGCGTCGTCATATAAGGCTCGGTCAGGCGTCGCCGGTTCTGCGCCGGCAGTCCGCATCCATTGTCGATGATCATCAGCGTGACCGTGCGACCCTCATCCCTGAGGCGCGCCTCAATCTTTCCGGAATAATTCTCCGGCGTGTCAGCGCCATCGTGAACAGCCGCAATCGCTTCGGCAGCGTTCTTTGTCAGATTGGTCACGAGCTGGGCGATCAGTCCGCGATCACATTCAAACGGGACGGCGTGATCGGGCATCTCAAAGCCAAACGCGATCTCCGGATGCCCGACCTGAAAGAGATAGACTGTCTCTTTTACGAGCACGCGTAGGTCATGTTGTTCTTTTTTCGGCTGTGGCATCCGCGCGAACGCGGAAAACTCGTCGACCATGCGCCCGATGTCACCGACTTGCCGGATGATCGTTTCGGTACACTTCTCGAACACATCCCGATCCTCGGTGATCGCCTTGTCGTACTTGCGACGGATACGCTCGGCACTCAGCTGGATCGGCGTTAGCGGGTTCTTGATCTCGTGCGCGATGCGCCGCGCGACATCCGCCCATGCGGCCGTGCGCTGCGCACTTACAAGTTCCGTAATGTCGTCGAAAGTGATGACATAGCCGTCGTTTTTCGGACCGGCCTGTTCAAGCGTGATCTGCACGACGAGATTTCGCTCGACTCCGTCGCGCGTGATGTCGAGTTGCAACGGCGCATCATTTGGCTTGCGCCGCGCCGCATCCCGGAATGCGTCTTTCAGCTCGGGCACAGCGTCAACGATATTTTCTCCCTGAAGGTCAACCGGAGTCGTTCCGAGCAAGTGTGCTGCCGCGCGGTTCACCGCATCGATCCGCCCGTCCATATCGAGGCCAAGCACGCCAGCGGATACACCGGAGAGCACCGCCTCAATAAAATGCCCGCGCTCGGTAAGCCGCTCGTTCGTCGAGAGCAGTTCATTGCGCTTGACCGCCAGCTCGCTGGTCATCTGGTTGAAGGTATTCGCGAGATTGGCAAAATCCCCTTCCCGCGTTTTCACCGGCACGCGGACATCGAGCTTGCCGTCCGAAACGTCCTGCGCCGCACCAATGAGACGGCGCACCGGCGCGACCAGCGCATTGGCGAACCAGAGCCCGATCCAAATCGCAGCGAGCAGCAGGGTCAGCGCCACCATCAGGTACATCAGACCAAACGCGATCTGCACACCCGCGCGTCGCTGCTCGAGCGCGCCATACTCGGCCACCCCGTCACGCGTCAGACGCAGGTGGCGGAGCACTTTGCTGTCCACCAACCGCGAGACGTAGAGATACGTGTTCTCCCGTGACGCCAGCTTCTGAATGACAGCCACCCGGTTGCGGCTTCCAGGCGCAATGCTGACAGCTGTGCCGCCGACGGCTTCCTGCAACGCAGAGCGTGGTGGCGCTATGAACGGCGCCGACTTGGACTGCACGGCAGACGCCAAAACCGCGCCGTTCGCGTCGATCAGGTAAGCGAGTTGAATACCGCGGATGCCGGCCTGCTGGGAAAGCACAAGCCCTTCACCATTCGCCGGAATCACCGACTCATCCAGATCCCTTGCCATGGCGATCCCATCGGCGCGCAGGACCTGCCCATGCTCTTGTACGTAAGCCTCTGCGACCTCGAGAGAATTCGAGATAATCGCCTGCGTGCGCTGCGAGAACCAGTTGTCCAGACCGCGATCGAGCGAGATCGACGCGAACAGCGCGAGAATGATCGCCGGCACCGTCGCGATGACACTGAAAAGACCAACGATCCGCGCATGCAAGCGCGACGCCGCAGCCCGCCTCTGGCGCGCTCGCAAAAGCTCGACCGCCTGCCATGCAATGACACCGATCGCCATCGCGATCAGGATTGCATTGACCGCAAGAGCGGTCGTAACGACCGAATGCGTCGGGCTCAGTGGTGTCAGTCCAGTCAGGATCAGACCGGTTGCCAGCGCGGAAATCAACGAGAGCGGGATGACTGCGAGGCCAAACCAGAACGCACGACCGTTCGCATCAGCTGCTGACCGCAACTTTTCGCCCAGCCGTTTGAGGCGGTCGCGTAACCGATCCATCGTCACTGGGCCGAGCCCCCGTCACATCGCACGCTGGCCAAAATCTCTTGTTGCGACAGGATCACAGGTGTGGCCTCACAGACCGTGTAAACGGGGCTGGACGCCTGCAATGGTGTCATTCGCGAGACACTGCGCAGCGACAAGCGGGTCGTAGACGGCAACAAAGACACAAATGTGTCTATTTTGGAACAGCCGCTATCCGCCGGCGCACGACTATTTTCCCAATAAGCGGGAGCTGCGACGCGCACATAACCCGGATGTAAGACGTCAAGCAGACATCAGGCCGGAGAAATTCCCCGAACAACAGTGATCCCCAACTCGCGGATCTTTTTGCGCAGCGTATTCCGGTTCAGACCGAGCAACTCAGCCGCCTTGATTTGATTGCCGCGCGTGGCGGTCAGCGCCGCGGTGATCATCGGCACCTCAACCTCATGCAAGACACGCTGATACAATCCCGCGGGCGGAAGACTTCCCGCAAACCCGGCGAAGTAATGATCCAGATAGCTCTCTGTGAACTCACCGAGTGTCGCGTTCTCTCCCCCACCCGCCACCAGATCCGGAGCTGCGACGGACGAAAATTCGGCCAGCACTGCATCCCGCGTAATCGTGTCATGCGGAGATAGCGCGGCAAGCCGCTGGACGACGTTTTCAAGCTCGCGCACGTTCCCGGGCCATGAGTGCGCTGCCAACGCTTCGATCGCCTGCGCATCGAACATCCGATCGGGCATGCCGCTGTCGCGCCCGTGGCGAAGAAAATGCGCGACCAGGTCAGGGATATCATCCAGTCGCTCGCGCAATGGCGGCAGACGCAGCGGCACGACATTCAGCCGATAAAAGAGGTCCTCGCGGAACATGCCCTGTGCGATCTGCTGGCGGAGATCGCGGTTTGTCGCGGCGATGATCCGAACATCAGTTCTGAGAGAGACCCGCCCTCCAACGGTTGTATATTCTCCCTCCTGCAGAACGCGAAGCAACCGCGTCTGCGCCTCCATCGGCATGTCACCGATCTCATCGAGGAAGAGCGTTCCACCTTCCGCCTGCTCAAACCGGCCAATGCTCCGCCCCTGTGCGCCGGTAAACGATCCCTTCTCGTGGCCGAAAAGCTCACTCTCGATGAGTTCACGCGGGATCGCCGCCATGTTGATCGCGACGAACGGAGCGCGGCGACGCGGGGAATAATCGTGCAACGCCCGCGCGACAAGCTCTTTGCCAGTTCCACTTTCGCCGAGGATCATGACCGTCAGGTCCGACTGCGTCAGCCGCGCCATGACACGGTAGATCTCCTGCATTGCTGACGAGCGTCCCACAAGCGGGAGATCGTCCCCACCCTCATGAGTTGCCTGCTGGACTGGCGGACGTGGCGCCTCCAGCGCGCGATCAACGACGGCAAGCAGTTCGTTCAAATCAAATGGTTTTGGCAGATACTCATAGGCGCCGTGCTCGGCCGCCGTCACCGCCGTCAGCAATGTGTTCTGGGCGCTCATGACAATCACCGGCAGATCAGGCCGAACTTTCTTGATCCGCGGCAAAAGGTTGAAGACGTTTTCATCCGGCATCACCACATCGGTGATTACCAGATCGCCCTCTCCCTGGCTCGTCCAGCGCCAAAGCGTTCCCGCATTGCCGGTCACGCGAGGCACATGCCCGGCGCGCGCGAGGGCTTGATGCAGCACAGTCCGAATGGCGGTGTCGTCATCAGCGACAAGCACGTTCCCCATCACTCGACATCCTCTTCAGATTTCGTCCCAACATCGTGTTCGTCGCCCGACCCCATCGCAGTCGCACGGGTCAGGTCAGCATGCATCGGCATCAGGATACGGAAGATGGTACGCCCCGGTTCGCTATCGCACTCGACCACGCCGCCATGGTCATGGATGATCTTGCTGACGAGCGCGAGACCAAGCCCGGAGCCAGTCCGCTTGGTCGTGACAAACGGATCAAAAAGATGCGCGCGGATCTCGTCCGGGATGCCGGTACCATTGTCCTCCACCGTGATCATCAACGGCAGGCTCACACGCTTTTTCGTCCCCGGCAACGTCAGATGGACGCCCGGTCGGAACGATGACGTCAGACGGATGCGGCCATCGACACGATCCGGACCGATCGCCTCAGTCGCATTCTTGACGAGGTTGAGCACGGCCTGGATGAGCCGATCACGGTCACCGGCAAGCGGAGGCAATGACGGATCAAACTCGCTGACGAACGTTACATGGTTGGCGACACCCGTCTCCGACAGTCGCCGCACATGATCAAGAACGCTATGGATGTTCACAGGATCATGCGGAAACGGACGTTCGTCGCCAAAGACCTCCATGCGATCGACAAGATCGCGAATCCGGTCTGTCTCGGTGCAGATCAGCTGGGTCCACGCGCGTCCATCATCATCCTGCGTCATCTCCAGAAGCTGGGCGGCGCCCCGGATGCCGGAGAGCGGATTTTTAATCTCATGCGCCAGCACCGACGCCAATCCGGAAACCGAACGGGCCGCCGCACGGTTGGTCACCTGCCGCTCGATCATCTGTGCCATGCTGCGCTGTTGCAGGACGAGCAGCAAATGCTCAGGGTTTTCGGTCACCAAGGCCCCGTAGACATCAATAGGACGATCCGCGTTAACGCGCGGCAGACCAAGGTCGATGTTGTATTCGTTGATCGATTTTTCGGTGCGGAACACCTGATCGCACAAAGCGAGCAATGGCGAACCGAAGGCGACGAGATCAGGCAGCCGTGTGCGCTTCAGATGTGAAAGGCTGATTCCAAAGAAAACCTCCGCGGCAGAATTAGCCTCAAGGATGGCCCCGTCGCGATCAACGATAAGGACGATCTGCGGCATCGCATTCAGGATCGTGCCTTCATCCAGTTCATCTGGTTGACGCCGGCCCGTTGCCGCATCGGTTGCGACCGTACTCATGCCGCAACCCACTGCGGTGCGGAGAAGCATGCGCGAATTTGTCTCCGCACATCATGAACATCGTCGCTCTGGCAGAGCGCTGCCCGCCATGACTTCGCCTGCGCACCATCTCCGTGCCTCCGCGACACATACCAACCAAGATGCTTTCGGGCATTGCGGATGCCGAGAAATGGTCCGTACGTCTCCAGCATGTCTTCAAAGTGTGCGGCGACGAGATCCGCCATATCAGCGGGGCACGCGCTCACATCGTCCGCACCGGTCGCCGCCACACCCGGCGCCCATGGCGAACCATAGGCAGCACGACCGATCATGATCGCATCAGCTCCAGACGCCGCGCGGGCCGCTGCCACATCACGGCCCGTGCAGATATCGCCGTTCACGATCACCGGCACGCGCACACGCTCTTTTACAGCACGCACTGCCTTCCAGTTGGCAGAGCCGTTGAAGAACTGACAGCGCGTGCGACCGTGCACCGTGATCGCCTGAACACCGGCCATCTCGGCGCGCTCTGCGAGTTCGGGTGCATTGACTGACGATGCATCCCACCCCAGCCGCATCTTCAGCGTCACCGGAACTCGAACAGCGGCGACAGTCGCATCGATCAACGTCAGTGCATGATCGAGATCGCGCATGAGCGCTGAACCGGACTGTCCGCCCGTCACCTTGCGTGCGGGGCAACCCATGTTGATGTCGATAATGTCGGCGCCACAGCCCTCAGCTATCCTCGCTCCTTCCGCCATCCAATGTCCGTCACGTCCCGCGAGTTGTATGACAAAAGGACCGTTCCCCGCGCGCTCGGTGCGTAGCATGGCGTCGGCATCCCGTTCGGCAAGTTGGGCGCTTGCGATCATCTCCGAGACCACCAGCCCCGCGCCAAAGTGAGCCGCTATTCTGCGGAAAGGGGCATCGCTCACGCCCGACATCGGCGCCAACACCACGCGATTGGCAATCGAGACCGGGCCGATCCGGAACGACGCCGACAGCGAATTCTGCGGCGCGGTCAGGATATCGTCACGCAAGTTCGGCAGATAAGCCGCGCTTTCCGCGTTGACCAAATTCACAGCAATCCTCGCCTGTGTCTGTGTTTGCCCAAATATTAGACGCTTTTTGCTCCGACTGGTGCTCTTTTTTGCACCCGCGCTGGAACAGCGCACATCATCGGTTGCGGCGTACGGCGCGGAGAGGCATGTGCGCTCAACGCCTGTACCGTCCAGCAGACTTGGAGCGTCCCAGTAGGCATGTCCGATCCGGCCAAACAGAGAACGCCCGCGTCAAACGTTCTGGCGCTTGTCGTGGCGGCGGGTCGCGGCAGCCGGATGGGCACTGCGGCAGGAGGTCAGGCCAAGCAATACGCGGCTCTCGATGACCTGACCGTGCTCGCGCATGCGATCGGGCGGCTTTTGAAGTCTCCGCAGATATCCGCCGTACAGGTTGTCATTCATCCCGATGACGGGGCGCGATTCCGTGGTTGCCTCTCGTCTCTGGGAAAGCCGGGCGAACGCGTCTTGGCTCCCGTTCACGGAGGTGCAACCCGCCAGGCATCGACGCACAATGGTCTGAGAGCGCTCCAAACCGCCCGTCCAGACGTTGTTTTGATCCATGATGCGGCGCGGCCTTTCCTCTCGGTCGCGGTCATCGACCGGGTTCTTGAAGCCTGCGAACTCGCGGACGGCGCAGTGCCGGCCCTGCCGGCCATCGACACCATGAAACGGGTCGATCAAGACGGCGGCATCGTCGAAACGATCCAACGGGACACACTTGTCCGCGCACAAACACCACAGGCCTTCAAATACGAAGCTCTGTTGCAGGCACACGACACTGCGGCCATGTCGACGCCGGAGCGTCAGGCCGCGTTTACTGACGACGCGTCCATCATGGAAGCGAACGGGCGGCGCATTGTTGTTGTTGAGGGCGATGAGCAATTGCGCAAGATCACGACACCCGAAGATCTGGCGTGGGCGCGACGCCACATTCAATTAGCTGATGCCCAGCAGGAAAGTTCCCGGTGATGACTGCAACGCAATCACAAGGCCCTCGAGAGTTCCGCACAGGCCAGGGCTTCGATGTCCATGCGTTTGCCGAAGGTGATGCGGTCGTTCTATGTGGAGTGACCATCCCTTACACCAAGCGGCTATCCGGTCATTCAGATGCGGATGTCGGCTTGCACACTCTCACGGATGCACTCCTCGGCGCCTTGTGCGACGGCGATATTGGCACACACTTCCCGCCATCTGACGACACCTACAGCGGAATGGATTCAGCCATCTTCCTCGAGGACGCCGTCCGCCGTGTCGCCGCGCGCGATGGCCGAATTGTCCACGTCGATATCACACTCATCTGCGAAGCCCCGAAGATCGGCCCACATCGCCCTGAGATGGTTCAACGCCTGTCCGAACTCCTTGGCATCAACGCCAAACGCATCAGCGTAAAGGCGACAACAACCGAGCGACTGGGCTTTCCGGGGCGCGGCGAAGGCATTGCAGCGCTCGCGGTTGCGACGCTGGAATTGCCGGCAAACGAAGACTGAGGTCACCAAGACAGAGCGTCAGGCCATCAATGTGCGCTCTATACGTCCACAAGCAGTGCGTCCTCGTGGCATCAGTGTGGCTGTTCCGTTCATCCTGATGCCACCGCGCGTTGCCGCGCCCGCAGAATCACCTCAATTTGCTTACCAATCACATGGGGTGAGCACTCGGGGTGACGAGATGAAACAGACTGCCGAGCTTAAGGGTTTGACCGTCGAGGAAATCGGCGAGTCGTCCTCTGCATGCTGTGTTGCATTGCGTGTTCGGCGGATGAGCCGCATCATCACGCGCGTCTACGATGATGCGCTGCGTGCGCTCGGGCTGACGTCAAGCCAGTTTACACTACTGACCGCTGTTGCTCAGCGCGACGGGATTACCGCCGCCGAGATTGGCCTCAATCTCGACATCGAGAAATCGACGTTGAGCCGGAATCTGAAGCGTCTGGTCGGCATTGGCCTGGTGCAGATGGACCCGCCGGCTGGACGTCATGGACGGGGGCTTCATTTGACGGAAGCTGGTCGCAAGGCGATTGTTGCTGCCTATCCAGTTTGGCGTCAGACCCAGGACTCCGTCGAGAAGGTTCTCGGCACTGAGAGCAGCAATCAGTTCGATGTTATTCTTACATCCGCCGAAAAGCTCGTCGCTGACTGAGCTTCAATTGATACCACCATTGTCCAGCCGGGAGCACACACGTGTTTCCGGCTGATGTCGTTGCAGCGGTCGACGAGCTGTCTCGTCAGTTGCGGTCTGCGGGCGCCTCGCTCGCGACGGCAGAGAGCTGCACAGGTGGGCTCATCGCCGGCGCTGTCACCGATCTCGCAGGATCATCTACCGTGTTCGAACGCGGCTTTGTCACCTATTCGAACGAAGCCAAGATCGAACTGCTCGGTGTGCCTGAGGTAGACCTCGTGACCCACGGAGCAGTCAGTGAAGCCGTTGCGCGCGCGATGGCGGCAGGTGCGCTCCAAGCTTCACGCGCCACCCATACAGTCGCCGTGACAGGCGTCGCGGGTCCGGGCGGTGGCACCGACAAGAAACCAGTCGGTCTCGTCCACATCGCCGCCGCAACGTCCAACACGATCATTCATTTGGAACGGCGCTACGGCGAACAGCCCCGCAGTGTCATCCGCCTCGCAACCGTCCGAGATGCGATCGCGCTGGTCAGGCAGCTTCTTTGACCCGCGCCAGTGCCCTTAAGCGCGACCATAGATCGTGTCCGCACGCGCTTCGAAGGCGGAGGCAAACTTGCGGAACGCCGTGTCGAACATTGCGCCCATCAACATCTCCAAAGGGCGTGACCGAAACGCATAATCGATCGCAAAATGCACATCGCAGGCGCGATCCCCAGCTGGCGTAAAAGTCCAGATGTTCTCCATGTGGCTAAACGGTCCATCGAGATACTGCGCAACAATCCGCAGATTGTCCCGCTCAAGTACCGCACGGCTGGTGAAGGTTTCGCGGAAAAACTTGTACGCCACCGTCATGTCCGCGATCAGCGCTGGATAACCACTCTCCGACACCCCGCGATCACGGATAGACAGTGACTGGCACAGCGGGACGAACTGCGGATACTTCTCCACATCCGCGACAAGCTCAAACATATCCTCCGCACGATGGCGAACGCGCCGACGGGTGTCAAACTTAGGCATCGGGATAAAGGCCCGCAGTCTCAGGCAGCGGCGCGCGCGGCACGCAGCCGCGCAAAGTCCGCATCGGCGTGATAGGACGAACGCGTAAGTGGACTGGCCGACACCATCAAGAAGCCCTTGGCATACGCCACCGTCTCATAGGCCTTGAAGGCATCGGGAGTGACGTACTCCTTCAACTCGGCATGACGCCGCGTCGGTTGCAGATACTGACCGATCGTGAGGAAATCGACGTCCGCGACCCGCAGATCATCCATGACCTGTAGCACCTCGTTTCGGGTTTCACCAAAACCAACCATGATGCCGGACTTCGTGAAGATCGTCGGATCGAGCTCTTTCACCGCCTGCAAAATGCGCAGGGAGTGAAAATAACGCGCGCCCGGTCTGATTTCGAGATAGTGTGACGGCACCGTTTCGAGATTATGGTTGAACACATCCGGCCGCGCCGCAACGACGACCCCAAGTGCATTGGGTTTGCGCAGAAAATCAGGGGTCAAGATTTCTACGGTCGTCCCTGGTGAAGTCTTCCGAATGGCCCGGATCACATCAGCAAAGTGCTGCGCCCCGCCATCGTCGAGATCGTCGCGGTCCACCGAGGTGATCACAACATGCGCCAGCCCAAGTGTGGCGACCGCCTGGGCAACACGATCCGGTTCACTCTCGTCAAGCGGGTGAGGCAGGCCGGTGCGGACGTTGCAGAATGCACAGGCACGGGTGCAGATCTCGCCCATGATCATCATTGTTGCGTGCTTTTTCTCCCAGCACTCGCCGATGTTCGGGCAGCCCGCTTCTTCACACACTGTCGCCAGTCCATGCGCCTTCACGATGTCGCGCGTCGCATTGTAATCGGCAGACCCAGGCGCCTTCACGCGGATCCAGGCCGGCTTCTGCAAGGTGGGCGTCTCCGCACGATGCGCTTTTTCGGGATGCCGAGGCGCGGATGTCGCGCGACTGTCGATCAAGGTGGCCATGTCTCAGATATGGTTTCTCACGAGGTGACTGTCCAGCCTGCCAGAGACAACGCGTCAGAGACGACCATCAAATTCGGCACGATCAAGTGTGGATCACGCGATCATAGGCGTCGAGCACGCTCTCATGCATCATCTCTGACAACGTCGGATGCGGGAAAACCGCGTGCATCAGGTCCTCTTCGGTCGTCTCGAGTTGCATGGCAATCACAAAGCCCTGGATCAGCTCGGTCACCTCGGCACCAACCATATGCGCGCCGAGCAGCTGCCCGGTCTTGGCATCAAAGATCGTCTTGACCAGCCCCTCAGGTTCTCCAAGCGCAATCGCCTTGCCATTGCCGATGAACGGGAACCTTCCGACCTTCAGTTCGTGGCCCGCATCCTTCGCCGCAGCCTCAGTCAAACCGACGGATGCCACCTGCGGATGGCAGTACGTGCATCCTGGAATCTGATTTTTGTCCATTGTGTGCGGATGCTTGCCAGCGATCGCCTCGATACAGATGACGCCTTCGTGCTCAGCCTTGTGCGCGAGCATCGGCGGCCCGGCCACATCCCCGATGGCATAGATCCCGTCCACATTGGTGCGTCCGACATCGTCGATCACGATGCAGCCACGCTCGGTCGAAACGCCGAGATCTTCAAGACCCAACCCCTCGACATTGCCTACGACGCCGACAGCCGAGATCAGTTTGTCTGCTTCGATCGTTTGTGTTTGCCCGTCCGAGACGTCAATCGTCGCTCGAATGCCTCCGCTCGTTTTCTCGACGCCACTCACCTTCGCTCCTGTGAGGATCGTCATGCCCTGTTTTTCAAACCGCTTGCGGGCGATGGCGGCGATTTCGGCGTCTTCAACCGGAAGGATCTGGTCCATCACTTCGACGACCGTCACATCCGCCCCCATTGTGGCGTAGAACGACGCGAACTCGATGCCGATCGCGCCGGACCCCATCACAAGGACAGACTTTGGCATCTCCTTCGGTACCATTGCCTCAAAGTAGGTCCAGATTTTATCTCCATCCGGCTGAATACCGGGTAGTGCGCGCGGGCGGGCTCCCGTCGCGATGATGATGTGTTTGGCTTGGTAAGTGCCGGGCTCACGTGTTCCCTTCGGTGCCGGATGCGCAGGCTCGACAGCCGGCTTCTGCGTCGCCCGAACCTCTACTGTCCCCGGCTTGGTGATCCGCCCCTCACCCCATATCACGTCGACCTTGTTCTTCTTGAGCAGAAATCCGACGCCGCCGTTCAACTGTCCGGAGATGCCGCGCGAACGTTTCACGACCGCCTCGGCCTGAAACGTCATCGCACCGTCAAGTGTCAGGCCGTAGTCACCTGCATGCTGCGCGTAATGATAAATCTCCGCCGATCGGAGCAGCGCCTTGGTCGGGATGCATCCCCAATTGAGGCAGATGCCCCCCAGATGCTCACGTTCAACAACCGCGGTTTTCAGCCCAAGCTGCGCCGCGCGGATGGCGGTCACATAACCACCCGGACCGCCGCCAATGACCAGCACATCGTAAGTGTTGTCTGCCATGCATTCGGTCTCGCGCATTCGTGCCACCGGATCGTCCAACACGTAGCAGCGCGATGGCCACCCTCACAACCCGGGGCCTGTCAAAGCGTTATCGCGAAAACCGAACTGAGTTAGCTGCGGCGGCGGTCGCAACCCAAACGGATGTGCTGGTCGATCGCGCGGTCATACGCTGCGGAGACGATCTCCCCACGCTTTTCAAGACGCCGCAGCTGCCGCCGTACCTGACGGCAGTTTCCAAGCTTTGCACGTCGTCGCTTTTTAGAGCGGTCGAAGGGCTTGCTACTCACGCCGCTTGGCACCGGCATCAACGTCGATGTGCCAACATAGCCGGGCGCGCCGCCGGCACACGCCGACAGGAAAAGCGCCATCGTGAAGATAGCGGGAAGAAACGCAATTCGAGACATCGTTGTACCCTGCGAACGTTTATGAGCACCGCGATACTATGGCAGTCAAATCAACACCGCGATCGGGCTGATTGACGGCTCGGTGCAAGCGAGTTGCAGCTGCGAGACGTCGGGCAGTTACACCAGCATCCGCACCGGGTCTTCAATATACGCTTTGAACGCCGCAAGCATTTCCGCACCCAGTGCGCCATCGACAACACGGTGATCACAGGACAGCGAACAGCTCATCATGTTGGCAACGATCGGCGCGCCGTCCTCGACAATCATGCGTTGTTCGCCCGCGCCCACTGCCAGTATCGTCGCATGAGGCGGGTTAATCACCGCATCGAACCTCTTGATACCCATCATTCCGAGGTTCGAAATTGCGGTGGTGCCGCCCTGATACTCATGCGGCTTCAGCTTGCGGTCCCGCGCACGGCGCGCCAGATCTTTCATCTGATTGGAAATCTCTGAAAGGGTCTTGAGATCTGCATGGCGGATCACTGGGGTGAACAACCCGCCGTCAACAGCCACCGCAACGCCAATATCCGAGCGCGTGTGACGCAGCATACCTTGCTCCGTCCACGTCGCGTTCGCCGCTGGCGCATCCTGTAAGGCAAGCGCGAGCGCTTTGATGATGAAGTCATTGACTGACAGTTTGAAGCGCCCGTCTGCCCCATCGTTCATCCGTTTGCGGGCCGACAACAACTCGTCCAGTCGGCACTCGATCGAGAGGTAAAAGTGCGGGATTGTTGTCTTCGCTTCAACAAGACGGGACGCGATCGTCTTGCGCATGTTGTCGTGCGGAACAACCTCGAAGGTGCCCTCTTCATAGAGCGCCATGATCTTGTCATCGGCCATGGCACGTGGCATCGCCGCAGCGGCAGGCGCAATCGGCGCGGTTGCGACCTGCGTTGATGCGGCCGCTGCACCACGCGCACCGTCCTGAACCGCTTCAACATCAGTTTTGACAATTCGGCCCTTAGGTCCAGAACCGGCAATCGTCGAAAGGTCGATCCCTGCGTCATGCGCCAGGCGGCGGGCCAGCGGCGTGGCAAAGATGCGGCTGCCGTTCGCCACCGGCGACGCTGATCCGTTCGCGCTACTGGGACCCTCAGAGCCTTTCTTCTCCGCATCTCCCGAGGGCGATGGCACGCCACTGGTTTCAACTGCAGAAGCTTGCGACAGCGCGGCAGCTGCAGATGACACGTCCAGCGCATCGGCGCTTTCCCCGTCTTCGAGCAACATCAGGATCGGCTTGTTAACCGCCACACCCTCTGTCCCAGCATCAACAAGGATGCGTCCAACGGTGCCCTCATCGACGGCCTCGACTTCCATCGTCGCCTTGTCCGTTTCGATTTCGGCGATCACATCGCCGGACGCAACCGCATCGCCCTCCTTCACGAGCCACTTGGCAAGTGTCCCCTCTTCCATTGTTGGAGAGAGCGCGGGCATCAGTATCGGGATGGGCATGGGAAGTCCGGTCGGTTTGGCTGTGTCGATCAGTCGTCCCACAGATCGGCAAGCTGGAAGGAAATTGCGTTGGAAGGCGAAGCGCTCGCGGCATCAGCATTCGAGAAATTCGTGAGCGTCATCCACGCCCCAGGGGACTGCTTGAACACCTCAGGCGTGTGCAGGACGGGAGCATTATCCCGGAGATATCGGATACCGGTCGCGTTGCAGAGGAGAAACTTCACTGTCCGCTCAGGTGAAGCCATTGTGGGCGAAAAAATCGCGTAGGCCCGATCAGGCATCTCAAGAGTTTCCGCCGTGTCCGGCGCCGCGAGGTTGTCTCGGATGTGGAGCTCGGGCTCGGAAGTAAACTGCAATCCCCGGGGTCCGCCACCAGACTTCTGAACGGATTCCGAGAGCTCAGTTGCCGGAGCCGTTCGCGAACTTGAGTGACGTTTGCGCGGCCGTGAGCTTGTCACGAACGCGCCGTCGCGTAGCTCCGCCAGGAGATGTGATGGGATGGTTTCCAGAACAGCGTCAGTCGCCGGTCTCTGTTGCAGCTGGGTCATCACGCTACTTGTAACACACCGCCCTGGTAGCCGTGACAACCTGCTCAGCGGACGGCAGTGCCAGCTTCTCAAGGTTGGCCGCATAAGGCATTGGAACGTCCGCACCGCTCACTTTGGTCGGCGGCGCATCCAGATAGTCGAAGGCCTCCAGCGTCACCTGATGGCAGACCTCGCTTCCGATCGAACAAATCGGCCATGCCTCCTCAACCGTGACAAGCCGGTTCGTCTTCTTCACGCTCTCGATCACGGTTGCTGTATCGAGCGGCCGAAGCGAGCGCAGGTCAATGACCTCCGCGCTGATCCCGTCACTAGCAAGTTGATCTGCCGCCTCGAGCGCGTAGGTCATGCCCCGCGAAAACGAGACGATCGTGACATCATCGCCCGCACGCACGATTTTCGCCTTGCCGATCGGCACAGTCCAATCGTCGAGCGCGGGCACGTCGAATGACTGGCCGTAGAGAATTTCATTTTCCAGTACAAGCACCGGATTGGGGTCACGGATCGCAGCCTTCAAAAGGCCTTTCGCATCGCTGGCGGAATACGGCGCCACCACCTTCAGCCCGGGGACATGGGCGTACCATGCGGAGTAGCATTGCGAGTGCTGAGCCGCGACGCGTGCCGCAGCGCCATTGGCGCCCCGAAAGACGATCGGGCACCCCATCTGGCCGCCGGACATGTAGAGCGTCTTAGCAGCCGAGTTGATAATGTGGTCGATCGCCTGCATCGCGAAATTCCAGGTCATGAATTCAACGATGGGCTTCAGTCCAGCGAACGCGGCGCCCGTCCCAATGCCTGCAAACCCATGCTCAGTGATTGGCGTATCGATGACGCGACGTGCAGAGAACTCCTCCAAAAGGCCCTGACTGATCTTGTAAGCCCCCTGATACTCGGCGACTTCCTCGCCCATCAGGAAGACATTATCGTCCGCGCGCATTTCCTCCGCCATGGCGTCGCGCAACGCTTCCCGGACCGTGGTTGAGACCATCTCAGTCCCCTCGGGAACCTCGATCTCTGGCATGCTGACTGCGACGGTCACCGGCGCGGCGGGTGTTTGCGTCACGGCCTCCGCCTCAGGCTCTCGACTTGCCGTTGGTGCTGAAGCTCCGTTCGCTGTCACACCCCCGGCATTCGCATCCTCACCGTCGTCAAGAATGACCGCAATCGGCGTGTTGACCTTCACATTTTCCGTGCCGGCTTCAACAAGGATCTTGCCGATCTTACCTTCGTCGACCGCCTCGACTTCCATGGTGGCTTTGTCGGTCTCGATCTCCGCGATCACGTCGCCAGAGGTCACATCATCTCCCTCCGCGACCAGCCATTTCGCGAGCGTCCCCTCTTCCATCGTGGGCGACAAGGCTGGCATGAGAACGTCAGTGGGCATAAGCGGATTCCGTGTGAAGGGCGGGATGTCGGTCGGAAGGCTGTGAAGGCTTATCGAATGGCCAAAGCAGATCGAGGTCAAATGAACATTCACCAAACGGTGCTGCACTCACGTCAACGTCGCCGGTGAATGTCTCGAGCAGTGAGTAGGCGCCATCGCGCAGCTCGAACGCTTCAACGATGCGCGAGCGAGGATCGACAAACCAGAGATGCCCCACACCGAATGTCGCAAATATCCGCCGTTTCAAAGCGCGGTCGCGCTGCTCCGTACCAGGGGAGGTAATCTCGCATGCCCAGTCAGGTGCCACCGAACAGTGCGCCTGTGTTGCAGGTTCAGTGACATTGACGTTTCGCCAAGCGGCAATATCCGGGACGATGACGTGTTCACTCAGATGCAATGCGGGCTCAACAATAAAGGTCCAGCCTACCGAGCCACCGATCCCGAGTTGATATGCGTTCGTCATAAGTGCGCTCAAAGCGCTGGCCGCATCCCCGCGCTGACGGGCTGTACGTCCCCGTGTGCAAAAGGCGGCGAACAGGATCTCGCCTGTCACGTGCGGAGGCAGTGCCTCCATGTCGGCATACGTCGCTCGACGTTCTGCCACGTCCGCCATCAGGCCGCAGACTCCAACGTGACATCCGTCCAGAGTTCCGAGACATCCGGTTCAGGATCGTTCTGAGCAAACTCGGCAGCGGCATTCACAGTCGAACGGATATCCTTGTCGATCGATTTCAACGCGTCCTCGCTCACGTCGTGCATCTCAATCAGCCGCTTGCGCACGCGCTCGATCGGGTCGCGCTCCTCACGTGTCTTCGTCACCTCATCGCGCGTCCGATACTTTGCCGGATCGGACATCGAGTGACCGCGATAGCGATACGTTTGCATCTCGAGAATATAAGGTCCACTGCCGCTGCGCGCATGGGAGACAGCTTTTTCTCCCGCAGCGCGAACAGCGCGCACATCCATGCCGTCCACTTGCTCACCCGGAATGCCGAAGGCGGCACCTCGTGCGAACATCTCTTCAGATTTCGCTGCTGCGCGCTCGACGGAAGTGCCCATCGCATAGCGATTGTTTTCGATAATGAAGATCGATGGCAATTGCCACAACGAGGCCATGTTGAATGTCTCGTAGACCTGCCCCTGGTTGGCGGCGCCCTCACCGAAGTAGGTCAGCGAAACTTTTCCGTCGTCGCGATACTTGTTCGCAAAGGCCAGCCCGGCGCCGAGTGGAACCTGCGCGCCAACGATGCCATGTCCGCCGTAAAATGCCTTACTCTTCGAGAACATGTGCATCGACCCACCCTTACCGCGGGAGTAGCCGTTCTTGCGCCCAGTGAGTTCAGCCATAACGCCTTTCGGGTCCATACCTGTCGCTAGCATATGCCCGTGATCGCGATAGGCTGTGATCACCTGATCGCCATCATTAAGCGTCATCTGCATGCCGACGACGACAGCCTCCTGCCCGATGTATAGATGGCAAAAGCCGCCGATGTAGCCCATGCCATAAAGTTGGCCCGCCTTCTCTTCGAAACGCCGGATCAGCAGCATTTCGCGGTAGGCATGCTCTTCTTCATCA